>JAZRMY010000077.1:0-1042 GCA_045647925.1 Acutalibacteraceae bacterium | reverse complement strand
AGCACCAAATGCAGCGCAAAGGAAATAAAGTAGCTCACATACGCCACATCCGGCGGTAACAACAAAAAGACAACGCCGTAAACAAGCCAAATTGCCACTGTTATGATCTTATTAAAACGGGGCTTGGCAAAAAACAAAGAGGCTCCGATGTGGGACAGCACGGTAAGTATTAAAAACAGAATATGTTGCATTCATCCCACCTCCTAATTGAAATAGTCGAAAAAGGCTTTTTTAAGGCCTGCCAGCACCGTATGGGGAAGGCTCAGCTGCATGCCGTTTTTGAACTCGGCGCCGCTCTGCGTGACACGGCTGATATGGTTCAGATTGATAATATGCGCTCTGCCGCAGTGATAAAAGGAGCCAAATTCCGAAAGCAGTTTATAAAGTTCCATGCCGCTAATGCGGACAAGCAGTCTTTCTCCGTTCTCCAAATATAAGCGCTGATATTTGTCCTCTGCTTCGCAGTATATCAGTTTAGATACCAGGATGCTCCGGTAATCATTATCTACTTTCAAAATCACGCTATCGTTCTTGTGGGAAGCAATACTCTGCATCGCTTTATCCATACCCACATAAAAACTATCTTTTGTATAGGGCTTAAGCAGATAGTGGGTAGCATCTACACCGAAGGCTTCCAGAGCGTGATCGGTGGAGGAGGTAAGAAAAATAATAGGGCTTTTTATATCACGGTTACGAAGCTCCGTGGCGATACTCATACCCGTAACACCGGGCATATAGATATCCAGCAGATAAACGTCGTATATAGTGCCTTTCTCGGTCATGTCAACAAGCTCTGACGGAACGCCCAAAACATCCGCCTGGTACGGCACAGCCTTTTCTTCCATATAAAGTTTCAGCATACGCTCAGCCGAATCACAAAACTCTTTTTCATCATCACATATAGCGATTTTAAGCACTACATCACCTTCTTTCCAACGCATTTGTGCGTGGGTATAATTTCGTAAATTACATTATATCATAAATTCTTTCAAATTTCTACGTGTTTTTATGATTTTACAAAACTTTCGGAAATTAAAGGAGC
>JAZRMY010000076.1:0-1567 GCA_045647925.1 Acutalibacteraceae bacterium | reverse complement strand
ACGCCGGTAAACGGAGTTGGGTCTTGACCCGATAAAGTGTAAGAAATATTCTTGTTGGCGATTATTTGAACGCCACCTTCTACTACTACATTACTTTTTGCTTCGTTATCAAATCTAACTACGCCTGAATTAGTAAGCTTAATATTGATGTTTTGTCTAAAGGTAGTAGTAGTACTTGCGCCCATTGAACCAAAACGAATCATAGGACCATTATTGTTCTCATTATCAATTTCTAAAGTAAGGTCCTTTTCAAATATATATGTACCTTCTTCGTAAGCCGGAATATCAATTCTTGCACTTGACCAATCCATATGGTTTTTAAATAAAACGGTTGAAGCTTTTTCGTTAGATATACCGTCTTTACCAAAGCCTGTACCTAATAAAAACTTTTGATCATTATCGGTGGTGGTTACAATATCTCCATTCCAAGTATGTTCGTCGGTTGCATTATGGCCTATATAACCGAACTCAACTTTTTCGCCAAATGTAACGTTTTGACCGTTAGTATTAATTGCTGAACGCTTAGAAATATTAGAACCATACGTATAAACCAATCTGATATCTTGGAATTCGGTAGGACCGCCTATATACATAAATTCATCCATACCTACTGCTTTTGAAGTTGCAAGATAAGTTTCGGTTAAACCCGTGTTAACCTTTTGGTTATCAGGATGTGGTTTAATAATTATCTTTGCTTGATGTTCAACGGTGTCACCCCAATAAGCCAAGTTGTGTGTAGTTACAGCGTTATAACCATACTGAATAGAATTTACCTCACCGGTAAGTGTAGGTTTTTCAATATCCTGCATAATCCAGATATTTGCAGTATCATTAGCGGTAAGTCCGCCGCTTGCTTCCATATTAGTAACTGCGGTTTCAATGCTCGGTGCAGGGTCATCTTCCGACATACCTGTTCCTGTTGCGCCGCCCTTTACATAATAGTTATAGGTTTTTACAGTTATACTTACTGTGTATTCACCTGCTGCTGCAGAAAGGTCAAGTATACCGTTCTTATCTGATGTATATGTATTACTTTCAGCATCGGTTGCTACTGCAACTGCATCTGCGGGTACTTGGAATTTACCTGTTTCGCCTTCAACAAAGTCAATATGATTCTTAACGCTCTCATCTACATTAATGAACCATACAGGTGCTTTTGCAGCCTTTTCTTCTGTTGCGTAAAGATTTAATGCTGTAATTCCTGCGTAAGTTACATTACTTCCGCTAAAGGAACTGCTCTTTATTACCTGTACGCCGCCTTTTACTACTAAGCTGGTGCATTCTCCGAATTCGAAGTTACTTGTTGAACCTGTTAGTCTTAAGTTAAGGTTCTTATCAAGTACTGATGCATATGAGTTTCCCTTACCGCCTAAAGAAAGTCTTCCATAATAAGGAGCGCCTGTAACAGCTATTGTAACATCATTTTTGAAATTATAGTTAGCATCACCTGCTACAGTTGGGAAACCTGTGTATCCATCTATACCGTTAATTTTATTTTCAAATTCAACTTCAAATGCGTTTTCAATAACTTTTGCTGTATCAGAATCGAAAGCATCTACTATATTGG
>JAZRMY010000075.1:0-1351 GCA_045647925.1 Acutalibacteraceae bacterium | reverse complement strand
CACCCATAATCCTTGCGTTTCAAATTAAAGAGATGCCTCTAAAACTCACATGGAGCATTAATCCAACTTTCGCTGGGCTATTCCCCGATTATGGACAGATTGCACACCTGTTACGCACCCGTGCGCCGGTCGCCACCAAATCAAGCAAGCTTGATTCGTGCTGCCCCTCGACTTGCATGTGTTAGGCCTGTCGCTAGCGTTCATCCTGAGCCAGGATCAAACTCTTCGTTGTAAAAAGAAATTATTTTTTTAGCTCAGAATAACCTAAATCTATTGTGTACTTTTAACGGGAACCGTATAATAAAAATCGTATTACACGTTTTCAGTTTCCCAATCGAGTAGTTTCCTACTCTCTTGTACTACATCATTGATTAATCAAACTTTCAAAGATCACTAGTTGATTTCGTCTTTGTTTTTGCTTATTGCGAAATCGGCTGCAAAGGTACTGCTTTTTTTTGGACCTACCAAATTTTTAAGCAACTTTTTTCAATATTTTTTACTTTTTATCTGTAAGCGGCTGATTTTCAGCATCACATCATTAAGCAGTTTCACAAGTCCATATCGCTCACTTGCGTTCATTGCGAAATCGGCTGCAAAGGTACTGCTTTTTTTTGGACCTACCAAATTTTTAAGCAATATTTTTTCAACTTTTTAACACTTTATTCGTAAGTTACTGATTTTCAGCACAAACATCTTTCAGTGTATTTCGCTGCCATTTGCCGCTCGCTTGCGTTGAGCGCGAAATCGGCTGCAAAGGTACTGCTTTTTGGCGAATTGACCAAATATTTTGAGATAAATTTTAAGGTCTTTTTGCATTTTCTTTGTAATTTGTTGATTGTCAATAGGAGATTTTTATGTTTTATAACATAATTTTGAAATAAAGAATACGGATATATACCCGCGTGTGCGCACGCACATATAATAATGTACGCGCGTACGCGCGCGTGTTTAGAAGAAGATACGAGTAGGATTACAATCCAACATAAGAAAAAAGTTTGGTAAAGTCGTAAAAAATTAGTACCTTTGCGGATGAATTGGTATAAAATTATAACAATATAGATATCATGAAAAAGATTCATTCCGTATTTGTTGCCATCTTTGCAATGGTCATATTGGCAAGTTGCACATTCGAGTATCAAGAGAGACCCAAAAATGTCATTTATTTAATAGGTGACGGTATGGGTTTCGGTGCAGTTAGTTCCCTACTCCTCTCAATGGAAGAAGAAACAGGTTTTGAGCAAGCGCCTGTAATTGGGCTGAGCGAAACATGTTCAGCAAATAACTACGTGACCGACTCGCCTGCTGGCGGCACCGCATTGGCTACAGGCACTCGCACCTGCAATGGTTTCTT
>JAZRMY010000074.1:0-53381 GCA_045647925.1 Acutalibacteraceae bacterium | reverse complement strand
TGTACGATATAATTTTGCGCCTACAATAATTGATTTTGATCTTGTTGTCCACCCGCTGTTTTTTGCATATAAAAGTCCATTTCTAATTACTAATTCTTTTTTATTTCCTGTAGAACCAAAATTGAAAAAATTATATAATCCTTCGTAAACTTCGTTTTCATAGGTGAATTTATTTCCTGAGATAAGTGCAGATGTTCCTTGTGTACCTTGTTCTATTCGAATTGTTGAAGCTAAAACAAATGGGTTAATTACCGCTTGCTTAGAAGCTTCAAATATTACATTTACATACGAGTTGCCAAATGCAGTATCATTAGGATCATCATATTTGTTTAACAAAAAAGTACCGCTTAAAACTTTTTCCATATCAGAAACAGAAGAATTAGTTGAATCCTCTGTTTGAATCATATATACATAAATATCATTCGCATTAAGGAAATTTCTAGGGTCCATATAATATGCAATTAATTCACGGGAAGCGCCGTACCAAGTGCCGTTATCGTGAGCAACCCAATTACCTGTATTCCAATCGTAGCAACCATTTCGCATAGAACGTAAGGAAAAATTCGAGCCTTGCACAAGTTTACGGTTATCAACATCCTCCAAAGCTACCGCTTGTGCAAATGTTAAATTAAGCTTATCTGCCCTAAAAATCCAATTTGGATAAATAGCATGTAGCTTAATTAAATCCGCGTGGTAAGACTTCGGAAAATTCGCAAGCTGTTGTTCAAAGGTAGGGTCAACAATATGCTCGGTAATAACAATCATATCCTCACGGATATAGCCTGTATATGTAACGCCGTTTTTAGTAATCGAGCCGCGGTACCAAGTATAATTAGCGCCCGTTATATCGCGCTTGGAATCAATAATTGTCAGAGATTCGCCGGTCCAAAGTGTTATAATTTTAGCGGCAGATTTTGAAGCGTCCTGTCTTAAAACAACACCCATCATAACAGTGCCCGGTTCGTTAATAACACCTATTTTAATTGTTTCGGCTTTTACAATTTGTGTTGTAGCAAAAACCGTAACAAATAACAATACAAAGGATAATATAAAGCAATTAATCTTCTTTAAGCTTTGCACCCTATTCCCCCTTTTAAAACATACATATACATTATATAGTATTTGAGGATGTATGTCAACAATATGTGCATTGTTTCGACATACAAAATATTTGCAAAAATATTGGAAAAAAGACTTGAAAAAACAACTTGTTTATGGTATTATGTCATAGATAAATGCGTAGACGAAGAAAAGTAGGTCTATACCGCCTTTAAGAGAGTGTCCGCCAAAGGCTGAAAGCGGATGTATGTGCAGGTATTTACTGAAGTTCCCTTCTGAGCAGCGGCGTTGAAATCACAGTAGGTGCCGACGGGAAATCCCGTTACAGATTACAAGAGTGTTTGCTTTTGGCAAAAATACGGGTGGTACCGCGGAGAAATGTATTTTCACTTCGTCCTGTTTTTATGGGGCGAAGTTTATTTTTTTATTTATTAACTATCTCTTAGGAGGAAAATTTATGAAATCACAGTTACAGGCGATTCGTGACATTGCTACCGAAGCAATTAAGAACGCTAAGGACCAAAACGAAATTGAAACACTGAGGGTTAAATACCTAGGTAAAAAGGGTGAGCTTACCGCTATTTTAAAGCAAATGGGTTCCCTTTCGCCCGAAGAAAGACCTATTATGGGCCAGCTTGTTAATGAAGCAAAGCAAGAGGTTGAAAATTTAATTACCGAAAAACAAACCGAGCTTAAGGCAATAGCTCAACAAGAAAAATTAAAGGAAGAAACCATTGATATTACTTTACCTGCAAAGGTAAAAAGTACAGGTAAGCTTCATCCGCTTAACACAGTTCTTGATGATATGATAAATATTTTCACATCAATGGGCTTCGATGTTGTTGACGGACCTGAGGTTGAAACCGACCACTATAACTTTGAATGCTTAAATGTACCTGCTGACCACCCCGCACGCGATATGCAGGATACATTCTATTTAGCAGAAAATCTTTTACTCAGAACACAAACCTCTGCCGCGCAGATAAGAACAATGGAAAACCGCAAGCCACCTATACGTGTTATTTGTCCCGGTCGTGTTTTCCGTGCCGATGAGGTTGACGCTACCCATTCACCCGTTTTCCATCAAATTGAAGGTCTTGTGGTTGATAAAGGCGTTACTATGTGCGACCTTAAGGGTGTTTTAGAAGAATTTGCCCGTGAAATTTACGGTAAAGATACTGCAGTTAAGTTCCGTCCTTCCTTCTTCCCGTTCACAGAGCCTTCTGTTGAAGTAGATGTTACCTGCTCTGAATGCGGCGGTAAGGGTTGCCGCGTATGTAAAGGCAGCGGTTGGATTGAAATTTTGGGCGCAGGTATGGTACACCCGAATGTACTTCGTTCTTGCGGTATTGACCCCGAAGAATATTCAGGCTTTGCATTTGGTATCGGTCTTGACCGTCTTACAACCACAAGATATAAAATTAGCGATATTCGTCTTTTATTCGAAAACGATAAACGCTTCTTAGACCAGTTTTAAGGAGGGAAAATAAAATGAAAATTTCACTTAAAGCACTTAAATATTATGTTGATATAAATGTACCTGTTGAAGAGCTTTGCGATAGAATGGTTATGGCAGGCTTTGAGGTTGAAAGCATTGAAGCTCAGGGCGACAATCTTAAAAACGTTGTTGTAGGTAGAATTGAAAAGCTTGAACCCCACGAAAACAGTGACCATTTACAGATTTGCCAAATCAATATCGGTAAAGAGGAATTAGTTCAAATAGTAACAGGCGCACAAAACGTTTTTGAAGGCGCATTAGTTCCTGCTGCTTTGGATGATAGCTATCTCCCCTGCGGCGCACACATTGTAAAGGGTAAGCTTCGTGGTGTTGAATCAAACGGTATGCTATGCTCGGGTGAAGAGCTTTGCATTACCGAAGCGGATTATGCAGGCGCTTCGGTTAACGGTATTTTAATACTTAAAGACACAGAAGTTATCGGTACCGATATGCGTGAGGTTTTAGGTCTTGATGATTATATCATTGACTTTAAAATCACCGCAAACAGACCTGACTGTAACTGTTTCTTAGGTGTTGCTAAGGAAATCGGCGTTGTATTAGGTACAAAGTTCCAAGCACCTGTTCCCTCTTATAAAACTGTTGGTGAAAATATAACCGATTATATTGATGTTGAGGTTCAAAATTACGATTTATGCCCCCGTTATATTGGTAGAGTTGTAAAGAATTTAAGAATTAAAGAATCTCCTGCTTGGATGCAAAAATGCCTTTTGGGCTCTGGTATGCGCCCAATTAATAACATTGTTGATATTACAAACTTTGTTATGCTTGAAACAGGTCAGCCTATGCACGCATTTAATTACAATGATTTAGCAGATAAGAAAATTATTGTAAGAAATGCAGTTGACGGCGAAAAAATCACTACACTTGACGGCAAGGATTATGTTCTTAACGAAAATATGCTTGTTATTGCAGACGGTGAGAAGCCATCCTGCCTTGCGGGTATTATGGGCGGTAAGGAAAGTGAAATCGAAGACGATACAACTGATCTTTTCTTAGAATCTGCTAAGTTCCGCCGTGATAATGTTCGTCACACAGGCAGAGCTTTAGGTATTCGTACCGAAGCCAGTGGTCGTTTCGAAAAAGGCGTTGACATTATTAATGTTGAGTACGCTATGGAACGCGCTTTACAGTTGATTTACGACCTTGACGCCGGTGATATTATTGACGGTGTATTAGACCGTAATAACGGATTACCCGAAGAAAAGATTTTAAATGTTACTACCGATAGCATTATAGAGCTTTTAGGTGTTAATATTCCTAATGAAAGAATTGTAGAAATTCTTAACTTGTTAGGTCTTGAAACAACTATTGACGGCAATATGCTCACCACAAAGGTTCCGTCTATTCGCGATGATATTGAAGGCAGAGCCGATTTAGCCGAAGAGGTTATGCGAATTTACGGCTATGACCATATTATCGGTACACCTATGAAGGGCGATGTGATTCGCGGCAAAAAGCTTCCCGAAAGAATTAAGACCGATAAAATCAAAGCGCTTCTTAACGCTAACGGCACTTACGAGATTGCAACCTATTCATTCATCGGTTCAAAAGCAATTGATACACTCTTACTTGCAGATGACGATGAACGCCGCAATCAGATACAGATTATTAATCCATTGGGCGACGAATATTCAACCATGCGTACACAGCTTACAACAAGCTTGTTAACCGTTCTTGCAACAAACATTAATAAGAAGATACCTGATGGAAGATTCTACGAAATAAGCAAACGCTTTATTCCTAAGTCCTTACCTATTACCGAACAACCGCTTGAAATTCCAACAATGTCTATCGGTATCTACGGTAAAGATGAAGATTTCTTTACATTAAAGGGTCTTGTTGAATCAATTTGCAAGCTTTTAGGCGCGCATACACAGTTTGAGAGAAGCAATGAGCCATATCTCCACCCCGGCAGACAAGCACTTGTTAAAGCTAACAACAAGGAATGTGCTGTTTTTGGTGAGGTTCATCCCGTTGTTGCAGAAGCTTACGGTATTGATACACGCGTTTATGTTGCTGAAATTAAGCTTGATGTACTTTTAGGAATTGAAAAACGCAAAACTGTATATAAACCGCTTCCTAAATTCCCTGCCGTTGAACGCGATTATGCAATGCTTGTTGACATTGATGTTCCTGTTGGTACACTCGAAAAAGCAATCTCTTCAGGTGCAGGAAGATTACTTGAAAAAATTGAGCTTTTTGACGTATATCAAGGCTCACAAATTCCCGAAGGCAAAAAGAGTGTTGCATTTAGTGTATTCCTTCGCTCACAGGATAGCACACTTACTGATAAGGAAATTGACGACATCAATGCCAAAATTATTAAAAAACTTGAGGCTGTTGGAGCTATTTTGCGAAAATAATACTTGCACTTTTTTGTATTTAAGTATAAAATGTATATATAATATATCTTGAGAGGTGTTAATAATGGATGACAGAACGATGACCTTTTCTATCGGTGACCAAACCGAACAACAAATCAGAAGCATTTTAATTACGGTTTACGATGCGCTTAAGCAAAAAGGTTATAACCCTATAAATCAACTTGTTGGCTACATCCTCTCGGAAGACCCAACCTATATTACAACACACAATAACGCGCGAAATCTTATTAGAAGAATCGACCGCGATACTTTACTTCAATCATTAGTTAAGTATTATTTATCAAATTAAAATTATTTCTAAACAAAAAAACGCAGGTTTTAAACCTGCGTTTTTAATTTTGTTTAATTTTAGTTTTCGCTATAAATAACTGTTACATCAGGATGTAACTGTAAAATTGATGCGGGCACCATTGGGTCAATAGGGCCAAAGAAGGCCTTTTCAATAATTTCCTTTTTGGCAGCGCCGTTAGCAACGAGAAGCACCTTTTTAGCCTGCATAATGGACATCATGCCCATTGTAATAGCAGTCTTCGGCACCTCATCTTCATTCTGGAAGAAACGTGCATTTGCTTTAATGGTGGATTCATCCAAAACAACCTCGTGTGTTGCTGCTGTAAAGAATTTATCGGGTTCATTAAATCCGATATGACCGTCAAGACCTATGCCTAAAAGTTGTAAATCAATACCGCCAAGTTCTTTAATCATATTATCATATGCTTCGCCTTCTGCCTTTAGGTCTGCCGCGCAGCCGTTAGGAACGAAGGTTTTTGCCTTATCAATATTAACGTGATTAAATAAGTTATCATTCATAAAGTAACGGTAGCTTTGGTCGCTTGAGACGTCAAGTCCTACATATTCATCAAGATTAACGCTGGTAACGGTAGAAAAATCAATCTTACCGTTTTTATTATCTTCTATAAGGCGCTTATATGTGCCAACAGGTGACGAGCCTGTTGCAAGACCTAATACGCAATTAGGCTTTACAATTATTTGAGCCGCAATTATATCAGCAGCCCTATTACTTAATTCTTCATAAGTTTTAGTTGTAATAAATTTCATAGCAATATCTCCTTTATAAGTATATTATACAACAATATGGCCTTTTTTATCAATAACTTCTTTTATCATCTGAGCATATTTAACGCAAAGGTCTTGTGTTTCGCTTTCAATCATAATACGAATAACGGGCTCGGTACCGCTTTCACGAAGTAATGCTCTGCCGTTACCTGCAATTAATTCTTCTACCTTATCCTTTTCGGCTAAAACGTCGCTATCATTCATAACTGCGGATTTATCCTTAACCCTTACATTAATCATATATTGTGGGTAAAGTGTAAGTGGCTCAACCAAGCTGCTAAGGCTTGATTTGCGGTCGCACATTTCTTCTGCAATCATAATTGCGGTTAAAATACCGTCGCCTGTTGTAGCGTATTTTTTAAGAATAATATGACCCGACTGTTCGCCGCCAAGACTGAAATTATTATTCTGCATTGATTCGTAAACAAAACGGTCGCCAACCTTGGTTTGATCGCACTTAATGCCAACCTTTTCAAGTGAAGCAAAGAAGCCGCTATTTGACATAACGGTTGCAACTACAGTATCGCCATTAAGCATTCCGCGTGATTTTAAACGGTTAGCAAGTATATACATCATACCGTCACCGTCAACCACATTGCCGTTTTCATCAACTGCAATGCAGCGGTCGGCGTCGCCGTCAAATGCGAAGCCAACGTCCAAATGGCGTTCTTTTACAAGCTCGCAAAGTTTTTCAACGTGTGTTGAACCACAACCGTTGTTTACGTTAAGACCGTCAGGCTCTGCGCCGATAATAACAGTCTGCGCACCTAAAGCATCAAAAACTGCCTTTGCAATCATCCAAGAAGCGCCGTTAGCGCAATCAAGACCGATTTTAAGGTTTTTATAAGAATTTGAAGCAACAGAAATTAGATAACCAACGTAACGGTTTCTGCCGGAAACATGGTCAATAATCCTACCAATACGGTCACGGTGAGCTAACGGTAAATCCTTACCTTCTACACCTAATGCCGAAAGATTACCGTCAATATACGCTTCAATTAATGCAGTTGTTTCATCATCAAGCTTTTCGCCGAATTTATTTATAACCTTAATACCGTTATCATAATAAGGGTTATGAGAAGCAGTAATCATAATACCGCAATCAAATTCATCCTGTCTTGTAACGTAAGAAATACTTGGTGTTGTGGTAACGTGTAGCATATAAGCATCTGCACCGGAAGCAGTAATACCAGCAACTATAGAATATTCAAGCATATAGCTTGAACGACGAGTATCCTTACCGATAACTATTTTTGGTCTGTACCCTGCCTTTTGGCAACCTGAAAGGTTAGAAGAAAAATACCAACCTAAAAATCTACCAACTTTATAAGCCTGCATAGAAGTAAGGTTAAGGTTTGCTTCACCTCTGAAGCCGTCAGTACCAAAATACTTATTTTTAACAGGTGCGCCCTTTGGGGCACGATTTATACTAATTTCATCGTGAATTAATTCATCACTCGATATATTAAAAAGCTCGCAAATTTGTAATACATTATCTATCTGTGGTTGTGCCTGGTCCATTTCCCATTTAGAAACTGCCTGACGGGAAACCAAAAGCTTATCAGCCAATGCCTCCTGCGACATAGACATAGAATTTCTTAAGTGGGTAATTTTTTCACCAATTGTCATAATAAGCCTCCAAAATATTTATTACAAATACCATTCTACACTAAATACACGTCTTTTACAAGCAACTAAACATTGATATTTTTCGCTACTTTAGTTTACAATTTTATTGATTTTTACCAAAAAATATAGTTTTTTCTAAAAAAATGAATTTTTTTGAAAACTTTAATTTACATAATTTTAATAAAATAATCGATTTTTTTGGTAACAATAAAATTTAGGTGAATTAAATGGTTATTCTTTTTTCAAGCAGAAAAGATAAACGCGAAAAGGAAATTATAGAAATACTTACAAAATACGGCGCCTCATATATTTCAGATAAATCTGTAATAAAAAACAACGGAAGTTTTACGATAATTAGCGCCTATAAAAAAACAGAAATTGATACAAAAAACGGAATCGCCGTATTTATTGACGAAACACCCCGATTTGAAAACCAACAATTCCCTATTGGTATTATTGGTATTTGCGAGGATATTAACCATAAAGCACTCGAAATTTTTCAAAAAAACGGTATTGCAGTAATTAGCTGCGGTGCAAGTTTAAAGAACACAATAACACTTTCAAGCATAAATGATAGTGGTCTGCTTGCAGCATTGCAAAGAACAGTTACCGATAATTTTGGCAATAAAATTGACCCTAGCGAATTTAAAATTAAATTAACAAAGGAATATTCTCCCTTTGCGGTAATGGCATCAGTCGCGGTTTTATTAATCAACGGCATTATGCCAACCGAATTTTGAATAAATGTATAAAATTTGCCAAAAATACTTTTCGAGGTGCTTTTATGAATAAAATTAAAAATAAAAAATACTTTGTTCTGGGAATTTTACTTGGTGTTTTTATTATAGTCATAATTTCTACTTCTTTTATAATCGCCAAAAATTCCGTTAAAAAGCAGGATAATTGGGTTTTGCGCTCATACGAGGATACAGTTGTTTTAATGAATAATGGCGAGGTTGTAGAGGTGTTTGGGGATATTGTGCTTGACACCTTACCAAACGAGGACCTAAAACATTTGAAAAACGGCATACCGTTTTTAACAAAGGATGAAGCGCTTTTAGCAATCGAAGATTATGACGGATAAAATAAACTCCTTTTCAGGAGTTTATTTTATCATCTGATTAAATTCTTCTTCATTAATTACAGCAACGCCTAATTTATTTGCTTTATCAAGCTTACTACCGGCTTCCTCACCTGCTAATACATAGCTTGTTTTCTTTGAAACAGATGACGAGGTTTTACCGCCAAAGCCTTCAATAATAGCGGCTGCTTCATTTCTTGAATAGGTCGGCAAGGTGCCCGTAAGCACAAATGTAAGACCTGTAAATCGATTATCCTTAACCTCTTTTAAAGACTTCATATTAAGACCTAATGCTTCTAATTTTTTGAGCATTTCCCTAGTATCTTCAAGTGAGAAAAATTCAAAGGCCGACTTTGCTAAAATACTTCCAAAGCCTTCAATTGCTTCAAAATCTTCTGATTTAGCGTTCAATAGTGCTTCCATAGTGCCAAAATGCTCTGCTAATAATTTACCTGCTTTGCTACCGATATGACGAATTCCAAGCGCAAAAATAAGCTTTGATAAATCATTTTGTTTTGAATTTTCAATAGCATTTTTAAGATTTTGTACCGATTTTTCGCCTGTGCGTTCGAGTAAAGCTACCTTTTCGTAATCAAGATTATATAAATCGACTATATTACTTATGAGTCCATTTTGTAAAAGTTGTTCCAAAACGGCAGGTCCAAGACCTTCAATATCCATAGCATCACGCGAGGTGAAATGTATCAAATGGCGTAAAAGCTGTGCGGGGCAATCTGCATTTGTACAACGTAAAACCGCTTCGTCTTCTTCACGGAATACAGGCGAATTGCACGATGGACAAAATTCAGGCATCTTATATACTTCGGTGTTTTCTCCGTGCTTTACAACCGAAAGAACTTCGGGAATTATATCCCCCGCTTTACGAACGGTAATGGTATCGCCAATACAAATACCCTTTGAAGTAATAAAATCCTGATTATGAAGTGTGGCACGGCTTACAGTAGTACCGGCTAATTGAATTGGGTCAAAAATAGCCGTGGGGGTTAGCGCGCCTGTTCTACCTACACCAATTTCGATTTCTTTTAAAACTGTTTGTTTTTCTTCAGGCGGATACTTAAAAGCAACTGCCCATTTAGGAAATTTAGAAGTACTACCCAATAATTCACGATAGGCTAAATTATCACTTTTCACAACCGCGCCGTCAATATCGTAAGGTAAATTACCACGACTTTCACCAATACGGTTAATTTCTTCAATTACCTCATCAACAGTTTCGCATTTTTTATAGGTTGGTAAGGTATTAAAGCCTAAACTTTTAAGAAAATCTAATGTTTCAATATGGCTTTCAAAGGTTTTTTCGGTAATTCTTTGAATATTAAAAACAAAAATATCAAGCTTTCTTTCGGCAGTGATTTTAGGATTTTTTTGCCTTAGTGAGCCTGCGGCAGCGTTACGGGGATTTTTTGCAGGCGCTTCACCCAAAAGCTCTTGCCTTTTAACCAAGCTTAAAAAGCTTTCGCGAGGCATATATACTTCGCCGCGAACCTCTAATTCACCCATAAATTTAATTGCCTTAGGTATGCTTTCAATCTGCAATAAATTTGCAGTAACATCCTCTCCTACCTCACCGTCACCACGGGTAGAACCACGGAAAAACAAGCCGTCACGGTATTCAAGCGAAACCGAAAGACCGTCAATTTTAGGTTCAACTGAAAATTCAGTTTTAGTGGTATCAATTTTAGCTGCAAAGTTTCTTAATTCTTCAAAATTAAAAACATCTTGAAGACTTTCCATTTTTACAGTATGAACAACCTGTGAAAACAATTTAGAAGCCGCACCGCCAACCATTTGTGTTGGTGAATCCTCTGTTTTAAACTGCGGAAATTCGCTTTCCAAATCCTCAAGCTCGCGTAGCATAGCGTCATACTCGAAATCCTCAATTTCGGGCGAATCCTCAATATAGTATTTTCTATTATGGTATTTTAAAATTTCAGAAAGTTCATTTATTCTTTGCTGCGCTGTTTTAATATCCATTTTATCCTCCCGTAATTCCGCCGTAATCATTTATAAGACCTGCGGTATTATCGCTTTCTTCTTCTATAACATTTGTAAACGAATCCGGTACAAAGCCTGCAATTACAGTTTGTGCAACCATAGCTGTTGTTGTTACGCTAATATTCTTTTTATATCCCGCAACAAGAATTGTACCGTTGATTTTAATTTTAACATTTATACTGTGAAGCACCTGATTGATACCCGCTGAGTGAAACTCATCCTCGAAATCCGCAAATGCGGTGGTTGTTATCTGCATTTTAAAATTTAAATCAGGCCCCAAACCCGAGGTATAGGTATTAGCAAAAAATGTACCAATCGGTATCCCTACATTATATCGTTCCCTGTTTGCAATAATTCTTGAAATTTCATTTGAAATATTGCTTTTCAAGTAATTAGTTTTATAAATATTTGTTTCAAGACTAGTTACCGTGCCATCTTTATTTCTTGAAAGGGTTACAATATCATTATAATCAATATTTTCGCTATTAAGAATATTTACTATTGCTTCGTTGGCGCTGTTTAGCATAACCGTTTCTGCAACACTCTGGGCATACCTAATTATAACAGGCTGCATCATATAATAACTATACCCTAAAACGCAAGAAAATGCAAGTAATACACAAAGCCATCTTAAAAGAATATAACTTTTTTTACTATTTTTAGTTTTGTACACAATATCCCCCACTTTCACTATTATATTTTACGAAAAAGAGGGGTTTTGGTTAAAGGGTAAAGTTATTAATTTAAATACTTGACATTTTCATAATTTTGAAGTAAAATGTGTTGGTAACAATATGCGGGTGTGGCGGAATTGGCAGACGCACTAGCCTTAGGAGCTAGCGCTTACGCGTGCAGGTTCAAGTCCTGTCACCCGCACCAAAAATCCAAATTCAACCTTTTGGTTGGGTTTGGATTTTTTGTTTTTTATAATGTAAAAAATAGTAACAAATTTTAAGTAAAAATGCGTAATTGACAGTATATTTTACTTATGATATTATTTAGAAAAGATTGCATTTGTAGGAGCGATATTATGCCTAATAATCACAACTACTCTATTAATGATATATTTATGAAAAGACCCGCATCAACCTTTTGCCACCGATGGAGAGACGGTACACCAATCGGCAATGGTGTTACGGGTGTTTTATTATATGGTGGCGTTTCAAGAGAGCATTTAATAATTAACAGAAGCGATTTGTGGCATAACGGTGCCGATGCGGATATTCCAAATGTTTCGCACTGTCTAAAAGAAATGCGTGAGCTTCAAAGTAAAGGTGATTATGAGGACGCTCACCGTATTATGCAAAACGAGCTTAAAAAACAAAATTATGCCACCACGCTTGCAGATATGCGAACCTTAGGCTGTGTAAAATTAGATTTTACTGCAAACGGTATTTACAATAACTACAGACGTGTTATTCATGCCGATACTTCAGAGGTTGAAATCACTTATAATTTAGATGCTTCTGCCTTTTGCCGTAAATATTTTATGTCAAGAAAACGTGACATTGCGGTTATTAAAGTCACCTCCGAAAAAGACACATATATAAAACTTTCGTCAGGCTTTTTCAACAATAATGAAGGCGAAGCCGAAAAAGAAACCGAGCTTAAGGATAGCCAATTTGCAGAATATAAAAATATAAACGACTGTCACATTTATTCTTCTGCCAATAATGGTCAATACTTCGGTATTGTTAGTAAAATGATTTCAAATAACGATATTTCGGTTACCAAAGACGGTATTTTTGCTTCCCCTTCAAAAGAATTTCTTATTTTAATTAAGGCCTTTTCTTGTGAAGATAACAGAGAAAATGCAATTAATAAATCAATTGAAGCCATTAACGAGTGTCCGCAAAATTACGACGAGCTTTATAACGAAAATTTACCCGAATACCAAAAGTATTATAACTCTGCTAACGTTAATATCTATAACGGTGAAGAATTTCACTCTAACGAAGAACTTTTACAACAAGCGCGCGACAGCGTAATGGAAAATGAGCTTGCAGAAAAGTTATGGCGCTTTGGCAGATATTTATTTATAAGCGGTTCAGCCGAAAACGGACTTCCCTTCCCATTATACGGTATATGGCCTTGTGGCTATGACAGATTGTTCACACATAACGTTGCAAACGAAAACGTACAGAGTATTTATTGGCACACAGACGTTGGCGGACTTTCAAATTTAGTTCTGCCGCTTATTAAATACTACTTCGACCGAATGGACGGCTTTAGAGAAAATGCAAAGCAATTATTCGGTTGCCGCGGTATTTTTGTTGGCACATATACAACGCCAATCAACTCTAAAATTGCTTGGTGGGTGCCTGTAATTCTTCATTTTTGTGGTGTTGCCGGTTGGCTTTCCTCGCACTTTTATAAATATTATAAATTTACGAAAAACGAAGAGATTTTCAAAAATAAAATTCTACCATTTATGCTTGAAGCCGCGCAATTTTACGAGGATTTTCATTATTTAGATGATAACGGAAACTTAATTTTATACCCTGCTGTTTCCCCTGAAAACACACCGAGCGAATTCCAAATCCCAAACAAATCACTTGTGATGACGGTTACTAAAAACCCAACAGTAGAAATTGCAATACTTAAAGAGCTTTTACAAAATTTAATAGAAGCCTCTGCTACTCATTCTATCCCTAAAGAAAGCGTAGCTAAATGGCAAGAAATGCTTAAAGCAATTCCCGATTATTTAATAAATAAGGATGGTGCGGTTGCCGAATGGATTGATGAAAACGTTAGTGACTATTACCCGCACCGTCACATTTCGCACCTATACCCTGTTTTCCCCGGAAATGAAATTACAAATTCGGGTGACAAGAAACTTTTAGAACACTTTAAACGCGCTTTGGAATTGCGCGAGTTGGGCTCTTTTGCAGGTTGGTCCATACCTCACATTTCTTCTGTATTTTCGCGTCTTGAAGAAAGTGAAGAAGCATTTAAGATTATTAGCTATTTGCCCAAGGTATGCCTTTACGATAATTTTTTTACAACGGGTACTGATTTCAGAGATATGGGCATTACCACAGAAGAATGTTCAAGCGAATTTACTTCACCCGTACAGTTTGATGCTATTTTAAGCTATGTTAATGCGGTACAGGAAACGCTTCTTTTCTCGACAGATAAAATTCTTAAAATTTTACCTGCTTGTCCTAAAGCCTTTAACAAGGGCAATGCAAAATTACATTATCAAAACGGAACTGTTGAAATGAATTGGGATATTGAAAATAAAGTCTGCCACGGCACCATTCTTGCGGAAAATGACACTGATATTTCCCTTAAATTGCCTTTTGAAGAAAAGGTTATTAACCTTAAACTTTCACAGGACGAAACTTTTCAATTTTAATAGTTATTGAATAAAAAACCACTATGGAAATTAATCCATAGTGGTTTTAATAATTTACGCTAATTTTTCTATTGTTTCCATTAAATAATCACCGAATTGTGAGCAGGTAGCACTATTTTCACTATCGTCAACCACAACTTTTTTCTCGGTTTCGGTGCAGATATTTAACGCTTGGTTTAATTTATTCGCCTTATCAATAAAGCCGATATGTCTTAGCATCATTTCGGTTGCTTTAAACATACTTGTCGGGTTAGCGTAATCGCCTCTACCCGCTTCAATAAGACGAGGTGCTGAGCCGTGAATTGGCTCAAACATAGCATATTTATCACCTATATTAGCACTACCGGCAGTACCTACTCCGCCTTGAATTTGCGCTGCTTCATCAGTAATAATATCACCGTAAAGGTTAGGCATAACGAACACCTGGAAATTTGAACGAATACTTTCGTTTATAAGGTTTGCAGTCATAATATCCACATACCAGTCTTCTGCAGTAATTTCGGGATATTCGTTTGCGATTTGGTGTGCTATTTCCGAAAACTTACCGTCGGTCTTTTTCATAATATTTGCTTTAGTAACAATTGCAACGTTTGTTTTGCCGTTTTTCTTTGCATATTCAAATGCCGCGCGGCAGATACGCTTTGTTCCTGCATTTGTTGTCACCTTAAAGTCAAACGCTAAAGTATCGGGAATATCAATACCCTTACTGCCTAAAACGTATTCACCCTCGGTGTTTTCGCGGTAGAACATCCAATCAATTCCAAGCTCGGGTACACAAACGGGACGAACGTTTGCATAAAGGTCAAGCTCTCTGCGCATTGCAACGTTTGCGCTTTCAAGTGAGCCGCCTTTTAGAGTGGTTGTTGGTCCCTTTAATATTACGTTACAAGCCTTGATTTCTGCTAAAACATCATCAGGAATGGCTTTATTTTTAGCCATACGGTTTTCAATAGTAAGGCCGTCAATAAACTTAAGCTCAACCTTATCGCTTGCAATTTCGTCCTTTAAAAGAAACTCTAAAAGACGAATGCTTTCTTTAGAAATAATCGGTCCAATACCGTCGCCACCGCAAATACCGATAATTATTTTATCTAGCTTTGAATAATCGGTAGCGCCGTTATCGTTTTCCATTTTTTGTTGACGGGCAATTTGCTCTTCTAAAAGGTTTTTAAAATGCTCTACAGCACTGTTTATATACTGTTCCATATTATTTGCCTTCCTTTGTGTAAGCGAGGAGTCCGCCTGCTTTTAAGATTGCTTTTTGTCTTTCGGTAAACGAACAGCAAAGAGTGAAGCTTTCGCCTGTTGTTTCGTTTTTAAGAGTGATTTCACCCTTGTCCATACCGTCAAACACATTAGATAATGATAGCTTATCGCCTTGGTTAAGCTTATCGTAATCATCGGCATTTTTAAAGGTTAAAGGCATAATGCCCGAATTTATAAGGTTTGCAATATGTATACGAGCGAAGCTTTTTGTAATAACCGCGCGAACACCTAAATACATTGGTACAAGTGCTGCGTGTTCACGAGAAGAGCCTTGTCCGTAGTTGCTACCACCAACAATTATAGACTGACCGAGAGCCTTTGCGCGTTCAGGGAAAGTAGAATCGCAAACACCGAAGCAGAACTGCGAAAGGTGCGGAATATTTGAACGGTAAGGCAAAATTTTGGCACCTGCAGGCATAATATGGTCGGTAGTGATATTATCCCCTACCTTTAATACCAATTCTGCAGAAAGAGTATCCTCTTGAGCAATACTTTCGGGGAAAGGTTTAATATTAGGACCGCGCAAAACTTCAAGATTTTGAGCTTCATCAGGTGTTGCGGGTTCAATAACCGCGCTGTCATCAATCTTAAAGCTTTCGGGCATTTTAACCTCGGGCATATCGCCTAAAAGTCTTGGGTCGGTAATGTAGCCTGTAATTGCTGCTGCAACTGCAGTTTCGGGCGAAACCAAATAAACACTTGCATCTGCGGTACCGCTACGACCGATAAAGTTACGGTTAAAGGTACGAAGAGATACACCTGCAGAATTTGGCGAGAAGCCCATACCGATACAAGGACCGCAAGCACATTCGAGTACACGAGCACCAGAAGCTAAAATATCCGATAAAGCGCCGCAATCTGCAAGCATAGTAAGCACCTGTTTAGAGCCGGGTGAAATTGAAAGGCTAACACTCGGGTCGATTGTCTTGCCCTTTAAAAGTGCCGCAACCTTTAGCATATCAAAAAGTGAAGAGTTAGTACAAGAACCGATACAAACCTGGTCTACCTTTGTACCTTTGAGAGATTCAACTGTAACGATATTATCAGGGCTATGAGGACAAGCAATTAAAGGCTTCAACTCGTTCAAATCAATATCAATAATACGGTCGTATTCTGCATCAGGGTCAGATGAAAGCTCTACGTAGTCTTCTCCTCTGCCTTCGGCAATAAGGAATTGCTTTGTAATTTCGTCAGACGGGAAAATTGAGGTTGTAGCGCCAAGCTCGGTACCCATATTAGTAATAGTAGCGCGTTCGGGAACTGAAAGGTATTTAATACCCTCGCCGCCCCATTCGATAATAGCGCCAACACCGCCTTTAACCGATAATATACGCAAAATTTCAAGGCTAATATCCTTAGCGGTAACAAACGGATTAAGCTTACCGATAAGGTTTACCTTATACATTTTAGGCATTGTTATATAGTAAGCGCCGCCACCCATTGCTACTGCAACGTCAAGACCGCCTGCACCCATTGCAAGCATACCTATACCGCCGCCTGTTGGTGTGTGAGAGTCTGAACCGATTAATGTCTTACCCGGCTTTCCAAAACGCTCTAAATGAACCTGATGGCAAATACCGTTACCCGGACGTGAGAAGTAAATACCGTGCTTTTTACAAACCGACTGAATATATCTGTGGTCGTCAGCATTTTCGAAGCCCGACTGCAAGGTGTTATGGTCAATATAAGCAACACTGCGCTCGGTTTTAACGCGGTCAAGTCCCATTGTTTCAAATTCAAGATATGCCATAGTACCTGTTGCATCCTGAGTTAAGGTTTGGTCAATTTTAAGCGCAACCTCTTGACCTACGGTCATATCGCCGCTTATCATATGCGCTTTAATAATTTTTTGTGCAATAGTTAAGCCCATTTTTATTAGTCCTTTCCAATTATATGGTTATAAGCATTTTTAACGTGTTCTGCTGCATATTGTTCTGCAAGCTTTGCATCCTTTGCTACAATAGCATCAAATATTTTTCTATGCTCTGCAACAGATTCTGTTGCGCGTGATTTTGACTGAATAGATGCCTTGCGGTACTTTTGAACCTTTTTATGAAGTGATAAAAGAATGTTATAAAATACTACACTACCCGAAAGACTGTAAAGCGTTTCGTGGAAGCGGTTATCCATAACCTTAATCTGCTCGGCATCGTGCTTTTGAAGATAGAATTCCTGAAGCTCTATAACAGATTTTAGTTTCTCTATTTCTTCCTCATTAAAATTACTTGCCGCAAAGGAAGCTGCAAGACCTTCAAGCTGTTCGCGAACAATAAAAATATCGTCCAAATCCTTTTCGGTAATACCAATTACCAAACAGCCCTTTGCGGTTTCTTTTATAAGATTTTCCTGTTCAAGACGGCGTAAAGCCTCTCTTATAGGTGTGCGGCTAACGCCCAACTGTTCGCAAAGCTTACTTTCGGTTAAAACGTCACCTCGAACGTATTTACCGCTTAAAATATCGGTTTCTAAAACATCGTAAACCTGGTCTGCTAAAGAAACATTTTTATGGTCAATCATATATAAACTCCTTACAGACGGCAAAATTTACCGCCGGATAATTCTTCAATTTTAGTTTCAAGCTCGGTATTGGAAAGTGTTGTCTGTCTGCCGTCTTCGTATTCGGCATCAATCCACTCTTTAAGCTTAATAACAAGCGGGTCTTTTTTATCTACCATTTCGTCTGCAGAAAGACCGTAGTTATTATTAATCCAATAAGCAATACCTGCAAGACCGCTTGCCTTACCTACAAGCACGGATGCGGGACGGTTTAAAATTTTCTTTGTATTGAAAATATTATAAATTTCTTCATCTTTTAAAAGACCGTCAGCGTGAATACCGGCACGTGTAACGTTAAAGTTTTTACCAACAAACGGTGTCATAACAGGGATATTATAACCGATTTCGTTGCGGAAGAAATCAGCAATTTCGGTAATAACAGTTGGGTCCATACCGTCAAACGAGCCACGAAGCGAAGCATATTCCATAACCATTGCTTCAAGCGGAACATTACCTGTACGTTCGCCGATACCTAAAAGTGAACAGTTAACAGCAGAAGCACCGTAAAGCCAAGCGGTAGAAGCATTTGCAACCGCCTTATAAAAGTCATTATGGCCGTGCCATTCAAGTAATTCACTAGGAACATCCGAATAATGCTGTAAGCCGTAAATAATACCGGGTACACTACGTGGAATCACAACCTCAGGATACGGTACACCGTAGCCCATAGTATCACAAGCACGAATACGAACAGGAATTCCCGCATCACGTGACATTTTCATAAGCTCGTTTACAAATGGCACTACAAAGCCGTAAAAATCGGCTCTTGTAATATCTTCAAGGTGGCAGCGTGGCATAACGCCCGCTTCAAAAGCCTCGGCAACGGTTGCAAGATATGTATCCATAGCCTGTTTTCTTGACATTTTAAGTTTTTTGAAAATATGATAGTCACTACAAGAAACCAAAATACCCGTTTCGCGAATTCCTAAATCCTTAACAAGCTTAAAGTCTTCCTTAGTGGCTCTAATCCATGTTGTAATTTCGGGGAATTTAAGACCTAATGCTTGGCATTCCTCAATCGCCTTTCTGTCCTTTTGGCTATATACAAAAAATTCAGTCTGGCGGATAATTCCGTAAGGGCCGCCTAATTTTGAAAGTAATTTATAAATTTCTACTATTTGCTTAACCGAATACGGCTCAACCGATTGCTGACCGTCACGCAAAGAAGTATCGGTAATCCAAATATCCTTCGGCATACCAATTGGCACTCTGCGGTGGTTAAAAGCAACACGCGGAACAGTATCGTAAGAATAGAGTTCGCGGTATAGATTTGGTTCTGCTACGTCCTGCAATGAATATTTATATGTGTCTTGCTCGAGCAGATTGGTTTTGTTAGATAATTCAAACATAATAACACTCCTTGTACATCTGTATACAATTATACTCGTATTATAAAATTTGTCAATACATATATACGAAAAAATGCCTTAAAATAAGGCATTTTATATATCCATATTCAATTGACTGTCATAAAATTCCGTTAAATAGCTTGTATTTATATTTACAATGGTACGAAGCTTCTTTTTAGCGTAGGTAAGAGTATTGCGAGTCCCCCCTGGCTGACCGTCGTACCAGGTAACAACGTAATCACTGTTATCTACCATAAATTTATTACGGTTTTGGTAACAACCGCTATGGTATTCCTTTGAAAGAAGTATAACCTCGTCGCACGCTTCAAGAATGAAATTATACCTGTTTTTCCAATTAGCGCTATAAGACTTCTCTTGCTCTTCAAAAGGTATTACGCAAATTAAATTAATATTCGGTATTTTTCCGCGGAAATAAAGCACCGCTTCGGCGGCAATAATATCAAATCCCATCGCCATACCGCAATAAAAGGTGCGGCAACCGTCCTCAATAAGTGATTCAACCGTTTTAAAAAGACGCTTTTGAAAAACAGAAAAATCCGCATTAGCGTTATTAAGTTTAAACGGGAATTTTGAAGGTCTGTATCCCGAAAAACAGCATTTTTTGTAATCATTAATAATATCCATACAATAATTATACCGAACAACTGTTCGGTTGTCAATATAAAAAAACAGCCGAATTTCTTCGACTGTTTCCTTGGTAATTAAGAGATTTTGTCAAGACACAGAACCGTTATCTGTGTTCCCTTTTTTATATCACCAGTTAATAGTTATATGTACCATGTAACCTTTTACGCCTGTTGGTTCATTAGCATACTTGCCGGACCAAAAGCTTCTTTTATCTGATTTGCGATATTCTGACTGATTTTCGAATTTTATAGAAAAATTAGTAAATCCTTCTTTATTAAGTAAATTTTCTAATTCACTTTTTAAATCGGATTTTTTTATAACCGATTCATTAATTACCGAAGCATCAATACCGGGCACTTTTGGATAATCGCAAACGATTGTAGCGGCATCCTCACGATGAAGCAATATCCAGCCTTCAATATGTTTTTCATTTATCTTACTAAGGCATGCAGAGCATATACCGCTTAAAATATCACAAGCAATTTTGTTTAATAGGTTATTCGATTGTTTGTTATTATAATTATTAAGTTCATCTATAAAAGGCATTTTTAAAATTTCCTTTCAATTTACTCCATTTTAAAATAATCATAAGGCCTTTGTAATTCAAATTCGGCCTGCATTTGTTTGCGTCTTTCAAGTCGTTTTTGCTTTTCGCGACGGCGTTTGTTTAAAATTATGTACTTTCTTATTATTAAAACAATAAATAAGAAGATGATACCACCGATTATTGAAGCGGTTAAATAAACGTAAAAATCAATTTTATGCCAAAATTTCAGCCACCAATGTGCATTTACTTCATTTTGCGAAACAACCTCGGTCTGACCGAGTAAGCGACCGTTTAAATATAGCTTGGCATCACCAAGAATATCGCCAGAAGAAATATCAGGCAACAATAAATTATCCTCATTTAAATTATTTAGCTTATATTCAATTTTAAGGTTCGATAAATCGGTTCCTTTTGGTAAGGTTGCAAAAATATCATTAGAAAGTATGATATCAACCGATTCGTCATAGGTTTCAAAAACGGAATTACTTCCAACTTTAGTGCCTTTTTCGGCAATTTTTACACACTCAAAGGTTTCGAAGGCGTATTTAAAAATTTCTGCCGCTTCCAAAAATTCACTTCTTACATAGCCTTTGCCACGCCAAACCTCAGGGCAGTTAAGCAAAATACAAATGTAGCGTACTCCGTTTTTTTCGGCGGATGCGGCAAGGCAACGACCTGCCTCATCGGTATTCCCTGTTTTAAGACCGTCAGCATAAGGGTAATAATATCCGCTTTTTTCAACCTTTAAAAAATTTGTGGTATTAAAAAGGCGTTCACCCTGCTTATTTGTAGCAGGCATAAGATATTGGTTACACTTTGCAATTTCTTTCAAGGTTTCTACCGAAGAATATGCATCGGCTAAAATTGCCAAATCGCTTGCAGTTGTATAATGGTCTGGATTATGTAGTCCGTGCGGGTTAGCAAAATGTGTATTATTCATACCTAATTCTTTTGCTTTTTTATTCATAAGCTTTGCAAAAGAATCATTACTGCCGCTTATATGCTCGGCAATAGCGTTTGCGGCATCGTTACCCGAAGGCAACATTAAAAGGTAAAGCATCTGCCTTAGGGTAGTCTGCTCCCCTATTTTTAAATCGGCCTTTGAAGAGCTTGTACCGTAAATTGATTTAACTGCATTTTCCGAAACGGTAACAATTTCACTATCCAAATTCTCACAGCTTTCAAAGGCAACAAGCGCCGTCATCATTTTGGTAAGTGATGCGGGATACATTTTCTTATTGCCGTTTATATCTTCAACAACCTCGTCATTATCGGGGTTGTAAAGCACGTAGGCTTTTGATGTGATTTCAGGCCTTTTTATCTCATCGGCAGATACCGAAAGAGTAAAAATCGAAAGCACTATACTAAAAATAACTAACTTTTTTAACATCTTATTTCCTTATAATGGTTATTAGAAGTCGAAACTAATAAGTTTCGACATAAAATCTTTGATTTTAAACCAAATTTTCAAAGAAAATTTGCTACTTACCATTGCAATGAGTGTTGTGCAAAATTAAATTTAAAAATTCAATTTTGCCAAAGCCACTTAAAAGTGGCTCAACGAAGCGCTTTTAGCGTTTCGACAAACTACAATCATTATAAATCGAGATATTTTACTAAATTTGAAAGTTGCGCTTCAAAAGCAATACCCTCTTGCTCGGAAATTCCGTTTTCAAAGCTATGCTTAATAGAGCCGCAAATATAGTTTTGGGCAATTTCCGCCGCCGCGCGTGTGCTTCTGCCATTTATAACCGAAGCGGTAAACGCCGCCGAGAAAATATCACCGCTGCCACGGTAATGCGCGGGTACTTTATCGCAAAAAACATACTTCATTGTGTCATTTCTATATACCGCAACGCCGATTTTACGGTCGTCAAAGCTAACACCGGTTATAGCAATTTTACAATCCGTAAGCTCGTATAAAGCAGTCGCAAGTTCTAATATATATGCTTCATCGTACTTTTCCTTGTACGGTTTACCTGTAAGTAAGCAAGCCTCGGTAATATTCGGTAAAATAACGTCGGCTTTTTTGCAAAGCTCAAGCATAGCAGCAGGAAAATTGCAAGAAAAACGGCCGTAAAGCTTACCGTTATCCCCCATAATTGGGTCTAAAATAATTTTAGTATCCTCATTTGCTAAAAGGTTACAGGTTTTAATTATAGACGGAATTTGGTCGTCATCAGTAATATATCCTATAGAAATAGCATCAAACACAGTATCTGTGCCGTAAATTTGTTCGGCTATAGGTAAAATACATTCGGTCATATCACGGTAGTATTCGCCCGAAACATCCGAAAAAACAGCAGTTGGAATTACTGTTGTTTCAAGCTTTGCGGTTGCAAGAATTGGCACCGCCGCTAAGGCAGAGCTTTTTCCGTTAGCCGAAACCGCATTAATAAGTGCTACTTTTTTAAGATTCATATAATCACCTTTTGTTTATTTTCTTAGGGCAAATATCGTTAAGAACACAAGCTTCGCATTTTGCGTTTCTTGCAGTACAAACGTCACGCCCGAAAAGTACGGTTCTGTGACAGAAATCGTTAGATTTATTTGGCGGCAACAATTTTCGCATAGCGTTTTCAACCGTTAAAGGATTATCACTACTAACAAACCCTAAACGGTTACAAATACGAATAAAATGCGTATCTGTAACAACGGCGGGTTTGCCGTAAATATCGCCGCAAACTAAATTTGCAGTTTTACGGCCAACACCCGAAAGGGTTGTTAAATCATCAATATTATCGGGAACAATGCCGCCGAAATCGTTAACAATTTTTTGTGCTATAAGTATTAAATCCTTCGCTTTTGTTTTATAAAGACCGCAGGTTTTAATTAACTGTTCAACGCGCGAAATATCCGCATTAGCCATTTTTTCGGCGGTAGGAAATTCTGCAAATAAATCGGGAGTTACCATATTCACACGCTTATCGGTGCATTGCGCGGAAAGTCTTGTAGCTATAAGCAGTTGAAAAGCGTCTTTATATTCAAGTGAACAAATAGCGCTTGGGTAAAGCTTTTCAAGACGTGTTACCGCCTCAATTACTCTTTCGTTTTTACGCATTGGCAGAAACCAACTTTAAGTCGCCTGATTTAATAAGTCCAAGCTTACGCATAGCTTCTGCAATACCGAGTGTTACAACTGCAGGCAATACAAAATGCATTAACACAATCTGAAGCAAAGTAACAACGGGTGAAACACCTGCGGCTACCATACTGTCATAAGCCATGAACTGACCAACAAGACCTGCAGAACCCATACCCGAGCCTACGGGGTTACTTACCATTTTAAGCACTGCAGAAGAAATCGGTCCTAAAATTGCACTTGAGATAATGGAAGGTAACCATATTAACGGGTGTCTTACAATGTTTGGCATTTGTATCATAGAAGTACCTACACCCTGTGCTATAAGACCGCCAAATTTATTTTCACGGTAGCTTATAACCGCAAAGCCAACCATATTACAGCAACAGCCAATTGTTGCTGCGCCTGCCGCCAAGCCTGTTATTCCCATAGAAATACCGATAGCCGCAGAAGAAATAGGTAAAGTTAAAAGAATACCCATAACAACCGATACAATAATACCGCCAATAATTGGGCTTTGCTCAACATTGATATTTACAAGTGCGCCAATCCACTTCATAGCGGTAGATATGTACGGACCAACAAAGTAGCCTGCAGCAGCACCTGTTAAAATACAGCAAATAGGAGTAATAATAATATCAACCTTTGTTCTGCCCGATACTAAATAACCGATTTCAATAGCAACATAAGCCGCAATGAAAGCGCCTAATGGTTCACCTGGGGCACCAATTGAAAACTGTGCGTTTGCAAGATTCGGGAAAGCGCCAATCATACCTGCAACCGCCGCCGCAACGGTAGTAAGTGGTGAAGACTTTAGCTTACAAGCAACACCAACGCCTATACCTGCGCCTGTTAGTGTTTTAGCAACACTACCCATAGCGTTAAGATATTCGGCTACAACATTTGAACCGACGAGCTTTGCAATCTGGCAAATGATTGTACCTATAATCAAGGTAGAAAACAATCCGTATGCCATACCTGAAAGACCGTCAATAAACAGTCGGTTAAAATACTTTTTCATAACAAACATCCTTTACTTTAGACTAATTACCTTTAATTATACATAATTATTTTTAATTTAACAATAGTGAATACATTATTTTTTTAAGAAAATACTAAAAACATTAACTGTTTGGAGTGATTTTTTTGAAAACTATTGCATTTTTTGATACAAAAGCATACGACCGTGAAACCTTTTCACTTTATAATAACGAGGAGTTCAGTATACGTTTTTTTGAAAATAAATTAAACCGCGATACCGTAAGTATGGCGGCGTGTTGTGATGCAGTCTGTGCCTTTGTAAACGACAGTATTGATAAACACGTTATAGAACAACTTGAAAAATTCGGGGTTAAAATTTTGGCGCTTCGATGTGCCGGATATAACAATGTTGACTTAAAATTTGCACGTGGCAGATTATGTGTTGTAAGAGTTCCCGCCTATTCCCCATACGCTGTTGCCGAGCACGCAATCGGTATGATTTTAATGCTTAACCGTAAAATTCACAGAGCCTACATTCGTACACGCGACCATAACTTTTCACTTGAAGGGCTTACAGGCTTTGATTTAAAGGACAAAACGGTAGGAATTATAGGTACAGGAAAAATCGGTATGACCTTTGCTAATATCTGCAAAGGCTTTGGTATGAATATTTTAGGCTACGACCCAATAGAAAATATAGATTTTTGCGGTAAATATGTAACGCTTGAAGATTTACTCAAAAAGAGCGATATTATTTCATTACATTGTCCGCTTACTAAGGATAATAAATATTTAATCAACGACGATACAATTAAATTAATGAAAAAAGGCGTTTATATAATAAACACTTCTCGTGGAAAATTAATTGACACTCAATCGTTAATAATAGGACTTAAAAACGGTAAAATAGGCGCAGCAGGGCTTGATGTTTACGAAGAAGAAACAGAACTGTTTTTTGAGGATTTTTCGGATGAAATAATTAAGGACGACACACTATCAAACATTATTTCAATGCCTAATGTAATAGTCACCTCACATCAAGCGTTTTTAACTAAAGAAGCTTTAACGGCTATTGCAAAAACCACAATGCAAAACCTTGAAAGTTTTTTTAAAACAGGAAAATGCGAAAATGAAATTAATATTTAAACTTGCCAACAAATGTATAATGTGTTATAATTTTTCTCGGTGATTAAATTGACAAAAATATACTTTGTTCGCCATTGTGAAGCCTTGGGTAATGTTATGCGAATTTTCCAAGGCTCGACCGATTTGGATATATCGGAGGATGGCGCAAAACAGCTTGAATATTTAAAAAAGAGATTTGAAAATATTCATATTGATAAAATATACTCAAGCCCTCTTATTCGCGCTCAAAAGACTGCACTTGCCATTAAAGGCGATAAGCAGGTAGAAATTGTGCTTTTAAAAGAGCTTGCCGAACTTCACGGCGGTGTTGTTGAGGGTAGAAAATTCGCTGAGGCTTTTGCATCAATACCCGGCCTTGCAGATGCTTGGGATAACCATCCGCAAGACTTTGCCCCACCCGAAGGCGAATCAATGCGCCACGCTTACGAGCGCATTTGGGACGCTATTAAATATATTATAAAAAACAATAGCGGCAAAACTATTGCCTGTGCTTCTCACGGCGGTCTTACAAGATGCTTAACCTGCCGTTTAATGAAAAATGATATAAATGAACTCAAGAATATTCCTTGGAGCGAAAATACTGCAGTAATGCTTCTTGAAGCGGATGATAATATGAATGTTACCATTAAGTATTTCAACGACGTAAGCCATTTACCAAAAGAGCTTGTACCAAATACAAGAAGTCGACTTTCCGCCTCTTACAAGGAGGAAGCAAAATGATTATAATGTCGGTCGATTTAGGCAAAGCAAGAACAGGTATTGCGGTAAGTGACAGCGGCGAAAGCTTTGCTTTTCCGAAAACGGTTATTACCGAATACAACACCGAAAAGCTTGTTGATAAAATAATCGCTTTCGCAAACGAACTTAAAGCCGAATTGATTGTGGTAGGCTTTCCAAAAAATATGGACGGTTCGGTAGGCTTTAGAGCGCAGGAATGTAAAGAAATTGCCGAAAAAATTGGAGAAAAATCCAATAAAGAAATTGTTTTGTGGGATGAACGCTGCACTACAGTTTCTGCACATACTGCACTCAATTACACAGATACTAAAGGCAAAAAACGTAAAAATGTTGTTGATGCCGTAGCGGCAGTAATAATACTTGAAGATTATTTATCATATAGAAAAAACCAAAGGTGAACGCTTTATCGCGTTCACCTTTTTTGTTAGTTAAAGTAATCCTTTAAATATTCTTTTGTGTTTTCAACCATTTCATCAAACAAGGCTTTTGCATCGTCATACGGCAAGGATACAAGCGGGTCGTTATAGAATGCCATAAACGCCATATCCAAATCACGATTTATACCTGCTTCGGTAACCTGCTGCTGTTCGCCGCAAATTCGGGTAATTAGCGGATAAATACTTTGTGGAATTTCGCCCGCAAACACGGGTGTTACAGCATCTGCAGTGAATGTGGCGTTTGTTTCAACAACAGCACCTAAAGGTAGATTTGGAATTTGACCCTTGTTTTGAATATTAACGTTAGTTACTAAAACGTCAAGACCCAAAAGCGCTCTAATTTGGTTAATACCTTCTTCGCCTGTTTCTTTAAATTTAAACTCTTCCTCACCGTTTACAAGGCGGTCACTACGTTCAAGTTTATCCTTTTGGAAGATACGGCGGAAATCTACGCTTGTTAAGGCAAATCCATATTTTTCAACCGTTTCGGGATTATCTAAATACCACTGTCTTGGGCAAAATTCTGCTAAATGTCTGTCGCCTGCGGCAGCAATACAGCCGAAACGTCTGAATAAATCAAATTTAACCATTTGTTTTGATTGGAAAACCGAATTAAGCCAGTTATCGTCGTTACCTTCTGTGTATCCGATTTCTCTGTATTCATTTGCAAGCTTTTCATAAAGCGGGAAAATATCAACATTTTTATATTGCGCTTTTGTAAGCCAGGTAAAGTGGTTTACACCAATAACGTTTACCTTAACTTCGTCTCTTGCAACATCTTCAAAATCGGTATATTTCTTAACCGCAGCGGCTAAAAGCTTTTGTGTTCCAAACACTTCGTGGCAACAACCAAATGCCTTAATTTCAGGAAAAGTTTTAAAAAGTGTGTTCATACAAATTGTCATAGGATTTGTATAGTTTATTACCCAAGCCTTCGGGCAATATTCTTTAACTGCATTAGCAATTTCTTCAATCATAGGAATAGTGCGAAGCGCTCTTACAATTCCGCCAGGTCCCGATGTATCACCAACAGACTGATAAATACCGTACTTTTCAGGAGTATGTACGTCGCTATGCATTTCATCAAAAGTGCCCGGCATAATTGAAATAATAACAAAATCCGCACCTGTTAATGCTTCGCCAATTGTCTTTACAGCCTTATAATTCCAAACAGATTTACAGCCTTCGGCATCATTCGATTTATTACCTATTATTTCGTTTCGCTTTGCCGCTTCAAAATCAATATCATAAAGCGCAACAGTGCCGCAAATATCTCCTGCTTGACCTAGGTCGGACATTAAAGTCCACGCCCAACCCTTAGAGCCGCCGCCGATATAAGCTATTTTTACATCTTCTACTTTGTTACCAAAATGCTTCATAGTAAAATCCCCTTTTAAAGTGTTACACCATCTTTAAAAATAGCTATTTCTTCATATCCGTTTTGTTCGTTTTTGGTTTGCTCACCGTTTGCAACAGATATCACATATTGTAAAAGCTCATCTGTTAAATCTTCGCCTTCAATAATCGGTCCTGCATTAAAATCTATCCAGTTGGCTTTCTTTTCCGCAAGGTTAGAATTTGTTGCAATTTTAACGGTTGGTACCGCAGTTCCAAGCGGTGTTCCCCTACCGGTTGTAAAGAGGATTAAATGAACGCCAGCCGCCATTAAATTTGTAACTGCAACAATATCGTTACCGGGACCATTGAGGAGCGATAAACCGTTTTTATTGATTTTATCGCCGTAATCAAGCACATCAACTACGGGAGACAAACCACCCTTTTGAACACAACCGAGTGATTTTTCTTCAAGTGTTGTAATTCCGCCCGCTTTATTTCCGGGTGAAGGGTTTTCGTAAATCACTTGATTATGTCTTGTATAGTAATCCTTAAAATCATTAATAAGCGCAACGGTTTTATTAAATATTTCCTCGTTTTCGCATCGATTCATTAAAAGATGCTCGGCACCAAACATTTCGGGTACTTCTGTTAAAACACATTTACCGCCGAATGAAGTAACCTTATCACAAAATCTACCAACTAATGGATTTGCGGTAATTCCCGAAAAGCCGTCACTTCCGCCGCATTTTAAGCCAACCTTTAATTCAGAGATATTAACAGGTTTTCTTTCAAACTTTTTGGCGTATTCTTTTAATTCGTTAATAATCGCTACACCGTCGGCGATTTCGTCAGTGCTGTCCTGAGTATTCAAAAATTTAACTCTTTCGGGATTATAGTCACCCAAAACCTTTTTAAATACTTCAATATTATTGTTTTCGCAACCAAGTCCTAAAACCAATACACCTGCGGCATTTGGATGATTTACCATACCCTTAAGGATTTTTTGGGTAATCATTTGGTCATCGCCTAACTGAGAACAACCGTATGGGTGCACAAAAGATTTTGCACCTGTAAGCGAAGCTAATTTTTCGGCAATTTTATTAACACAGCCAACTGTGTTTACAATCCATATATCGTTTCTGATACCAACTTCGCCGTTTTCACGGATATATCCCATAAAGGTTAAATCGGAAGCTTCTTTTTTGAATGCTGTATTTGCAGGGTTATAGGTATATTCCAATTTGCCCGAAAGGTTTGTTTTAATATTGTTGGTATGCACCTGTTCGCCTTTTTTAATATCACAAATAGCGTGACCTATGGGCTGACCGTATTTTATTATATTTTCGCCTTCTTTAATATCAAAGAGCGCATATTTATGCCCGTTTTCAATATTAACCTCTACATTATCTAATTTGTTAATTAGCATATTTTGTTATCTCACTTTCAAGATAGGATAAATCTTCATCCCAAAGTTTTGTATTCTTAAGTATTTCGTTTACGGTTGCAGTTTTCATAAACTCCATTATATCCTTATCATCATTAGCCATATCGGTTCTGTAAAATTCAATAAGCTTTGCAAAGGCAAAAATCAAGTTTTCGGGTGTTTTATTATAACGCTTAATATATTCTTTAATCGACGGTAAAACACGTACCTTAAATTTACTTACAGAATTCAAAGCGATTGATGAAAGATAGTGCTTAATATATGGGTTTGAAAAACGCTTTAAAACGTTATCGGCATAATCTATAAGCTCTTCTTTCGGTAAATCAAGTGTGGGAATAATTTCATCATATACACACTTTTTAATATGCTCTGACATTTTTTCATCATCAATACAGGACTTAACAGTATCAAGACCTGAAAGCATAGCATAAGGTACGAGCGAAGTGTGAGCGCCATTTAAAATACGTACCTTTCTTGTACGATACATTTCAAGATTATCGGTAACAATTACATTTAAATCGCATTTATCGAGTGGAAGCTCGTTATATAAATCTTTGTAACCTTCAATTACCCATAAATGAAAATATTCGGATGTATTTAGCATATTATCGGTATAATCAAGGTCAATTTTTTCATCCTTAGGATAACCTGTATTAATTCTATCAACTAATGTGTTGCAAAAGATGTTTTCTTTTTCAATCCATTCCTTAAAATCGTTGCCAAGTTCCCAAAGGTCTGCATATTTTAAAATACACTTTTTAAGATTTTCACCGTTTTTATCAATAAGCTCGCAAGGTAAAAATACGAAGCCTGAAAGATTTAAATCAAAACGTTTTTTGAGTAATTGTGTTAGCTTTGCAGGAAAGCTTTTTGCAGGGCGATCTGTAAATTTTTCGCTACCTTCAAAGCAAATACCCGCTTCGGTAGTATTGGAAACAATAAAACGAAAATCAGGATTTTCTGCAAGCTTCATATATGAGTCGAAATCATCATACGGCTTTACACAACGGGAAATTGCATTAATTTTTTTAATATCAACACCCTCGAGTCCACGGCAGATATGAGTATATTCGCAATTTTGCGAAGTAAGCATATCGCACATACCGTTTTCAATAGGTTGTACTACTACAACACTTCCTGAAAAATCAGTTTTTTCGTTTGCGATTTGTACCATCCAATCAACAAATCCGCGCAAGAATCCGCCTTCACCAAATTGAATAATTTTTTCTTTCATAATGTTACCCCTCTCATTTTATAAAATAATTATATATCAAAATTTTATAGTATTCCTTAAGAAATTTGATATACATTTATCAATTTTCTTGATTTTTTTTGATTTTTATGTTAAAATATGTTTGGTGATATATATGAAATACGATAAATTTATTAATAATACCGATTTTATTTTCAGCCATGTAATTGAAACACAAAAAAGAGAAAGCTATAAAATGGAAAGCCACTATCACAACTTATATGAAATTTATCTAATTGAAAGTGGAACCTGTAATTATTTCATTGACAATAAATCATATCAACTTGAGGTTGGCGATATTGTACTAATCCCTGAAGGCACAATACATAACACCGAATATATTAACACTGTACATTCAAGAATACTTATTAACTGTTCCAGAAAATATATTCCTTCTGCAATAAAAGAATATCTACCAAAATCACAGTATCTATACCGTATTCCAAAAATCAAGGACGAGGTTATTGAGCTTTTTAAAAAAATCGAGTATGAATATACTAATAATGATGGTTTAAGCGAAGAAATTCTAAAATGCTATACCCATGCTTTTTTCTATCTGCTTATTCGCAACATTGAAACACAAACAAAGGTTAACAGTAAAAACCAATACATTGAAACTGCTATAACATATATTAAGGAAAATTTTAAAAATGATATTACTTTAACACAAATAGCAAAAGAGTGTTCCCTAAGCCCCGAGCACCTGTCAAGAATGTTTAAAAAAGAAACCGGCTTCGGCTTTTGCGAATATTTAAACCTTTTGCGATTGCAAAAATCAGAAGCACTTTTAAAACAGTCGGATAACTTATCAATTTCACAAATTGCCAGCGAATGCGGATTTAACGACAGTAATTATTTTTCTGTAAAGTTTAAAGAAATGTACGGCATTTCCCCTAAAAAGCTTCAAAAAAACAATTAACCTATTAAAGAAAAACGCGCCTTTTCGAGTGAAAAGACGCGTTTTTTTAATTATTAACTATAAATTTAAATTCATCATTTTTAAAACTGCACAAAACCTTATCGCCGTTTTTAATAGTTTTTTCAAGCAGTTTTTCACTTAGCTTATCTTCAATTTTATTCTGTATTTCACGGCGCAAGGGACGTGCACCGTAAACTACATCAAAGCCAATTTCGGCAAGCTTTGATTTAACCGATGAATCAAAATTAAGTTCAATATTAAGGTTTTTAGTCCTTTTACTTAAATTGTTAAGCATTTTTTCTGCAATTTCTTCAATTTCGGCTTTTTCAAGCTTTGTGAAAACAATAATATCATCAACACGGTTTAAAAATTCAGGTCGGAAGGTGCTTTTAAGCTCACCCAAAACAAGCTCTTTAACATCCTTGTTGCTGTCTTGCGATTCCCCAAAGCCAAAGCTTACTTTTTTCTCTGTAATCATACGCGCACCAACATTAGATGTCATAATAATTACAGTATTTTTAAAGTCAACCTTTCTGCCTTGTGAATCGGTTAAAATACCGTCCTCAAGAATTTGTAAAAGCATATTAAAAACATCAGGGTGCGCTTTTTCTATTTCATCAAAAAGCACTACTGAATACGGGTTTCTTCTTACCTTTTCGGTAAGCTGCCCCCCTTCTTCAAAGCCGACATATCCGGGTGGAGAGCCTACAAGACGCGATACGGTATGCTTTTCCATATATTCCGACATATCAAGGCGTATCATCATATTTTCATTACCGAACATAGCCTCTGCTAATGCTTTGCAAAGCTCGGTTTTACCGACACCTGTAGGGCCTGAGAATATAAACGAACCAATCGGTCTTTTGGGATCTTTTAGTCCCACACGGCCTCTGCGGATTGCCTTTGCAACGGCTATAACCGCTTCATTTTGACCTACAATTCTATTGTGAAGTTCATCTTCAAGGCGCAAGAGCCTCTCGCTTTCTTCTTCACTTAACTGTAAAACAGGTACACCGGTCCAGCTAGAAACAATTTCAGCAATATTTTCGCCTGTTACCTCACCGCTTGAAGCAGAATTATCATTATTCCACTTTTCTTTTTCTGTATTATATTTTTCCTTTAGTTCTTTTTCTTTATCGCGTAAGCTCGCGGCGCGTTCAAATTCTTGCGAAGAAATTGCCTCATCCTTTTCGGATTCTAAAATTTTAATTTCGTTTTCTAAATCTTTTATTGTTTGCGGAATATTACTTGCATTTAGTCTTACTCTTGAAGCCGCTTCGTCAATTAAATCAATCGCTTTATCAGGTAAAAATCTGTCAGTAATATATCTAGAGGATAATTTAACTGCAGTTTCTATAGCATCATCAGTAATTTTCACTTTATGATGCGCTTCATATTTATCCTTTAAGCCCTTTAAAATAAGCACCGCATCTTCTACGCTTGGTTCTGCAACAGTTACAGGTTGAAAACGACGTTCAAGTGCAGAATCTTTTTCAATATTTTTACGGTATTCAGAAATAGTTGTAGCGCCTATTAACTGAAATTCACCGCGCGCAAGCTGTGGTTTTAATATATTTGCAGCATCGGTAGAGCCCTCTGCAGAGCCTGCGCCTATAATAGTGTGTACCTCGTCAATAAAAAGAATAATATCCTTAGAATTTGTAACCTCATCTATTACAGATTTTATTCTTTCCTCAAAATCGCCGCGGTATTTTGTACCCGCAACCATACCTGTTAAATCAAGGGTAAACACCTTTTTATCCCGTAAAATTTCGGGCACATTGCCGCTTGCTATTTGTTGAGCCAACCCCTCAATAATTGCAGTTTTACCAACACCCGGCTCACCAATTAAGCAAGGGTTATTTTTTGTGCGACGGCAAAGAATCTGTAAAACACGCTGAATTTCTTCCTGCCTGCCTATTACAGGGTCAATTTTACCTTGTTTTGCTTCCTCGGTTAAATCTCTGCCATATTTTAAAAGAGTAGGTGTATTACTTTTTTCCTCTTTTTGCGGTTTATTAACACTAGGGTTAATTTCAATTCCCGAAGCATTAAGTGCTTGCGAGGTAAGCATTGCAACATCTACACCTAATTCATTTAAAAATCTTATGGCATAATTATCGCCATCGCTTAAAATTGCCACAAGCAGATGCTCTGTACCAACATATTTTTTACCTATGTTATTACAACCGTTCATTGCAACCTCTATAACCTTTTTTGCCCGTGGGGTAAAATAATCGGGCGAAAGCTTTGTAGGTGTGCCATTGCCGATTTTTGTACGTATAAGCTCTTCTATTTTTTCGGGTGTTACGCCGTTTTTGTTCAGTACAGCGTAAGCCACACCGCTACCGATTTTTAAAAGCCCCAAAAGCAAATGCTCACTGCCGATATAGGTATGACCTAAAAGCTCTGCAGAATTTATAGCTTGGTTTAAAGCCTCATTCGCTTTTGAAGTGAATCCGTTAAAATTATATTTCATAACCTATCCTTTCTTAAATTCATTTAAGCATTTCCCTTATCATATTAGCACGGTAAACGTCACGCTCATCCGCTTCCATAACACCGTATTTTTGCATAAGCATAAAGGGTTGCGAATCGATTAAAAGCCTAATTGGCGATTCTTTTAAGTTAAGTATGCCCATACTTTTACCAAGTTTTACACGTGAAAGCAAATTCATAGCCTCTTCACTTGATAAAATTCTGCTGTTTTGAAGTATACCAAGTGCTCTAAAGCAAAAATCCTCTATCTTGAATTTATCGAAACCGTTTCTAATTTCTTTTTCTTTTTCGATTAATTGTGTTGTAATAATTTTAAGATTATCGAGTGCATTTTTTTCGCTAAGACCTAAAGTAATTTGGTTAGAAATCTGATAAAGTGACGCTAAAGACTTTGTTCCCTCACCGTACATACCGCGTACTGTAAAGCCAATTTTACCTATAGACTGCGACAGGTTATCCATTTCACCGCTATTTTCAAGTGCAGGTAAATGAAGCATAACCGATGCTCTAAGACCGGTGCCTAAATTTGTAGGACACTCGGTAAGGAAGCCTAATTTACTGTCAAAGGCGAAGTGTAATGAATCATTAAGTAATGTATCTAATTTATCTGCAATTTCATAAGCCTCTTCTAAATTAATACCACCTAAAATTACCTGAATTCTTATGTGGTCCTCTTCGCCTACCATAATACTTATGCTTTCATCCTGAGATAGTATGATAGCGCCGTCGATTCCCTTGGTTGCAAATTCGTGGCTTATGATATGCCTTTCAACCATTGCAAAGCGTTGGTTTTCGGGAATATCGCGCATTTCGATAAATTTTAATGCTTTTGCAATCGGTGAATTACTGTTATTTATTGCAGTCTTAACCTTAAGGTTGAGTTCTTGTTTTTGTTGTATAGTCATCTTAGAAGGAAAAGGTATGCCTTTTATATTTCTTGCAATTCTTATTCGTGAGCTTACGGCAATATCATTATTACTAGCTTCATTCATATACCAATTACTCACTGCCCTTTTCCTCCATTTCTTTAATTTTATCCCTTATAATTGCCGCTTGTTCGTAATTTTCTAAAGCCACAAGTCGACTTAATTCATTTCTTAAAGCCTCTACAGTTTCAGTATGCGTTTTTTCGGTAAACGAAACACTATTTGGCGTCTTTCCCACATGTGTTGTACTACCGTGAACCCTTTTTACATACGGTAAAAGCTGATCATAAAAGGTACTATAGCATTCGCAACAACCAACCTTGCCCGTTTTAGCAATATCGGAAAAAGTTGAACCGCACACAGAGCATTTTAATTGATGCTTTAAAAGCTCGACGGAAGAAATTTCACCAAACATTGAAGCCAACATATTAGCAAGGCTATTGCCGGAATACCCTTCCTTAGCGGCACAAAATGCACATAGGTTAAATTCCTTTACAACGCCATTTACTATGGTTTTTATATGTGTAGTAGCGTGATTTTTGCCACATTTTTCACACAGCATAATATCGCTCCTTAAATCTGTGTTAAAAGCATTTGTTTTAGTATTGACGCGCGCATAGTGTCTTTAAACATGGGTGGGATATTTTGCATAACCGCACTTGAAACTGCCGCCGCCATTATGCGTGCCGCATTTTCGGTAATAAGACCTGTATCAATACAATTTTCAAGAACTATTCTTGTAGACATAGCATCTATTTGGTCGCCGATTGAATTGATAATATGCATAAGCGCAGAGCCGTGCTTTACCGCAACTCTTTTAATTCGTACATATCCACCGCCACCGCGACGGCTTTCTATAATATAGCCGTGTTCAGGTGTAAAACGTGAAGAAAGCACATAGTTAATCTGACTGGGCGCGCAGCCAAACAAATTTGCAAATTCATTACGTTGTATTTCTGCAGTGTTTACTTCAGATTCATTAAGCATTCTTATAATTTCTTTTGAAATCAAATCACTCATTCTCATAATCGTCACCTTTGACCTTTCCTGACTTTAATTATACACGAAAGTCAGGAAAAGTCAAACAATTTTTAAATAAATTTAATGTAACACCTTAAAAAAGTTAGCATAGTATGTGATGAAGACAAAAAAGGAGGTCTTTTATAATGTGTAATAATAACGGTGGTTGTACTTGGATTATTATCTTAATCCTTATTCTCTGCTGCTGCGGCGGTTGGGGCAATAACAACGGTGGCTGCGGCTGCGATAATGGCTGCAATTCTTGCTGCTAATAACAATCTTAAGAAAGCCGTCCAAATGGACGGCTTTCTTTCTATTTATTATATTGACACAAAAACTTAAAAGTTGTATAATTTCGGTTAGAGGTGACTAACTGATGAAAAAGTTTTCTGTACAAGGTATGAGCTGTGCAGCATGTAGCAGCCGTGTGGAAAATGCGGTTTCTAAAATAGATGGTGTTACGGCCTGTAATGTTAGTTTACTTGCCAATTCAATGACGGTAGAAGGTAATTTTAATTTAAATGACATAATTACTGCCGTAGAAAATGCAGGCTACTCTGCCGCAATATACAACGATAAAATCACTGAAGCAAATAAAGACCACCCTTTAAAGGATAACGAAACCAATAAATTAAAGGTAAGATTAATTTCTTCTTTAATTATTTTAAGCTTTCTTATGTATGTTTCTATGGGCTATACAATGTGGAATTTTCCACTCCCCGCTTTTATATCGGGTAATTATATTGCAATTGCGTTAGTTCAAATGCTACTTGCAATACTTGTAATGGTAATTAACCAAAAATTCTTTACAAACGGCTTCAAAGGCGTTTTAAAGGGTTCGCCTAATATGGATACTCTTGTAGCCTTAGGCTCGTCTGCGGCTTTTATTTATAGCGTTGCAGTAGTATTTTTAATGACAAATTCAAGCATTACTTCTATTCACAAATATATGCACGAATTATATTTTGAATCTGCCGCAATGATATTGGCGCTTATTACTATTGGTAAAATGCTGGAATCACGTGCCAAAGGAAAAACTACCGACGCTTTAAAAAGCTTAATGGATTTATCCCCAAAAACTGCAACCGTTATAAGAAACGGTAAAGAAACGGTTATTGATGTTAAAGATGTAGTAATAGATGATATTATAGTGGTGCGCCCCGGCGAACAAATCCCTGTGGACGCCATAGTTTTAGAAGGCTTTTCGGCTGTGGATGAATCGGCACTTACGGGCGAAAGCATTCCTGTTGATAAAACAGTTGGTGATAATCTTTCTGCCGCAACTATAAATCAGTCAGGCTTTTTAAAATGTAAAGCCATACGGGTTCTAGAGGATACACGTTTTTCACAAATAATTAAAATGGTAAGCGATGCCGCCGCTTCGAAAGCGCCCATTGCAAAAATCGCCGATAAGGTTTCGGGAGTATTTGTTCCTATAGTTATAATAATTGCAGTAATTACAACTGCCGTTTGGCTTATATTAGGACAAACTGTTGGCTTTTCACTTGCCCGTGGCATTTCTGTCTTGGTTATTAGTTGTCCTTGTGCATTAGGTCTTGCAACTCCTGTTGCTATTATGGTATCAAGCGGAAAAGGTGCAAAAAACGGTATTTTATTTAAAAATGCAGTTTCTATTGAACAAGCAGGAAAAATTAAAGTTATGGCGCTTGATAAAACGGGCACTATTACTGAGGGTAAACCAATTGTTACAGATATTTTGCCTTTTGGCATTACTGAAAACGAACTTTTAAAGCTTGCAATTAGTTTGGAACAAAATAGCGAGCATCCACTTTCGAAAGCAATTATAGATTATGCAAATAAGCGTTCTGTTTTGCCCTTTGAAGTAACCGAATTTAGAGCTATATCAGGCAAAGGTCTTACAGCAAAATATAATAACAATACACTTACAGGCGGCAATGCATTATATATAAGCGGTATTACAGAAATACCTGATGATATAAAGAAAAATGCCGAACTGCTAAGTAGTCAAGGAAAAACTCCCCTATTCTTTGCTAAAAACAATGAATTTTTAGGAATAATTGCTGTAGCAGACACACTTAAACCCGACAGCGCCGAAGCAATTAAAAAGCTTAAAGCTATGGGAATATATACCGTAATGCTTACGGGCGATAATATACGTACTGCAAATGCAATTGCAAAGCAGGTTGGTGTTGATAAGGTTATTGCCGAGGTTTTACCTGACGAAAAACAAAAAGTAATTGAAAATTTAAAGGCAAAAGGCAAGGTTGCAATGGTAGGCGACGGAATAAACGATGCCCCTGCCCTCACTTCAGCAGACGTTGGAATTGCAATCGGTGCGGGTACTGACGTTGCAATAGACGCCGCAGACATTGTACTTGTTAAAAACGGTCTGTCACATTTAGTTTCCGCAATTAAATTAAGCCGTGGCACCTTAAAGGTTATACACCAAAATCTATTTTGGGCTTTCTTTTACAACGTAATAGGTATTCCCTTGGCTGCGGGTGTATTTATAAATTTACTCGGTTGGCAAATGAATCCAATGTTCTCGGCCGCCGCTATGAGCCTTTCTTCTTTCTGCGTTGTTTCAAATGCTTTAAGAATTAATACTTTTAAAATATCAAATACAAAAAAGGAGAAAATTATAATGAAAAAGATTATGAAAATTGAAGGTATGATGTGTATGCATTGTTCCGGCAGAGTTAAAACCGTGCTTGAAGCACTGCCGCAAGTTGATTTAGCGGAAGTTAGCCACGAAAACGGTACCGCAACAGTTACACTTAATGCCGATACAGAAAATTCTATATTAAAAGAAACTGTTGAAAACCAAGGCTATAAGGTAATGGAAATCAACTAATAAAAATTAAAAGACACCTGAAATTCAGGTGTCTTTTTTGTTGTCTATTCGTAAAGCCAGGAAACCTCGTCAAGCGCTATATATTTGCAGTAATTGAAAATTCCTTTATCTTTAAGTCCGTTGAAGTAATCTTTATATGTGCTTGGAATATAAGTGATAGCAAGGTCTATTCCCTTTGCTTTACATTTCACATAATTTTCAAAATTAACACTATCTTCATTGCCACCGTCTCTTGCAACGTAAACAAACTTGCCTTTACAGGTCAAAGCGTCCATTCTGGCAATAACATTATCGGTAAGTGTATAAACCCAGTCGCCCATTGTACAGTTTGGTAACGCTGTAGCAAAGCGTTGGTCAGTACATACAAACATTATGCTATCTTCAAAGCCGTATTTCTTGATAAGTGAAACAAGTTCTGCTAATTTTTCATCGCTAACGTCAACCTTCATTTCCAAAACGGGTGTTACGTCGCCAAGGTCTTTACAGTATTCAAGGAAATCTTCAATCTGCAAAATTTCAAGGCCGTCATAACCTTTATACTTACCAAAGTCATAAGTCAAAAGGTCGGCTAAGGTTGTTTCAGAAATCAAAACCTCGTTTTTGCCAACTGCAGTACCATTTGGATAATATGCGTGCACCTTTGAAATATCATCATCGTGACAACATACCATATATCCGTCGGACGTTGTTCTTATATCACAAAGTAAAATTCTATGTCCGGTATCATAAGCCTTTTGGTAAGATATTAAGGACTGTTCAGGAAGGTTACCCGTGTAAGGACGCCAACCAAGACGTGCAATCGGTTTAATATGTTTTGTGGAATTGAGTTCAGGTTTCATCCAATCACCTAATAATATCTTTTTAAGCGCCGAAATATCCTTATTATCTATCGCGTCGTCATTGCTGTAATCGAATCCGTTATCGGTTATATTCTCATCAATCGCAACCAAATCGCAGATAGTAAGATTATTTTCGCAGTTTTCAAGGTCTCTGCTATAGAAACCGCAAATACCGGCATTAGCATTTACCGAAGGCTCGATAACAACGGTATGCTTCCCGCTTGAAATACCTTCTACAGCCTTTGTTAAAATATTGCCACTGTAGTTTTTGGTTTCAAATTCTTTACCGTCAACACTAATCTTATAAGTGTTTTGCTTTTCGTAGCCTTCGCAAGAAAGTATGTAAAGTTCGGTTCCTTCAAAGCTAAAGGTTAAAGTATCCTTACTTGCGGCGGGTGAGGTAATAACACCTACGTAATCGGGTATTATAAGGCCCTTTGCCGCATCGTCATAAACGGTGCCGCCTGCAGTGGTAATATCAACGTCAACAGGATAAATAAAGCTTGTATTACCGTTTAGAATAATTTTACTTGCAATTTGCGGTAACTCTTGGTCGGTTATTCTATAAGTATCCTGACTTTCACCGAATAATAAAGTATTTACTAAGAATTCTTTAATAATATCAAAATACTCTGCCTTATTTGTGCCAATATTTATTGTAGAAATATCGTATTTCTCGCAAATTACGTCTTGCGCTAAACCTTGCGCGTTTGAAGTGATAAGAACAACTATATCGCTATTTGGGTAAGCAGATTTAATCTCTCGTACTATTGTTTCAAGTTGAGTAGCGGATTTTTCTGCCGAAACACCTTGCAAATTATCATCAATTGAATATTCAATAAATACTAAATCCGGCAATTTGCAAACAACGTCTCTCGCTACTCTTAACGCGCCGAAGGTTGTGCCGTTATCCTTAAGGGTTTTATCTACAAAATTAATAGTGGTACTCTTAGCAAAATTGTTATTTAGCCAGGTATTAATTTGTGATTTAAGTGAAGCATCGTCCGACTCGTTAAGAAGGCTTCCGCCCATATAAACAACGTTAACTTCTTCCTTGGTGGTAAGTTTTTTACAGGTGTTAGCCAAAGCGCCGTTGAACTTAGTTAAATCACTGTTATAACCGCGATAATTAATTAAATCATCATAATTATGGGTTTCTTCTTCAACCTTTGAATATGTAAATGTAACAGTATATTCGCCCGGTGCATCTGATAAATCAAGCACACCGTTTTCAGAATCCTTGGTTGCGCCTGTAGATACATTAGTTGCAGTTGCAATGTAATTTATAGCAATTTCAAACTTACCGGTTTCGCCATTAATAAAATCAATATTTTTAGTATCAGCTTCGGCTGTCTGTAAAATCCAGTAGTCTGAATTAGTAGTAAAAGTATCATCAGTATAAGAGTTTGCAACAAAATTTGTGAACGGATAATCATTTTTACTAAAGCCGTTAAGAACATTATCGTTAGTGATTAGCTGCAAGCCGCCCTTAACAACAACCTTACGGGCACCCGCCTTAAAAGCGATTTTAGTGGCAACCGGCAATTTTACATTAAGGTTTTTTTCATAGGTTACAACGCCAACACCATCTTTGGCAGTACCAAGACGTACATACGGACGATATGAGTCTGTGTTATATACAAAATTTACGTCTTCTTTAAAGGTTACATAGCCGGGGTTAAATCCCGAAAGATCAAAAGCATGACCTGCAAACGAAACATCCTTACAAAGAGTTAACGTAAACGGTTTTTCAAATACAGCCGCTTCTTCCGGGGTATCGCCGCCTTCGTCATCTATAGTAGTAATCGGAAAGTTATCTTTAACGACTAAATCCGAAAATACTTTATCGTTAGCATTCCAAGTGCTGCCAGTCCAATTTACACCGGTGGTGCGATTATACGAAAAAACACTATACGTAACGTTAGAGCCAATTGTTAAATCAAACCCGTTAGCAGTAATAACGTAACGGTATTCAAAACCAAACTCATTTGCACAATGGATAAGTTCAAGACCGTCAATTTCAGTCGGACCGCCTATTATTAACTGGTCAATAGCGCCAACTTTTGTAGCCATTGCAAGATAGGTAGGAATATCTTTATTTTTTGATTGGTTGGAAGAAAGCGGTTTTACAACAATTTTTGCCGTATGACTAACTTTACCTCCCCAAGCAGCCAAATTGTGTGTTGGAGAAGATTCGCTTTTTCTTTCGATAGCCGTAATATCTTGAACTATCCAAATGTTCGCAGTATCCCCTGCAACAAGACCGTTTGAATTAATTGTGTTAATTGCTTTTGCCACGGTGGGTGCCATATTTTCAAGTGATGAACCGTCACCTGTTCCGCCGTAACCAACATAATAGTCTGTTACTTTTTCAGCAGCGGCAACTGTCATAGAAGCCGAAACAAAGCTAATAGAAAGCAATAAACAAATGGATAACATTATGCTTAGAATTTTTTTGAAATTACTTTTCATATTCTCACCTACTTAATTCTTTAACTTTATTATACAATGGATTATATAAATTGTCAATAAAAAACCGTTAAACTATACATAAATATATCACTTAATAATAAAATTTATACATAATATATCACATAACAAACCATAAACATTACTTTTTGCACAAATTTGAAAAACGCAATCGTTAAAAAACGATTGCGTTTTGTTTACAGTTTTTCTGCTATATCTAATATTAATTTTTCAGTTTTTTCCCAACCAAGACACGGGTCGGTAATTGATTTGCCAAAGCAGTGTTCGTTTGCTTCACAAGCACCGTTTTCAATATAACTTTCAATCATAAGACCTTTTACAAGTTTTTTAATATCGTCATTATGGCGTCTGTTTGAAACAACTTCTTTAGCAATTCTTATTTGTTCAAGATATTTTTTGCCTGAATTTGCGTGATTTGTATCAACAATTACGCTAGGATTCAAAAGTCCCGACTCATTATAAAGAGCAATCAGCTTTTGCAAATCTTCATAATGGTAATTAGAAACATTTTTACCCGCAAAATCTATATATCCCCGTAAAATCGCGTGTGCTAATGGATTACCGTGGCTTTGTACCTCCCAACCTCTGTATATGAAGGTATGTGAGCTTTGTGCCGCCTTAATTGAATTCATCATAACCGTCATATCACCGCTTGTTGGGTTTTTCATTCCCACAGGCTCAAAAAGTCCGCTTGCGGTTAATCGGTGTTGCTGATTTTCAACCGAACGAGCGCCTATCGCAACATAAGCCAATAAATCTGATAAATAACGGTGATTTTCGGGATAAAGCATTTCGTCTGCACAAGAAAAACCGTAATCCCTTAGCGCTGATAAATGCAAATCACGAATAGAAACAATGCCCTTTAACATATCGGGCGCATTTTCAGGGTCGGGTTGATGAAGCATTCCCTTATATCCTGCGCCTGTTGTACGCGGTTTGTTGGTATAAATACGCGGCACTATTACAATTTTATCCTTTACCTCATCCTGCACTAAACGAAGACGGGATATATATTCAAGCACAGGCTCTTTATGGTCTGCAGAGCAAGGTCCGATAATAAGCAGAAACTTATCTGAAGTACCTTCGAAAATCGCTTTGATTTCGTCTGTATTCTGTTGTCTTATTTTAATCATATCATCAGTTAAGGGATATTGTTGCTTAACTAATTTTGGAATTGGTAGCTTTCTTTTAAATTCCATATTCATATCTACACTCCAAACTGTAGGGTTATTTTTTATCAAATAGCTTTCGTCTTTCGGTGGAAAGTCGCATCATTTGGCGCATACCTTCACGGTCACCGTTTTTAATCTTTTCATAAAGCTCGTCAAACGAAGCTTTAAACCTTTCCATTTCCCTTAGTAAATCATCTTTATTACTTAAAAACAATTCGCTCCACATTTCATCATTAATACGGGCAATACGGGTTAAATCTCTGAAAGAGTCACCCGTATAAGCTTCAAGTCCTGGTGTATCGTTACAGCACATAAGCGAAACCGCAATGCAGTGGGTTAACTGCGACAGAAATGCTATCATTTTGTCGTGTTCCTCAACAGATAATATTGCTACCTGCTTGAAGCCCAAAAGCTCACCTAAATTAGAACAAAGCTCTATTGCCTCTTCAGTATTCTTTTCGGTCGGTACTACAATATAGTTTGCACCTTTAAAAATAGCGTCGTCGCTGTTTTCAACACCGCTTACCTCTTTACCTGCCATTGGGTGCGCCGCAATATATTCAACGTCATTACGCAGAACATTCTGTATTTCTTCTACAACACAGCCCTTAACACCCGTAACGTCGGTTATAATCGCACCGCTTTTAAAATGCTGTTGATTTTCAATTATCCATTGTTTGAATATATGCGGATAAAGTGCAAAAACAACCAAATCTGCCTTGCCTATTATTTCGGGTTCAATTTCGGTTGTACCGTAATCTATAATGCCGTTTTCTAAAGCATAATCAACAGAGGATTTATCCTTTGTAATAGCATTTACCGGGAAACCTAATTTTTTAAGTCCTTTAGCGTAACTACCGCCCAAAAGACCTAAACCAACTATTAAAATATTTACCTTTTTAATTAATTTCATTTATATCAATACCTAAACTGCTAATTTTTTGGAAGAAATCAGGATAGCTTTTAGAAACCGCCTCGGCTCCCGATACAGTGCCGCCTACCAAAGAACATAACACACTTAAAGCCATAACAATTCTATGGTCATTATGACCGCATAAGGTTTCATTAGGGGTTTTTAAAATGCCCTTTTCAATAATAACCCGATTTTCTTCTACGTTTACACTTATACCAAACTTATCAAGCTCGGTTTGCATAGCTGCAGCACGGTCACTTTCTTTGATTTTAAGCCTTTTAGTACCCGTGAATACTGCACCGTCCAAAGCAGCTGCCAATGCAAAACAAATCGGTGCTAAATCGGGACAGTCGGATAAATCAAATTCTTTTTCGCCGTTTTTTAAGCCCTCAAAAATATCAGAATAAACACGGTCGCCTTGTAAAGTATTTTCATTAAGTCCTTTTAAAACAACATTACCACCCAAATAGTTAAACGCCTCTAAAAAAGCCGCATTTGAGCAATCGCCCTCTACGGTATATTCCGTATTTTCACTATTTTGGTTACCCTCTATTTCAAATACGTTACCGCTACGGTTAATTTTTAAACCGAATTCGTTCATAACGCTAAGGGTTAAATCTATATAAGAAGCGCTTTCAAAATCCCCTTTAACGGTTATTTTACTTTTTCCCGAAAGTAACGGTAAAGCAATTAAAAGACCGGTTATAAACTGACTCGAAATGCCACCGTCTACTACGTATTCACCGCTTTTTAAATTGCCGCAAACTGTAACACTGTCTTCATTTTTTATAAAGGAAATTCCTTGTTCTTTAGCAATTTCTTCATATACAGTTAAAGGTCGCTCGAAAAGTCTTTTGGTGCCTTTTAAAGTAACCGTCTTACCGCAAGACATACAAAGCGGCAACAAAAAACGTAATGTACTACCGCTTTCAAAACAGTCAAGCACCGCATTATTTGGAATATTTTTAATATCAAGTCCACCTATGTTGACGGTGTCACCGTCAACAGAAACGGATGCGCCTAACGATTTTAAACAACCAAGCGTTGCTTCAATATCCTTTGAAAATGCAATATTTTTAATAACGCTTTTTTCTGTAAATGCGCCAAAAATAAGCGCACGGTGTGCCATACTTTTGCTTGGCGGCGCGGTTATTTCGCCACAAGCTTTAGACGGCTTAATTTCTACATTCATAGGTCTTCACCTAAAAGTAAATCTATTGCTTCTAAATAGCCTTCAAATCCGTGACCTTGGATAGTGGCTTTACAATAAGAACGAATAAAACTAATCTGACGGAAATCTTCCCTACTTGAAACATCAGAAATATGTACTTCAACTGTGGGTATTCCGACCGCCTTTAAAGCATCAAGTAAAGCTACACTTGTGTGTGTATATGCGGCGGGATTAATAACAATGCCGTGTACGTTATTATATGCGCTTTGAATTTTATCAACTAAATCGCCCTCGTGGTTGGACTGATATATTTCAACCTCTACCCCAACGTCGTAAGCGTAATTTTCAATTAAATCACACAAATCGCTATATGTATCATTTCCGTAAACCTCAGGTTCACGGATTCCAAGCATATTAAGATTTGGTCCGTTAATAACTAAAATTTTCACTTTAAAATATCCTCCAAAATGGTGTTTGCTACGTCTTCAGCAGTGCCGCTAACTAAAATATGCTTATCGGAACAAGCGCAGTATTTATCATATCTTTCGTTAAAGAGTTTTTCTAAATCTTCTCTATTAGAAGAAAGTGGTCGGTCAGAAGTTGCCGATATACTTTCAAGCGGACGATCCAAAAAGTAAATTCTACCGTTTCTTTTTAGTAAATCAACATTTTCTTGTCTTAAAATTGCGCCGCCGCCTGTTGCAATTACTTTGCCTTGTAAGGTTGATACCTGTTTTATAATTTCGCTTTCGTATTCGCGGAAAACGTCTTCGCCTTTAGCTTTAAAAATATCGGTAATGTTACCGTATTTTTTAACTATTAAATCATCGGTATCCACAAATTCAAGACTTAATTTTTCGGCTAAAATTTTACCGACGGTTGTTTTGCCGCTACCGGGCATTCCAACCAAAACTATATTTTGTTTTTGTATTAATAAATTCTTATAGATTAAATCAATTTTTTCGGTTTCTACCGTTTTTTCTATGAATCTTTCTGCGGCAAATACAGCTTGAGCAACTAACATATAAAGTCCGCCAACCGCTTTGATTCCTTGAGCTTTAGCAACGCACACAAGCTTTGAATTCAAGGGATTATATATTGCGTCAATTACACCCTCAAGTTTATTAAAATTCGTAATATCCAAAGCCGAATCATTAATATCAGGATACATTCCGCACGGGGTGGTATTAATAATTATCTGTGCATCATTATGATATTTTACCGCTTCATCATAGGTAATTAAATCTTCACTTTTTTGGCGTGAAACCCTTAAAATATCATTAGCATTAAAATACTTTGCAACCGCTAATGCAGTTTTAGAGGTACCTCCGCTACCTAAAATAAGCACCTTTTTATCTTTAATTGTTATATCATTTTTTTCAATAAGTGCTTTTAGCCCCAAAAAATCGGTATTATATCCGTAAAGCTTACCGTCTTTATTTACAACAGTATTTACCACACCGATTTGCTTTGCGTTATCGCTTATATAATCAAGGTACGGTATAACCTGTTTTTTATAAGGAATAGTTACATTTATAGCCTTAAAATCTTTTTGCTTTAAAAATAAATCAAGCTCATCTTTAGGAATTTCCTTTAGTTCATAATTATAATCAAATAATTTGCTATGAACCTCTTTAGAAAAGCTATGACCTAACTTTTCGCCAATTAGTCCGTATTCCATTATTTTACCAACCAATCTGTACCAAAGCGGCCTATAAGCATATCAGCCAAAACAATAGCCGTAACACTGTCTGCTACTACTCTTGCACGGTGAACAATGCACGGGTCGTGTCTTCCCTTAGCTTCAAGTACGGCGTTTTCAAGAGTGTTAATATTAACAGTGTCTTGCGTTTTAGAAATTGTAGGCGTAGGACGGAAAACTGTACGGAAAATAATCGGCATTCCGTTTGTAATACCGCCGTTAATTCCGCCGCTGTTATTAGTTTTAGTAATAACTTTTCCGTCTTGCATATTAAAGCTGTCATTTGCCGCCGAGCCATACATAGACGCAAATTCAAAACCGGCGCCAAACTCAACACCTTTAACTGCAGGGATTGAGAATAAAACGTGTGAAAGCATACCTTCCACAGTATCAAACCAAGGCTCACCTAACCCACAAGGCAATCCTGTTACAGCAGTTTCTAAAATTCCGCCTACACTATCACCCTGTTCACGAGCTTTCAAAATTTCGTCTGTCATTTTTATAGATATTTCATCATCAAGCACGGCAAAATCCATTTTATTTAATAAATTAATTTCGTTTTCTATATCATTAAACTCACGGTCATAAATACTACTGATTTGTTTAATATGTGTTCCGATTTTAATACCCTTATTTTCAAGCGCGGGTATTAATATTCCGCCTACTGCTACTAAAGCCGCAGTAATTCTACCGCTGAAATGTCCGCCACCGCGGTAATCTTCAAACCCGTGGTATTTACAGTTTGCAGTATAATCTGCGTGAGACGGACGCGCAAGTTCCCTTGTAGCCTCATAATCTTTAGAGTGAGTATCGCTATTAGGGATAATTATACAAATTGGTGTACCTGTAGTTTTACGGTTAAATACACCGCTTTTAATTTCAATTGGGTCACTTTCACTTCTTGGCGTAGAAATCTTTCCGTAAGGACGACGGCGTGAAAGTAGCGTTTCAATAAACTCATTATCAACTGTAAGTCCCGGTGTAATACCGTCAATAACGGCGCCAACACACTCACCGTGGCTTTCGCCGAAAAGTGTTACAGTTAAGTTATTACCAAATGTATTTTTCATTACTTCGCCACCTTTTTTACAAGATTTGAAAATTCGCTAAAGGTTAAATTCTTCATTTCAAATTCGCCTATTTTATTTACTGTTACAATAGTAATATTATCGCCGAATGCCTTTTTATCGTGCTTGCAAGCGTCAATAAGTCGCTCGGCGGTTTCTTCTAAACTTGTAGGTAAATTAAGTTTTTCAAGTACCGATAAAAGACTTGGCTTAATATCATCACTACACATAGGAAGCATACCGATTGCTACACATTCGCCGTGATAATATTTTTCCATACCGTTAATGCTTTCAATAGCATGAGCCAAGGTATGACCGAAATTTAAGATTTTTCTAAGTCCGCCCTCGTGTTCGTCTTTTTCAACAACGTCTCTTTTAATTAGTAATGAACGCTCGATTATTTTATCGATTACACAGTCTTGCGAAATATCCTCTTGTTCAAATATATTAAACAATTCAGCATCGCTTGTAAGCGCCATTTTAACCGACTCTGCAAGTCCGTTTGAAATTTGTCTTTGGGGTAAGGTTTTTAAGGTTTCAGGGTCAATTACAACCTTTTTGGGTGGATAAAAAGCGCCTACCAAATTTTTATATCCCATAAAGTCAATAGCGGTTTTTCCCCCAATTGATGAATCAACCTGTGATAATACTGTTGTAGGAATATTATAAAAATCAACACCGCGCATAAATATTGCCGCCGCAAAGCCTGCCATATCGCCTACAACACCACCGCCTACTGCTACAACACAGTCGCTACGGGTGAAGTCATTTTCAACCATAGCCTTTAAAAGAATCTGCAAAGTATCCATATTCTTTGATTTTTCACCCTGAGGCACAGTAACTGTGACAGGTGTTTTTGAAGCATTTGCCACCTTTTGCGAATAAACTACAGGCACACCGTCATCAGTGACAATAAGCACTTTGCGGTTTAAGTCCAGTAATTCACCTATTTTATTCAATGCGCCACGTTCTAATACTATACTGTATTCGCTAAGCATTGTTTTAACCGAAATTTCCATAAATCCCTCTTAAATATGTATTTCTTTTTCAAACGTACCTAAAATTTTGAGGTTATTACAGCACTTCTTAAGCTGTTTAAGCATTAGCTTACCGTAATCGCTGTAAATATCTCCCTCACCCTCGACATAAAAATAATAATCCCAAATAAGTTCCTTTGTAGGACGGCTTTTAAGCGCTTTAAGGTTAAAGCCGAATTCACCGATAACCGAAATCGCTTTACCTAAAGAACCGGCCGCATTTTTAACTGTAAATAACATAATAAAATGTTTATCGTTATTACTTTTAGCCCTGTTTGTGCGCGTAAATACCGCAAATCTTGTAGTATTGGTTCCACTTTGGTTAATGTGACCTTCGATTTTTTGAAGACCGAATTTTCGGGCGGCTTCTACACTGCCAATTGCGGCAATATCCGTTCTTCCACTCTCATAAACCTGTCTTGCGGCAACTGCCGTATTAATCGATTCAATTGTTTCGAATCCGTGCTCTCTTATAAACTCTGCACACTGTCCCAATGCCTGAGGATGACTTATAACCTGCTTTACGCTACCAAGCGTTGCACCGTTATTTCCTAAAAGATTTTGCACAACCTCAAATTCATAAATACCCGTTATATAAAGTGAGCCGAAGAATGATAAATCAAGCACCTGACTAACGTCACCGTTAAAACTGTTTTCTATTGGAAGCAAAGCACAATCGCACTCACCGTTTACTACTGAATCATATGCCGCCTTAAAATCCTTACAAGCAACCGCTGTAGCATCAGGAAAAATACGCTCTGCAGCAATATTGGCAAACGCCCCCTCAACACCGCTGTATGCTACACGCATACCGTCAAGCAAACGATGCTGTAATTTTTTGGAAATACCTATTGTATCCTTTAAAAAATTCACATAATAAGAACGGTATTCTTCACTTTCAATAAGCGCAGTATTACGGTTTATCAGCTCTTCTTCCCTTGCAAAATCATCAATGGGAAGACCGTGTTCCTTTTTATAAGCGGCAACCATTTTTGCGGCATCCATTCTTCTTTCAAAAAGCTTTGCCATTTGCTTATCGGTTTCGTTAATGATTTTACGCGCCTTTTCAAGTTCTGTCATTTCATTCCCTCCAATAAAAAAACCGCACCCACATAGCCGTAAATTCGGCATAAGCGGTTGCGGACTGTCCGTTAATCGTATGCCGAAAAATTATCGGCAAAAAGCGGTAAACGGGCAGTCCTGTTTAAAATAATAAAAGTAAAATTTACTTGTACCGAACATTCCGTTTCACCTCTAAATTTAAATGATATTCATATTTTATCTCATAATTATGCATATGTCAAGTGTTTTTTCACTTTAAAGCACTAAAACTTTAAGACCTACCGTAAAAGTAGGTCTTTTATGTTAATTATTATGGTACTCATCCATAGCTTGCTGAATTATTTCATCAACCTTAATGGTTTCTTTTGTACCATTTTTATACGTTAAATTAATTGTAACTTCATTTTGACTGTCACGTCTGAAATATTGGTATTCAAGTGCGCTCAAACCCGTGACCAAGATACTTGCTTGCTCTTCCTTATCTAAATCATCAACCGTAAGCTTAATATCGTAAGTGTCAAAATATTTGCTATACTTTACTTCATCAACACACTTATAAATCTCAATTACGTCCGATATCCTTATTAATGTTGGTAACCAATTTTGGTTTTGCTCTAAATACTTTTCATAAGTATACACGTAGGTTGCCGCACCATTAGGATTTTTTATAACCTTAGATACATTTTTTACTATTCTGTCTGTAGTAAGAGAATATGCGAAATCTTCAAAATCAGGTGCGCCATCCGCTTGTTTCGCGATAAGATACATATATTCAAGATAATATTTAGGAATCGTTACGTAATAATAATTTTTATCTATTGTAACACCTGTTTCGTAGTTCTTTTGTTCTACAACATTGGTTCCGACAGAAGAACTACTTTGATTGGAAGAAGAAGGATTTTTAGAAGGTATCTTACTTTCGGAAGAAGATTCAGTTTTTGATGAAGACCCACTTGAAATAGTACTACTTACCGTATCTTGCTGCTCAGATTTTGAAGAAGATTCATCGTAAGAACTATTTTCTTCTTTTTTATTTTCTTTCTTTTCAGAAACTTCTTCTTTTTGTGAATGTGTTTGAGACGCAGTTGGTATGTTACCGCCTTTTTCACTAAAGCCCAAAACTAAACCAATAACACTAATAATTACTATTGCAAAAATTGATAACAAAGAAGCTAAGCCTTTAACTGTTAAATGCGATTTTCCACATTCTGGACATTTTGAAAGCTTATTAGAAAACTCGTGTCCGCATTCTTTACATTTAATCCATTTTTCCATATTAAACCTCAGTTAGAATGTATTTAATGGCTGTCGGTTTCCCGACAGCCACAAAAATTAAAGATTATAATATTTATCAAACTCTGCAGGATGAGGAATCTTTGAAAGCTCTGAGCATTCAGCACGCTTAGCCTTAATAAAGTTAGCAATTAATTCCTTCGGGAATACGCCTGCTTCGGTCAAGTAGTCGTTATCTGCTTCAAGGGCATCAAGTGCATCCTCAAGACAAGTAGGAAGACCCTTTAATTTTGCCTTTTCTTCTTCAGGAAGATTGAAAAGGTTCATATCGTACGGACCCCAACCATTTTCGTGTGGGTCGATTTTGTTCTTAATACCGTCAAGACCTGCCATAAGAATTGCTGCATAGCAGAAATATGGGTTACAAGTAGCGTCAGGGTTTCTAAGCTCGAAACGGCGCTTGTCAGGACTCTTAGCGTATGCAGGAATACGGATAACCGCGCTTCTGTTAGAGGTAGCATAACCAACGGTAACAGGTGCTTCGAAGCCGGGTACTAAACGCTTAAATGAGTTTGTGCTTGGGTTAGTAATAGCACAAAGAGAAGCGATATGCTTTAAAAGACCGCCCATAAAGTAGTGTGCAGTTTCACTTAAGTTAGAGTAGCCGTTATCATCAGAGAATACCGGCTTACCGTCCTTCATAAGAAGCATATGAACGTGCATACCCGAACCTGCTTCGCCCTGAATTGGCTTTGGCATAAAGGTAGCAGACTTACCGTATTTTAATGCGGTGTTATGGATTATGTATTTAATCATCATAGTAGCGTCGGCCATATCAACTACTTCGCCTAACTGTGGCTCAATTTCAAACTGACCGGATGCAGCAACTTCAGGATGATGATAATTGATTTTAATACCCATATCTGCCATATGCATACACATTTCGCTACGGCATTCGTAAGAAATATCAAACGGTTTTGCAATATGGTAATTCTTCTGCTTTGGAACTACAACGCCCTTACCTTCAACTGTGCTGTTCCAGTAAGATTGCTTAGCATCTACAGAAGCGCCGATATAACTACCGCTAACACCCCAAGTTACATCATCAAAGAGATAGAATTCAAACTCGGGCAAAATATACATAGTATCTGCAACACCGCTAGCCTTCATATGTTCAACTGCGGCACGAATAATATTACGTGGATACTGTGCAAGTGGCTTGTTTTCGGGGTTAGCAATAATCATTGCATTACCTGTCATAGAAAGTGTGGGAATTTCGCAGAATGGGTCAATTACTGCAGTATCAGGGTCAGGAATGAAGACCATATCGCTCTTTTCAACAACGGCATAACCGTAGTTAGAAGCATCAAAGCCGATACCGCTTTTCATTGTGTCCTCTGAAAAGTTTTGTGCAGGAATGGTTACGTGACGGTACTGACCGTTAATATCAACCATTTTAAAATCGACCATTTTTATATCATTTTCTTTAATTAAATTAAGAATATCCTTTACGCTTTTCGACATAAAGCACACCTCTTTCCCAAAAATTATACAATTAGTATATCAATAAAAAATAGGTTTGTCAATA
>JAZRMY010000073.1:0-11680 GCA_045647925.1 Acutalibacteraceae bacterium | reverse complement strand
GGCAAGCCAGCGCGGTCATCGTGGGAGCATAGCTCAGCTGGGAGAGCATCTGCCTTACAAGCAGAGGGTCACAGGTTCGAGCCCTGTTGTTCCCACCATGTGGCCTGGTAGTTCAGTTGGTTAGAACGCTAGCCTGTCACGCTAGAGGTCGTGGGTTCGAGCCCCATCCAGGTCGCCATTCGCCTCTGTAGCTCAGTCGGTAGAGCAGGGGACTGAAAATCCCCGTGTCGTTGGTTCGATTCCGACCGGAGGCACCATTTATATGCGGATTTAGCTCATCTGGTAGAGCGCCACCTTGCCAAGGTGGAGGTAGCGAGTTCGAGCCTCGTAATCCGCTCCAACGGGGTGCTTGAATAAAGCACCCTTTCTTTTCCTCAAAAAACTAAATAAGGCACCATAGCCAAGCGGTAAGGCAGAGGTCTGCAAAACCTTTATGCCCCGGTTCAAATCCGGGTGGTGCCTCCAAAAAATCCTCGTTCTTCGGAACGGGGATTTTTTTATACAATCCGAAGGATTGGTATGTAATCGCCGTAAGGCGTATGTAATCACGCGAAGCGTGTATGTAATCACCGCAGGTGTATTTTCTTCGGATTGATTACATACTATGAAAGATAAGAGATAAGAGAAAATGTGCGGCTTCACCACAATTTATAATCTTGCGACCTCGCCGCTTTTATGTTATAATCAACTTACATATTAGTGGTAAATTATTATTAAAGGTAAGAAATTAAATGAAATTGGATAATATTTTTAGTTCGAATATGGTTTTTGCTGCTAAACTACCTATTCGCATATACGGAACAGGTATAGGTAAAGCGGAAATTATTTTTGCAGGACAAACTAAAACGGTTATTTCAAATGATGAGAAATGGCTTATTGAGTTTTCGCCTATGGAATACGGCGGACCTTATGAGCTTATCTTTGATTGCGTAGAAGAAAAGGTTATATTAAATGATATTTACATAGGTGAAGTTTATCTGTTTGCAGGTCAGTCTAATATGCAGTTTAAAATGTGCGAGTCTACTACCGATAAGGCCCTTTATGAAACAAACGAAAACCTACGCTTATTTTCTACTGACCGAATTGAAAAAACCGATTATTATACGGCTCGTGACGGATGGGTTAAGTGTGAAAAAGAACGGGTTGGAGATTGGTCGGCTATTACTTATCTTACAGGTATTGAAATTGCAAAATCAAAAAATATTGCGGTTGGCGCAATAACCTGTTACCAAGGCGCTTCTGTAATAGAAAGCTGGGTGCCGGAAGGAACCTTTAAGAAAAACGGAATTGACATTCCTTTAGATAAAAAACATATCGACCATACCAACGAAGCATTTTCTCAATGGAATAAAGATGGTACGCTTTATTCTTACGCGCTTTCACAGGCGGTGCCGTTTTCAATTTCAGCGGTTGTATGGTATCAGGGTGAGAGCGACACTTCGTTAGAAGAAGCCAAAGTATATAAAAGTGAGCTTTCTATTTTAATAGATACTTGGCGCAATGATTTTTTAAATGAAAAGCTACCTTTTGTTATTATACAAATCGCAGATTTTGATAATAGACAAGATACAGCTTGGAAGTCGGTTCAGACCGCGCAGTATGAAATTCAGAAAAGCGTACCTTATACAAAAACCGTTATTTCCGCTGATGTATGCGAAAGCGATGACATTCATCCCCCTACAAAGCTGAAGTTATCCAAAAGAATAGCTTCGGTACTTGAAGCAGAAATTTTTGGCGTTTAAAATTATATAAAATTTAAGGTGAGAAAAATTATGAAAAAAATTATTTCAATAGTTATATGTATTATTATGATTTGCCTTACATTTTGTGGCTGTGGGTCATACTCTACGGTTAGTAAAGCAATAAATAAAACAAGAAAGCTGAATGAAATTTCGGCGCAAATGAAAATGGAAATAAATATGGCTATAGGTGAGAATGAAGTTTCACTTCCCGTAGTTGTTAATGTTAACGCTAAAAACCTTAGGGACGATAATCCTACAGTGCTTACAGATATCGCTATGCTCGTTTCAGGAAACGAAGTTACTATGCAGGTGTATAGGGAAGATGAATGGGGTTATATAACCGTTGAGGACGAAAAATACAAAACAAAAATTTCAAAATCGGGCTCCCAATATGATTACACCGATGATATAAGTAATATGTTAAAGGATATCCCTAAGGATACCCTGAAGGGTGCGAAAATCAAAAAGGAAAAATCCGGAAAATATATAGCAGAGATTGAAATGAATTCTAAAGAGTTTTGTGAAATTTATAAGGATTTTATGGACGATATAGATGAAAATTACGGTGTGGGCGATAGTAGTGCCGATGTGTATAATGCTAAGCTAAATGTAATCGTCGAAAATGGATATATTTCTTTATATAATATTTATTTTAAAAAATTGATTGATGACGGTAAGGCAGAGGTAGAATTTAATGCCACGCTAAAATATAATAATCCCGGAGAAAAGGTTAATATAACCCCGCCGAAAGAATATAAAAAATATGAAGAAATAAATAATTCAAGTGTTGAATATTAAGTAAAGGCAAAACCGAGTAACGCAGGTTATTCGGTTTTTTATTTTGTGGTTTTTTATATTTCTAATGAGACATATTTAGTTAAAATGTAAAAAATAGCACAAAACGGTAAAAATCGTTGACAATAAGCATAAAACAGTATATTATATAATTAATAAATTGTAAAAAATGGTTTTATCGATTGATAGAATTGTTTTTATGGCTCGGCAGATAAGCACAAGGATTTCAATGTTTTTTTCATGTTTTCTTACCTTTTTTTATTCAATGCTTTTCGTTATTGTTTTTCAGAAAAAGCTTGAATTTTCAATCTTTGTGTTTTGAGGTTTTAAGATTTACCTTTTTTCACCAAAATTCTTAAAACTGCGCTCGGGCCTTTTTTAAATAATAAAAGCTCCTATGATAGCTTTCCGCTATCATAGGAGCTTTGTTTTAATAAAGCTTTACATCACACCAAAGCATTTCATAATACATTCTTATATCATCCGGAATGTCGTGATAATATTGAGTTTTAGGTGTATTTTCGGCTTTGGGATATAAAATTTCGTTTTGGTAGTAATAATAATCGGGATTATTTACCACCGCGGTATTTGGTGAAGCATAACCGATGTATTCTGCATTTGCAGTAGCAATTTGCGGCTCAAGTAAGAAGTTTATATACATTAAAGCGGCTTCATAATTCTTACAGGATTTAGGAATACAAAGTGAATCTATAAATATGTTAGTGCCTTCCTTGGGGTAGAAAAACGCGAGGTCGGGATTGGTTTCGTACATAGTAAGATAATCGCCTGCATAGTAGGGGGCGATAGAAGCCTCACCCGTTTCCATTTTGCCGTAAACCTCGTCCATAACATAAGACTGCAGATTGGCCTTACCTTTCTTTAAAAGGTCTGCCGCTTTATCCCAATCGGACTTATTAAGGGAATTTAAATCTTGTCCCAAAAGCATTTGTGCGGTCATAAAGGCATCGCGCGGGTTATTGAAATTAAGCGCCATATCCTTGTATTTCTTATCCCATAAAACATTCCAGGATTTTTCAATATCTCCTGTGTGCTTTTTGTTGTATATAACACCAACCATTCCCACATTGTAAGGAACGCTGTATTGGTTATTGGGGTCGAAATATACATTCTTGTATTTTTCATCAATCAAGTCGTAATTGCTGATTTTTGAAACATCAATTTTTAGAAGTTCATTTTCTTTTATAAGGCGTTCAACCATATAGTCAGACGGAATAATAATATCATAAGTAATGCCGCCGCTTTTGATTTGAGAATACATTGTTTCATTACTTTCGAACATAAGGTAGTTTACCTTAATTCCTGTAATTTTTTCAAATTCGCGGTTAACATCAAGCATATCGTAGCTACCGTCGGATATATATTCGCCCCAGTTATAAACTGTAAGCTCTGTGCCTTTTAAGTCTTGCGAATATTCCGCCCTTAAATCAAGGTCGAAATATTGGTAAGCATATTTGCAGCCGCAAAGACTTAAAATTAGTGTGGTAGTTAAAAGAAGGGAAAATAATCTTTTCAAAATTACGCCCTCCTTTTTGGTGACTGATTTTTTTCTGCTTTAGACTGAAGCATATTATAAAAAATAAGCAACAAGAAAATAACGATAAAAATCAAGGTGGAAAGGGCGTAGGTATCAGGTGTTACCGATTTTTTGGTCATATTGTAAATGATAATCGGAAGCGTCTGATAATCGCCACAGGTGAAATAACTGATAACAAAATCGTCAAGCGACAGGGTGAAAGCCATTATCATACCCGTGGCAATACCTGTTGAAATTGAGGGTAAAATAACCTTAAAAAATGCCTTAACGGGTGTGCAACCAAGGTCTAAAGCGGCTTCGTGCAGATTAGCATCGGTCTGCTTGAGCTTAGGCAATACCGAAAGAATTACATAAGGCAAATTGAATGTGATATGCGCTACAAGCACAGTGAAAAAACCTAAAGATTCCTGAAGTCCTAAAAGCTTACCTATGAAAACAAAAAGGAACATAAGGGAAATACCTGTTACAATGTCGGCATTCATCATAGGAATATTTGTAGCGCCCATAATAAGCTTTTTGGCAACCTTATTGCGTAGCGCCATAATTCCAACTGCTGCGGCAGTTCCCAAAACAGTAGAAATAAGTGCGGAAAGCACGGCAACAATTAAGGTGTGTTCCAATGCGGTAAGCATTGTAGTATCGGATATAAGACCTAAGTACCAATCAGCCGAAAAGCCTTCAAAAACCCATACACTTGAAGATGAATTGAAAGAAAAAACTATCATGACAGCAAGCGGTGCATATAAAAAGAACAATATAAGTGCTATATAAAGGCGAGATAATGTTTTCATATTATCACACCTCCGTCTTCATCGTTTGAAAACTTGTTCATAATAAATAGACTTATCATAATAAGCACCATAAGAACAAGGGATATTGCAGAGGCAACGTTGTAATAATCGGGTCCTAAGTTATAGAAATACTCAATGGTATCGCCTATAAGCATAGTCTTATTACCGCCGAGCTTTTGGGAGATGTAGAATGTACTTACACTTGGCACAAAAACCATTGTAATACCCGAAATAACACCCGGACGGCTTAGCGGGAAAATAACCCTTTTAAACTTATTAAAGGCATTAGAACCCAAATCCTCGGACGCTTCAAGCAAGGAATTATCAATCTTGCTCATAACCGAATAAATCGGCAAAATCATATATGGTATAAAGTCATAAACCATACCTAAAATAACGGCGCCGGGTGTGTTAATAAGCTTTAAAGGTCCTATTCCAAGCTTGCCTAAAAGGGTGTTTATAATACCTGTGTTTGCTAAAATAGTTATCCACGAATATGTACGAATAAGGAAGTTGGTCCACATAGGTAGCATAACAATTAGCATAATCATACGCTGTGAGCTTATTTTAAGCTTGGTCATAAAATAAGCCATAGGGTAAGCAAGAATGAGTGTAATCACAGTAGAAATTGCGGCATAAACAATAGAAATTGCAAATGCTTTTTTATATCTGCCAAGAGATGTAAGGTTGCTTAATGTAAAAACACCGCTTGCATCGGTTAAGGCAAAATAAAACATAATAAGTAGCGGCACGATTATGAATATTGCCGCCCAAACTACATAGGGGCAGGAAAGCAGCTTATTTCCAAAACTTTTTTTGTTCACTCTTCTACCTCCTCAATCTCACTGAGGTGGTCAAGCTCTTCACTGTACGAAGAATAGTCGCCGTAAAGACCGGAATATTCACTTCGTTTCATTATGTGAATAGCGTCCGGTTCAATATATAAACCTACCTTTTGGTCAACAAAATGCTCATCGGTGGTTTGAATCATCCACTTAAAGCCGCCAATATCTACAATAATTTCGTAGTGAACACCTAAGAATGAAACAGAGGTAACGGTGCCCTTAAGCATACCCTTATCAATAGGAACAATATCAACATCCTCGGGTCTTACTACAACTTCAACTGCCTCGTTTTCGGCAAAGCCCTTATCAAGACATTCGAATTTAGCGCCCGAAAATTCAACATAATAGTCCTTAAGCATTACGCCGTCTACTATGTTGGATTCGCCTATAAAATCTGCCACAAAGGCGTTTTGCGGCTCGTTGTAAATATCCTGCGGTGTGCCTACTTGTTGGATTTTACCCTTATCCATAACAACCACACGGTCAGACATAGTAAGAGCTTCTTCCTGGTCGTGTGTTACAAAAATAAATGTAATACCAAGCTGTTGCTGAATCTTTTTAAGTTCCTTTTGCATATCCTTGCGAAGCTTTAAGTCAAGCGCCGCCAAGGGTTCATCCAAAAGCAATACCTTTGGATGATTTGCAATAGCGCGCGCAATGGCTACACGCTGTTGTTGACCGCCTGAAAGGGTAGCAATATTTCTTTTTTCAAAGCCCGCAAGATTTACAAGGCTTAGCATTTCAGTAACCTTTTGCTTTATTTCCTTTTCAGGTAGCTTTTTAACCCTTAAACCAAACGCCACGTTTTCGTAAACATTAAGGTGTGGGAAAAGGGCATAACGCTGAAAAATGGTGTTTACCTGACGCTTATAAGCAGGAACACCATTAATTTTTTTGCCTTCAAAAACAACGTCGCCCTCGTCAGGCTCTAAAAAGCCTGCAATTAAGCGAAGGGTAGTGGTTTTACCGCAACCTGAAGGTCCTAAAAAGGTGATAAATTCCTTATCCTTGATATCAAGATTCAAAGAATCCAAGACCTGCTCGCCGTCAAACGATACCGAAATGTTTTTAAGTTGTACAATATTATCTTTTTCCATAAAAAAAGCATCCCCCTTTGTTCAACACACAAGTGTCGAAACAAGAATAATAGTTGTGATACTAAAAAATGATAGAGCAACATTTCCTAGCATCTATCTTGCTCGATACCCGCTATTTCCTCGTAATATGCCCTGAACAAAGGGTTTTTCGTAGTTTTCTCGCTTAGGCTGGCGAGAATCAAAAGCGTCACGCCTGCCTAATTGGAAACTACGGCATAAAATCTGAAACAGCACTCTACACAAGATGCCCTGCCGATAGTACGGCATATTAAATTGTTTATATAACAGTATTGAATATATATTATATTACACAAAAAGTCAAGTCAATTTTATAATTTACCTACTTTTTTCGGGCTATTATGACATAATATTTGAACTAGAAAATAGTTGATAAATTAATATATATATGGTATAATACTATGAATTAAAATGCCATTAGTGTTTGTATTTTGGTTTGGAGGTGTTAAAATGAGGATTTTAGGTATAGACCCCGGCTATGCAATAGTGGGGTATGGGGTTGTGGATTATGCCAAAAACCGCTTTTCTACAGTTGGCTACGGCGCAATTACAACTAAAGCCAAAACACCTTTTGAAAACCGTCTTTATGATATTTATAATGATATGCTTGAGATTATTGACAAATACAAGCCGGACGAGCTTTCAATAGAAAAACTTTATTTTAACACAAATACTACTACTGCTATTGATGTTTCACAGGCAAGAGGGGTTATTGTTTTAGCCGCACACACTAAGGGACTTAAAATTAACGAATACACACCGCTTCAGGTAAAACAGGCTATTACAGGCTACGGCAGAGCGGAAAAGCATCAGGTAATGGAAATGGTAAAAAGCTTTTTATCGCTTAAGGCAGTTCCTAAGCCGGATGATACGGCGGATGCACTTGCCCTTGCAATTTGTCACGGACATTATTCTGATTCTATTTTAAGGAGATAATTATGATTGCTTCATTAAGAGGAAAATTGATATATACAGATAACACGGTTGCCGTTGTTGAATGCGGCGGCGTTGGTTACAAGTGCTTTGTAACTAAAAATACGCTTTATAATTTACCGCAAAAAAACGAGGAAGTATTTTTGCACACATATATGGTTGTGCGCGAGGATGCTATGGATTTATACGGCTTTGAAAGCATTGAAGAGCTTGATGCTTTTAAGCTTATAACCTCGGTGAACGGCGTGGGTGCAAAAATAGGTCTGGCGCTTCTTTCTGAATTTACGGCTTCTCAATTAACCCTTTATATTGCAAGTAACGACCCCAAGGCATTAACTGCTGCAAGCGGTGTTGGTATAAAATTGGCTCAAAGAATTGTGCTTGAGCTTAAGGATAAGGTTGGCAGTCTTACCACAGGTGAAACACTTGAGATAAAGGCGGTTGGTAACGCTACTATAAATTCCAATACAAAAGAGGCTGTAGCGGCACTTGTAGCGCTCGGCTATTCACAGAGTGAAGCATCCTTGGCGGTTGGCAAGCTTGATATGTCGCTTACAACCGAGCAACTTATAAAACAAGCATTAAAAACTCTCGCAAGGGGGATATAACAGATGATAGAACAAGAAATGGATTTTGAAAACCGAATAGTTTCGCCCGACTATAACTATTCGGAGGATGACGGCGAGTTATCACTTCGCCCGAAAAGTCTTAGCGAATATATAGGACAAGATAAGGCAAAGGAAAATTTAAGCATTTATATTAAGGCGGCTTTGCAAAGAAAAGAGCCTTTAGACCACGTTTTGCTTTACGGCCCTCCGGGGCTAGGTAAAACAACCCTTTCGGGCATTATTGCAAAGGAAATGGGTGTAAATCTTCGTGTGACCTCGGGTCCTGCAATTGAAAAGCAGGGTGACTTGGTTGCAATACTTACTTCACTTAACGAGGGCGATGTGCTCTTTATTGACGAAATACACCGCCTTTCCCGTAATGTTGAGGAAATATTATATCCCGCAATGGAGGATTTTTCGCTTGATATTATTCTTGGCAAGGGTCCTTCTGCAAGGTCTATAAGACTTGATGTTCCGCGCTTTACCTTGGTTGGTGCTACAACCCGTTCGGGTCAGTTAACAGCACCGCTTCGTGACCGTTTTGGCGTACTTTTACGACTTGAACTTTATACCCCCGAACAGTTAGCGCAAATTGTTACCCGTTCGGCAGGGATTTTAGGAATTGAAACCGAGTATGACGGCGCTTTGGAAATTGCCTCACGCTCACGTGGCACACCCCGTATTGCAAACCGTTTACTCCGCCGAGTACGTGACATTGCTCAGATAGAGTATGACGGTGTTATTACCGAAAAAACTGCCAGAGCGGCACTTTCACGTTTTGAAATTGACGAATTAGGACTTGACGATTTTGACCGTAAAATGCTTACGACCATTATCACGAATTATTCGGGCGGTCCCGTTGGTCTTGATACCTTGGCGGCGGCTTTGGGCGAAGAAGCGGTAACTATTGAGGATGTTTACGAGCCTTATTTGATGCAAATAGGCTTCTTAACAAGAACTGCAAGAGGCAGATGCGTAACTAAACTTGCATACGACCATCTTGGTATAGAAATGGCAGGAAATACTGCACAACAATCTATTTTTTAAAGGAAATTTCAAATGAGAACTGTTGAAGGTTTTAAAGATTATGAGCTTATAGATGCCGATTCGGGCGAAAGACTTGAGCGTTGGGGGGATATTATACTTATCCGTCCCGACCCACAGGTTATATGGTCCGGCAAGCGTACCGATAAGCGTTGGTATAATGCAAATGCTATTTACCACCGTTCAAATTCGGGCGGCGGTTATTGGGAAAAATTAAAATCTGTACCTGATGTATGGAGCATATCGTATGACGATTTAACCTTTAGGCTAAAGCCTATGGGCTTTAAGCATACAGGGCTTTTTCCCGAACAGGCAGTAAACTGGCGTTTGGCTAAAGAATTAATAGAAAAGGAAGACCGCGAAATATCGGTGCTTAATTTATTTGCCTATACAGGCGGTGCTACGGTTGCTTGTCTTTCTGCGGGCGCTAATGTTACCCATGTAGACGCTTCTAAGGGAATGGTACAATGGGCAAAGGAAAATGCTGCAGTATCAGGCCTTGCAGACCGAAATGTGCGTTGGCTTGTGGATGATTGCCTTAAGTTTGTAAAGCGTGAAATAAGACGCGGCAAAAAATATGATGCAATCATTATGGACCCGCCCTCATACGGCAGAGGACCTAACGGCGAGGTTTGGAAATTAGAGCAACAGTTAACCGAATTACTAACCGAAACAGGTAAATTACTTTCGGATGACGCCTTGTTCTTCTTTTTGAATTCTTACACGGGCGGTCTTTCGCCCACAATACTTAACTATATGGTTAAGCAGTATGTAGTAAAAGACCGAAAGGGCGAGGTTTATACCGATGAAATAGGCTTGCCCATAACCGCAAAGGGAATTAGTATGCCTTGCGGAAATACAACAATTTGGACTAAGTGAAATGGATAATATTATTGAAGTTAAGAATGTAAGCTATAAATATAACGATGATGGTGAGCTTCATACCGCGGTAAACGGTGTTTCGCTTAATATCGAGCGCGGTAGCTTTACTGTAATTTTGGGTCATAACGGCTCGGGAAAATCAACCCTTGCTAAAATGCTTAACGGCCTTTTCAAGCCAACAGAAGGCGATATTTTGGTGGACGGAATAAACACTAAAGCAGAAGAAACCGAAATTGAGGTTAAGCGTAAGGTGGGAATGGTTTTCCAAAACCCCGATAATCAGTTAATTTCTTCTATTGTTGAAGAGGATGTTGCTTTTGGTCCCGAAAATTTAGGAATAGACCCTAAGGAAATCCGAGTTCGTGTTGATGAATCGCTTAAAGCGGTTGGAATGTATGAATTTAAGGATTCTACACCGCATCATCTCTCGGGCGGACAAAAGCAAAGAATTGCTATTGCAGGGATGATAGCATTAAGACCTGACTGTCTTATTTTAGACGAGCCTACTGCTATGCTTGACCCTAAGGGAAGAGCAGAGATTGTAGATACCGTAACAAAGCTTAACAAAGAAAAGGGTATGACGGTGGTTTTAATTACTCACTATATGGAGGAGGCTGAAAATGCCGACAGAGTAATTGTTATGAACGACGGAGTAATTATTGCAGACGGCACACCTAAAGAAATATTTAAAAATGTCAGTATGCTAAAGGATGTAGGACTTGATGTTCCGCAAACAACTGAACTTTTATACGCGCTTAATCAAAACGGAATTTCGGTTAATACCGACGTTTTATCGGTAGAAGAAACGGCAAGTGTTATAGCGCGTTATCTGGAGGAAAAATAATTGTCAATTTTACAGGTTAAAAACCTAACCCATACTTATGGCGGAAATACACCGTTTATAAACGATGCGGTAAGTGAAGTCAGCTTCACTGTAGAATCGGGTGAAATAATAGGTATTATCGGTCATACGGGTTCGGGGAAATCAACCCTTGTTTCGCACCTTAACGGCCTTTTAAAGCCAAGTGACGGTACGATTTTAATCGAAAATGAGGATATTTGGGAGAAGCCTAAGGAAATAAGAAAAATTCGTTCAAAGGTTGGTCTTGTTTTTCAGTATCCCGAGTATCAGCTATTTGAAGAAACGGTTTATGAAGATATTGCTTTCGGTCCTAAAAATATGGGACTTGTCGGTGACGAGCTTAAAAAACGTGTGCTTGATACCTGCCGTTTAATCGGTGTAAAGGATGAATATTTACAAAAGTCACCCTTTGATTTGTCGGGCGGTGAAAAGCGCCGTGTTGCCATTGCGGGTGTTATGGCAATGAAACCGCAAATTATTGTTTTTGACGAACCTACAGCAGGGCTTG
>JAZRMY010000072.1:0-3535 GCA_045647925.1 Acutalibacteraceae bacterium | reverse complement strand
CCAATTCCGTTTTGCAAAATAACGGTAAAAATTATTAAAATGTTAGAAATAAGGATTGCTATCAGATTATACCAAATTCCGTTTTCGCCAAAAATGTACAAGAATGCGACTGCCGCAAGTGTGAACGAGAGCATATTGTTATAGACAAACGCACCCGACAAACCTCTTGATATAACCTCTGTATCCACCTGCCCGACAAACCAGATAAAAAGCGAAACTAAAATTGTGATAATAAGCGGAATACAGTAAACAAGGGTCGCTTTTAAGGTTGTGGCCCCCCTTGCAATATTGGGTTTTAATAAAAAAACTACCAAAGCCGAAGCAAATAAAACGAGGGCGAAGGCGTGACGATATGTAACAAATAAGCCAAGGTTAATCGTTTCGTTAAGGAAATAGTACATGAGTACCGCTACCGCGATAAAATAGCCCTTTAGCGAAACACTTACAAGCTTATTTTCCATTCTTCCGTTCACCCTCCTTTTTTATTTTAGATAATCTCTGAAACGAAGTCCTTTTTGTTCTTAATCGCCTCAGACAATAGTTTTCTTGCGGTTTGATTTGTATTAAACGTTTCCGCTATGCCAACCTTGTATTCTATTCTGATATTCTTATAATCTTCACGCTCGTCAAGTCTTAGTCCAAAGAGCCTTAAAATATCCTCAACGGTAATATAATCGGAATGGTGGGTCATTATTATAAAACTGCCGTTACCGTTATACACAAATACCGCATCGGTTTTTCCAAAGGTTTCCTTTAGGTAGGAGGTGAACATTTTAATAATATCGTCGCCGACCTGACGGGTATATTTCGCGTTGATTGCCAACAGGTTTGATATATCAACCATTGCATACACTGTTCCGTCATCTAAAAGTTTCTTGTCCATAGATTTCAAATATTTATCAAAATATGCACGGTTGTTGAACTCTGTCAGGTGGTCGGTATAGAAAATATAGTTAATAATATCGCCTATTCTTCCCAAAACAACGGCTCCGCCACAGCAAAGAATTACAAGGAAGACAAACGCAATTAAGGTATAAAGGTTTACATTTACACTGGGTTTAACCGATGCTGAAGACAAAACCGAAATATAACTTGCACCAAGATACTGATTATACTCGTCGTTGGTGCTCATGGTGGTTGTATAAAGTTCCGTCAAATCGGTAATTAGTGATTTGATTTCTGTATCAATTTCCGCCTTTATAGTCTCATAATTTTCGTTATGGATTTCGGTGCATGTTTTACTTGATGACAGACATTCTCTGCCGTTGCATTTTCCCGTACAAGAGGAAAACGTGTTTATAATATACTGAGAATATGCGGTATCAATAATTGAATATTCTCTTGTTTCGTTGTGGTCTCTCCAACTGTATATAAGCTCATCGTACGTTACGGTTTGATCGCCCGATGCGATTGGATTGCCCGAACCGTCAACAAGATTTTTTTCGTGTACTGAATCGAGAATATATTCATAAGTTATATTCGTATTTCCCGATTCTCTCATTTTTTCAACGTAGGCTTCAATAACCGAAACGGTGTCCTTAACTATGTTCTCTTCTTTTGTGTTTAATATATTGTTGTTATCAATTCGGGTTGTATAATCCGAAACCAAAACGGTTTTATTTTTGGTTATTTGATATTTGTATATTTTAGAAAATAAAGAGGAAAGTCTTACGTTTCTTAAATAGTTAAAATCATCCGCCAAATCGCTGAAAGAAACGCCCGTACCGCTTGCGCGGTAATAGGGATTTTGGTCCATACGCTGATAAAGTGTTTGAAGTGTTTCATCTACGCCCGTATCAATAAGTTCCATAATTTCAATATAGTCATAATTTTCAATTTCTATATTGTCGATTATGTTTTTTGCGGGTGCAACATTAACGTATTTTTGACTGTATTCCGCAAAATAAACATCCAAGGTTTCGTCAAGAATGGTTCTTGCAAATACAGAGCCTTCGTTATTGGTTGCGGTAAAGGAAACGATATACGTACTAGGCTCGTAAACATACTCCTCGCCCTCTTCAAGTTTTGCTTCCTTTTGTGCCACCTTGTCTTCGTCCGGCAACGGTGTGATTGACACCCTTGAAATAAGGCTATCAACCGAATATATGCCCGTAAGTCCCATTCTCTCAACAACCTTAGACATTACAGCAGACGACTTGATTTCATTAACGTCAAGTTTAGAGCCTGTAGGGGTTAGTCCCTCTTCTGCCGCAGGGTCGTTATAATGAATAACCTCTGAAGCTACGTAGGTGTTGGAATTTTTAAGTTTAAGGTTAATGGCACAAGTAGCCAAAACGCATAAAACCACAATGATTGGCAAAAGTTTTTTTAGATATCTCATTATCTGAAAATTTTTCATTTTTCCACCTTCCTTATGATTTTATGTTTAATGTTTAGGGAATTTTTTAGAAATTGAGAGCAACATAAGCGACAAATAGGCAAAAGCCGCAAACACGGCAATTGTTTTAAGTTCACTGAAAAGCGAGGTTCCCGAAACGCTGACGGCGATACATTGATTCATTGTATAGTTTGAATACTCTCTGCCCGCCTTAATTGCCTCAGTCTTAAAGTTGTCTATGCTTTTATCAATTGTCGCTATAAGTGCATCTGCTTGTTCATTTGCAGTTGAATTTTTTGTTGCGTTTTCTATCTTTTCGATAACAAGTTGGTTGTCCATCATTTCCTTTTTATTCGAAGCAACATTATCACTAAACGTGGTAGCTTGAACAGAAAGTTCATCAACACCCACTTTGGTTCGGCCCATATAGTATTTTCCGCTTCCGTCCCACGTTGGAACTAAAACGATTCTTGTCATTTCTTCTGAATACATATCAATTGCTTGATTACAAAGGTTAAAGGACGCAGAATTCTTTTGCTTATCAAAATCTGTATTTTTGTTTTGATATAAAAGTCGGTCTATGTATCCCGATTTATCCTTAACTATGCCGTATTGCAATATTAAAGATTTCAAGTTTTGTTCTATTTGAGTTTCCTTGAACTGATGCACCTTACCCGCAATTGAGTTAAAGGTTGAATCGTTTTCGGTTACAAAACTTGTGCCCTTTTCAGCCATTCCGTAAAGATAGTTCAAAACCGATGTTGTTTCCTTATTGAAATACGTTACTATATCCATATACTCCATATCAGCGAAATTGGGTTTTTCTTTTTGCGTTGCAAGGCTGAAATTATCGGTGTACTTTTCTATGTAATATTCCTTATAGGCGCTTGTAATTAACATAATTACGTTTTCTGAATCAAGGTGTTCTGTGTGTTTTGATGCGTGATACTCCACAATAAATTCTGTGGATATATGGTAATTTGCCTTATCATCCACATCGCCCTGAACATAAGGATATACGGACAAACAATTTTTAAGCTGCTTTACCGTTACGTTTTCGAAGGCACCCATTTTAATAGCTTTTTCCACAACCTCGTCACAAATGATTTCAGACATATTGTATCTTGTGCCGTTTGAATTTTGTGCTAAAGAGGCTTCCGAATAGTTAAGCGAAACCACCGCCATAACAGACTGTTT
>JAZRMY010000071.1:0-1239 GCA_045647925.1 Acutalibacteraceae bacterium | reverse complement strand
GAATGGAGTGGATTTTCTTGAACCGCGGAAACCTAACTCACCAGCGGAAGCCCATGAAAGAGCGTTACCTTGTGTATCGGTGAGGGTTACAATAGTATTGTTGAAGGTAGATTGGATATGAGCGGCACCACGTTCAATATTTTTCTTTTCGCGACGACGACGAGTAGCAGTCGCCTTTTTAGCAGTAGCCATTATTTCTTCCTCCTACTTATTTCTTCTTGTTAGCAACGGTCTTTGCAGGACCTTTACGTGTACGTGCGTTAGTTTTTGAACGTTGACCTCTTACGGGCAAGTTCTTGCGATGACGCAAACCACGATAGCTACCAATTTCGATAAGTCTTTTGATATCAAATGCGATAGCGCGACGACGGTCACCTTCTACCTGAAGGTTGTGGTCGATATATTCACGCAATTTTGAGATATCATCTTCAGTTAAGTCCTTACATCTAACATCAGGGTCAATGCCTGTGTCAGCAAGGATTTTTTTAGATGTAGTAAGACCGATGCCGAAAATGTAAGTAAGTCCAATTTCAACTCGCTTATTATTCGGAAGGTCAACACCAGCAATACGTGCCATTGATCAAAGCACCTCCATTTTTTTCTTGTCAGCGAAAAACGTCGCTAACCATTAAGCGTAAATTAACCCTGACGTTGTTTGTGTTTGGGGTTTTCGCAAATTACCATAATCTTGCCTTTACGTTTAATAATTTTGCATTTTTCACAAATCTTTTTAACAGAAGGTCTGACTTTCATTTGGATTATACCTCCTTCAAATTTTGACTGTTATTTTGAACGCCAAGTAATGCGTCCTTTAGACAGGTCATACGGGGACATTTCAACTGTAACCTTATCGCCTGGCAAAATTCTGATAAAATTCATACGAAGTTTGCCGGAAATATGAGCTAAAATTTGATGTCCGCCTTGGATTTCTACTTTAAAAATTGCGTTAGGCATTGCTTCAACAACGGTGCCTTCAAGCTCTATCATGTCTTGTTTTGACATTACGGTTCCTCCTTAAATTTTGCGGTATCTCTATACACCGCAAGTGCCTTTTTTAATTGTTTATTGTTTTTATAGCTGTCGGGTTCAAGAACGGTATTTGTAAAGGCTAAATGCTTTTCATTTTTGCGCTTTGGTCGTTCAAGCGGACGCTCTTTACCATCGCACACGTAAGCAAAGCCGTTTTCATACTTTACGATAACCATAAAGTAGCCCTTATCACGACCGGCTTTTGAAGAT
>JAZRMY010000070.1:0-1052 GCA_045647925.1 Acutalibacteraceae bacterium | reverse complement strand
CGCTTAGATGCGATGAAGGAATATAAACATTGGTATATAAGCTTTCTTAATGGCAAAAGCCACGATGCCGTATTTATATAGAAAGTTTTAAACCACACTTCTCAAAGTGGGTGTCCGCATAAGCTTTCCTGTTTATCCCGAGGTCAAAAGAGCCCGGGCCCGCCATTCCAGCTTGGATATAAAACTCCCTGTTACTGTATAAAGGTTAAAACTTAATATTATACGTACAACGTAGCTTCAATGCTATTGTATGTTAAGTTTTTGCTTTGTGCAAGTAAGTACACAGCAACAATTTTGTCAAATGAAAGACTGCTGATTTTCCATAGTAATAGGTGGACGCAAAGTGTGTGAATGGGTTTTTGTTATATCGATATAATTCATAGTAATAGGAGGTGGGATGAATGTGTTATATGACAGTTTGGAGATAAATAAAAAAGCTTTCCAATTCTTATGGAAAACTTTACGAACCGTTATTTACTTTTTAAAATATCCTCTGTTAATGCTTTAAGGTCAATTCGTGCTTCTTCTGCCAATGCATCTCGTAAAATTTCATCGCGGAAATAATGAACGCTATTGGGCAATGGTAAATCGAGTAATTTTGATAGTGCTTTTTGGTACATATAAATGAACTCGATATCTGTGTTACCTCGTTTTAACTCTGCAAATGCTTCGTAAAATTGGTCCAGCTTATCTGCGAATTCAAGTAGGCGACCTTCAATTGTTGCGTCTTTGCCTTCTTTCATTCGGTCAAAGAAAACTGCCTGAAATTCTGCAGGTATTTCTTCAAGGATGAAGTTCTCCATCATTTTTTCCTCAACGACTGCAAGCATTTCCTTTAACTTAGGGCTTGAATGCTTTACAGGCGTTTTAATATCACCAATGAACACTTCGGCAAAATCATGATTAATTGTTTTTTCATAAAGCGACTTCCAATTAATTTGTGCACCTTGCATTTCTTCAATTGTCGCAAAAAACATCGCATACTGCGCCACTTTCCAAGAATGAGCGGCAACGTTATGCTCCTCGAATTTGAAACGGCCGGGCGCGCGGAT
>JAZRMY010000069.1:0-14479 GCA_045647925.1 Acutalibacteraceae bacterium | reverse complement strand
TAGATGCTCTGATCGTCATCGCCTACAACGCAAAGGTTTTTATGAATACCCGAAAGCAAACTGATAAGGCGGTATTGAGCGTGGTTGGTATCCTGATACTCATCCACCATTATATACTTAAAGCGGCTTCCCAAATATTCGAGAACATCGGGGTTTTCTTCGAGGAGCTTTACGGTATAGAAAATCATATCGTCAAAGTCCATAGCCCCTGCATTTTTAAGGCGTTTTTGATATTCTCTATATAGACCTGCTATCATTTTTTGCCTTATATCATTACCGATAGTGCTTTCAAACTCATCGGGGTCGATAAGGGAATCCTTTGCAGATGATATGGCGGAAAGAGCAGATTTCGGGGGCATAATTTTATCGTCAATATTATTGTCCTTAAGTATCTGCTTCATAAGACGCTTCTGGTCATCGGTATCATAAATGGTAAAATCGGAATTGAAACCAATTCTCTCAGCGTTTCTTCTGAGAAATTTTCCGCAAACCGAGTGGAATGTACCCGCCCAGATATCCAAAGCATCGTCGCCTAGCTTTGCGGCAATACGCTCTTTAAGTTCGCCTGCGGCCTTATTTGTAAAGGTAATAGCAAGTATATTCCAAGGCTTTACTTCATTTGCACCGAAAACTCTGTCAGGCACAAAATCGGTAACACCATTAAGGAAATCCTCACCTGCTTTTATATCATCATCACTTACATTTGGAATGAATGTACTGTTATACCCGTTACCGAATTTAACAAGGTTAAGTATGCGGTTTACAAGTACGGTAGTTTTTCCGCTACCCGCACCTGCAAGCACTAAAACAGGACCGTCTACAGTGGTTACTGCTTCAAACTGGCGGTCGTTCATTCTTCCAAAATATTTCTTTATAACCTTACGTCTTAAATCTAAAAAATCCATTACAATAACTCCACTAAATATTACTATAATATATTACTATTTATATTAGAAAAAGTCAAACCAAAGTTATGCTTGATTTTTAAAATTAGTTATGTTAGTATTTAATTACTAATATATAGGGTGAGAAATCTTGATTTTTAAGAAAGTTATTTCGCTTTTAGTAGCATTAATTCTCGCTTTACCCTTTACTTTTCTATCTGCAAGCGCAGCGGAGGATTTTTCTATGAAAAGTTTTGACAAAGGCTACGTTACCTTTATTTTTGATGATGGCAGAATGCCTTTCACAAAAGAGGTTGCCGAATTGTTTGAAGAATACGGTATGCCGATGAGTTGCGCTATTATTGCAAACCGTGTACAAAAGGATAGCGAATTACATAAGGTTATACTTTCAATTCAGCAAAACGGCGGTGAAATATTATCCCACGGTTATAAACACATGCCCATAACCTCTGAAGAGAAAAGCAAAAATCCCGACAGAAATGTTTACGGCGCTAGTACAGGTATTTACACCGTTGAAGGAATTGAAAAAGAACTCGGCTCTTCCTGGAAGCGCCTTACAAACTTAGGTCTTAATGTTAACGGTATGATTCAGGTTGGAAGCGGCGGCGATGAGGGTTCTGCCGATTTTGCGCTTGTTGAAACGGTTGCCCGTAAGTATTACAAATATTCCAACGCTTCGGGTATTTCGGCGCAGTATAAAAAAAGCCGTACCTTTATGAATTATAAAACCATGAACGGCATTAAGGATATGATAAACAAAGCTATAGAGAATAACGAATGGATTATTCTTTCTGCTCATGGCTACAGTGAAATTACAAGTGATGCCGCCGGTGAAGATACAGGCGCTTTACGTGAAATTTTAGAATACATTAAAAGTAAAAACGGTGAAATTGAGGTTGTAACCTGGAATTATATTTATAATACCTTCGGTGAATACTCAGGGCCCGAAGTACCCTCTGCCGAAGCAAAGGCGTTTTTAACCGCAACCGATGATGACGATGCTTTAACACTTATTCAAAACGCTTACGTTGAAAAACCCGTTACCCAAAGCAAGCCTACGCAAGTTGCTAACTCGAGTACATCCTCTGTTACAAGCTCGCAAACCAATAATACTTCATCTACTGTTTCAAAAACTCAAAGCACGGTTGCTTCTACTGAAGAATCGGCTACAGAATATGAAAGTGTAGATGCTAATTCCGTTAAAGCACCAAAAAAGGAAAAGAAAAATAATACAGGAAAAATTATTGCAATATGCGTTGCCGCTACGTTAGCGTTAGCAAGCGTTATTGCCGCAGTTTTAGTAATATTAAAATTTAAATAAAAAGGAACGAAAAAAATGTCAGTAGGATTTAGAAAAAGTTTATTTGGCTTTAATTGTGATGATGTTGCATCATATATTCAAAAGATGCATAAATCGTTTGCCCAAAAAACAGATATGTTAAATGAAAAGGCAGAAAATCTTGCAAAAGAGCTTAAGCTTTCTAAGGAAGATTATGAAAAATTAATGGGTGAAAAGGCTATTGTTGAAGAAAAGCTTAACGCCTTTAATGAAAAATACGAAGAAATTGAACGCCTTTCAGAAAATATAGGAAAGCTTTATTTAGTGGCTCAGGCAAATGCACAGGCCATTATGGCAAATTCTAGGGAAAATGCCGAGCTTACAAACTTGGAAGTAGAGAAAAATCTTTCCTCTATTGACGAGGCTCACGATTCGCTTAACGCCCTTAGAGACAGTATTGTTAAAACAAGTGATGATTTTGTTAATGAAGTTAACAACCTTTTAAAATCCTTAGATGAAACCCGTGAAAAAATCACTCAGAATACAAACACAAGCAATCAGGCAAAAGAACAGTTTGACAGTGTATATGAAGCTATTGTAAATAATTAAAAGCGACCAAACGGTCGCTTTTTTTATATGTATTTAGGATTACTGTTTTTATTAACGCCAATTACACCGCCTATAAGTGAAGAAAGCATAATAATTATAAAGCGGAAAAGCGTATTGATTCCCAAAGATGAATTATTAAAAATAAATGCAGTTATTATCAGTAAAACGAAAACTACAATACCTACTGCTCCACCGATTAAAAGCCCATTCTTACCCACTTTTCTTGCTAAATACATTGAAGCAAACAGCGTACCCATTGCGGCAGAAATTGTAGCAAAAAGCGGCGAATACTCATAACCGCCCTCTATTAAATACATAACCGCCGCAAAAAGTAAAATAAAGCCTAACGTTATTGCAACCCAAATTAAAGCGGCTATTAGAATGTTAATATATTTCTTTTTATCGTTTAGTTTATCCTTAGCCATAAAAAAACTCCCTTTCAAATATACCTTATTTCAAAGTATATTCAAAAGGGACAAAACTTATACCATTATTATTTAGAAGGTACGTCGTCATGAACGGTAAGGTTAGACTGTAAAGCCCAACGAGCAAGAGTAAGCTTGCTGTGGTCGCTTAAAGATTCGATAACCATTGTATCTTCCTTTAAAGAAACAACTCTGCCATAAATACCGCCGATTGTTACAACTTCATCGCCAACCTGTAAATTTTCACGCATTTTCTTTTCTTCTTTTTGCTTTTTGCGTTGCGGACGAATAAAGAAAAACCACATTGCACCGAAAATTGCTGCATAAACAACTATTAAAACCAACGGATTCATACCGCCTGTAGTCTGTGCATCAGCAAGAGTAAGCATACTAAAATTCATTTATTTTTCCTCCAAAAATTAATCTTAAAGTATTATACATTAAAAGAACACAAAATGCAAGTATCATATTCTTTTAGCGTAAATAATTTCCTTTTCGCGTTTAAATTCGGCGAAATTGCCGTTATCAAGGGCATTACGGATATCTTCCATAAGGTGATTATAAAACCACAGATTATGCATAACAAGAAGTCTTTGAGATAGCATTTCCTGACTTTTAAGAAGATGGCGGATATATGCCCTAGAGTATCTTGAACAAACGGGACAACCGCAGTTTTCATCAATCGGTCGCATATCATACTTATACTTTTCGTTATTGATATTAATTATACCCTCACTTGTAAACAAATGGCCGTGACGGGCATTACGGCTAGGCATTACACAGTCAAACAAATCTACACCGCGCTCAACCGCATTAAGTATATTAGCGGGTGTGCCAACGCCCATTAAATATCTTATTTTATCATTCGGCATATGCGGGGTTACGGTTTCAATAATATCGTACATAACTTCACTCGGCTCACCTACGGCTAAACCGCCGATTGCATAACCGTCAAGGTCTAATTCGCGAATTTCTTTCATATGATTAACTCTAAGGTCTTTATAGGTGCAACCCTGATTAATACCAAAAAGCATTTGCTCGCGGTTAATTGTAGTTTCAAGAGAATTGAGTTCATCCATCTTTGTTTTACAGCGCTTTAACCAACGGGTAGTCCGCTCACACGAAGCCTTTGAATATGAATATTCGGCAGGGTTTTCAACACATTCATCAAACGCCATAGCGATAGTTGAGCCTAAATTTGACTGAATTTGCATACTTTCTTCAGGTCCCATAAAAATTCGCTTACCGTCTATGTGCGAAGCAAAGGTTACGCCCTCTTCTTCAATTTTTCTAAGTGAAGAAAGTGAAAAGACCTGAAATCCGCCGCTATCGGTTAAAATAGGACCGTCCCAGGTTGAAAATTTATGAAGTCCACCGCATTCCTTTATAACCTCGTCACCGGGGCGTATGTGTAAATGATAAGTATTAGAAAGCATTACCTGACAACCGAGTGTTTTAAGGTCTTCGGCAGAAACCGCACCCTTAATTGCACCGCAGGTTGCAACGTTCATAAACGCAGGTGTTTGTACTGTGCCTTTGTTTGTAACAAATTCTCCCCTACGGGCAGAATTTTCTTGTTTTAATAATTTATACATTTTAACTCCTATATTATAAGCATTGCATCGCCGAAACTGAAAAATCTGTATTTTTCCGCAACGGCAATATTATAAGCGTTCATTGTATTTTCATAGCCTGCAAAAGCAGATACTAACATAATAAGCGTACTTTCGGGTAAATGGAAGTTTGTTACAAGTCCGTCCATACACTTAAATTCATAACCGGGGTAAATAAAGATGCTTGTATCATCACTGCATTCTTTAATTTCACCGAACTTTTGCATTGCGCTTTCAACCGTTCTGCAGCTTGTAGTTCCAACACAAATTACTCTGCCGCCGTTTTGCTTAGTTGCATTAATAATATCGGCAGTTTCCTTAGTAATACTGTAATGTTCTGAGTGCATTTTGTGTTCGGTCACATCGTCTACCTTAACAGGTCTGAAAGTACCAAGCCCAACGTGCAAGGTAACATAAGCGATATTTACACCCATTTCCTTTAGTTCGTTAAGCATTTCGGTTGTAAAGTGTAGCCCCGCAGTTGGTGCCGCGGCAGAGCCTAATTCCTTTGAATAAACCGTTTGGTAGCGTTCCTTATCGTTAAGCTTTTCTTTAATATATGGCGGTAACGGCATTTGACCTACTTCGTCTAGTACCGCAAAAAATTCGCCTTTTGCTTCGAATTTTAAAATACGGTTACCGTCGGGCAAAACCTCCAAAACACTCGCCGAAAGTTTATCCGAAAACTTAAATTCGTGCCCCTCTTTTGCTTTTTTACCGGGACCCGCTAAGCATTCCCAAACATTAATTTCTTTTTGTTTCAAAAGCACAAATTCAACAATTGCGCCCGTGTCTTTTCTTTCCCCGTAAATTCTTGCAGGAAGTACACGGGTGTTATTTAAAACCAAACAGTCGCCACTTTTTAAATAACTTTTTAAAGTATCAAAACGGGTATGGCAAACCTCACCGCTTTGCTTTCCTAACACAAGTAATCTTGAATGGTTTCGTTGTTTAAGTGGTGTTTGAGCAATAAGCTCCTCGGGTAAATCGTAATAAAAATCGCTTGTACGCATTTTTAGAGTAATCTTTCCTTCATTTTTATTTGACAAAAATAACCGTCAATGGTATATTAATATATTATATTGTAAATTTAAGATTATATCAAGTCTAAATTTATTTCTTGAAAGGATGTTCATTATGAAAAAATACAACGTTGGTATTATCGGTGCTACCGGTATGGTAGGTCAACGCTTCGCTTTATTGCTTTGCGACCACCCGTGGTTTAACGTAACCTGCCTTGCTGCAAGTAGCCGTAGTGCAGGTAAAACTTATGCGGATGCTGTTGGCAACCGTTGGGCAATGACAAAGGAAATGCCCGAAAATCTTAAGGATATGCTTGTTTACGATGCAGTTGCTGACATTGAAACAATCGTTTCTAAGGTTGATTTTGTTTTCTGTGCAGTTGATATGAAAAAGGACGAAATCAAGGCATTGGAAGAAACTTATGCTAAGCACGAATGCCCTGTTGTTTCTAACAACTCGGCGCACAGATTTACTCCCGATGTTCCTATGGTTATTCCTGAAATCAATGATAACCACGCTGAAGTAATCGAAGCACAAAGAAAGCGCCTTGGTACCAAAAAAGGCTTTATCGCAGTTAAGTCAAACTGCTCACTCCAAAGCTACGTACCCGCTATTTATCCGCTTGATAAAGAATTCGGTGTTGATAAAGTTTTAGTTTGTACGTATCAGGCAATTTCAGGCGCAGGTAAAACCTTTGAAAGATGGCCTGAGATGGTTGATAATGTAATCCCCTTTATCGGTGGCGAAGAAGAAAAGAGCGAGAAAGAACCGCTTAAGATTTGGGGCACTGTTGAAAACGGCGAAATTGTTACCGCAAGCGAACCTAAATTTACTGCTCAGTGCTTACGTGTTCCCGTGTCAGACGGTCACATGGCAGCAGTTTTCGTAACCTTCAAAAACAAACCTTCTAAGGAAGAAATTTTAAACGTATGGGATAACTTCTCGGGTGCTCCACAGGAATTAGAGCTTCCCCACGCACCTAAAAAATTCCTTAACTACTTTACCGAAGACAATATGCCGCAAACCAAGCTTTGCCGTGACCTTGAAGGCGGTATGGCGGTTTCTGTTGGCCGTCTTCGTGAAGACAGTCAATATGACTATAAATTTGTATGTCTTTCCCACAACACATTAAGGGGAGCTGCAGGAGGTGCTGTATTACTCGCTGAATTACTTTGTGCTAAAGGTTATATGGACTAATTATTTTCGGGAGTGGTTTTGTGAAAGCAAAAATCTTCGAAGGAGCCGCAACCGCACTTGTAACCCCAATGAATTCTGACGGCAGTGTAAACTTTAGCTGTTTAGAATCGCTTGTTCAAAGTCAAATTAATAACGGCATTGACGCTCTTGTGATTTGCGGAACAACGGGTGAAAAGTCGACCTTGCGCTACCAGGAACACTTGAAAGTAATAGAAGTTGCAACAAACAAAGCCAATAAAAAAATACCTGTAATTGCAGGTACAGGAAGTAATGATACAGTCTATTCGGTAGAACTCTGTTCTGACGCCGAAAAATTGGGAGCCGATGCTTTTTTAATGGTTACTCCCTACTACAATAAAACCTCACAAGCGGGTCTTATAGCGCATTATAACTACATTGCCGACCGTGTTGGTAAACCGATAATTCTTTACAATGTTCCCTCGCGTACAGGGATTGATATTGAACCCGAAACCTATAAAGAATTATCCCGCCACCCCAATATAGTCGCTACTAAAGAGGCTTCGGGCAATCTTACAAAGGTTGCTAAAACGAAATACCTTTGCGGTGATGATTTAGAGATTTATTCGGGGAATGATGACCAGATTATTCCAATAATGTCTTTAGGCGGTATTGGTGTTATTTCGGTTGTTTCCAACATTTTGCCAAAAGAAATACACGATATGTGTTTAAAGTATCTTGACGCTCAAAAAATCGAAGCGAGCAAAATGCAGGTTAAATATATGGGACTGATAGGCGCACTATTCTCTGACGTTAATCCCGTTCCTATAAAAGAGGCAATGAATTTATTAGGATATAATGTTGGTCCTTGCAGACTGCCTTTATACCCTATGAACAAACAAAAACTTGAAAACCTAAAACAAAAGCTAATTGAATGTGATTTATTGGATGTGAAATAATGATAAAAGCAATACTTGTAGGGGCAAGCGGTAAAATGGGCGGAAATATCACTTCTTGCGCCCAAAACGACAGTTTGATTAAAATAGTTGCCGGTATTGATAAATTTAATAATGGTAAGGATTACCCAATTTTTGAAAGCTTTAAGGATATTAACGTGGATGCAGATATTATTATCGACTTTTCGCATATTTCTTTGCTTGACGATATTTTAGCTTACGCTAAAGAAAAGAATATGCCCGTAGTCCTTGCAACCACAGGATACTCCGAAGCGCAAATTGAAAAAATTAAAGAATATTCTAAAATTATTCCTATATTCTTTACCTTTAATATGTCAATTGGTGTTAATTTGCTTTGTTCCTTAGCACAAAAAGCCGCAAAAATTTTGGGAACGGATTTCGATATTGAAATCATTGAAAAACACCATAACCAAAAAATTGACGCGCCCTCAGGTACTGCAATTATGCTTGCAAATGCTATAAACGAAGAGTTTGGTGATAATCTTAACTATGAATATGACCGCCACTCAAAGCGTAACAAACGTCCTAAAAACGAAATTGGTATACACTCTGTAAGAGGCGGTACAATTGTCGGTGAACACGACGTTATTTACGCCGGCAGAGACGAGGTTATAACCCTTTCTCACCAAGCGCTTTCTAAAGAAGTATTTGCAGTCGGTGCTTTACGTGCCGCAAAATTCTTGTGTGGAAAGCCCGCAGGACTTTATGATATGAACAGCATTATGAATTTTAATTAATTTTTAATCAGCAGTCTAAAAAACTGCTGATTTTTTTGAATATTTTTTCAATTTCTGTTAATGATAGTATTAACCAAAGGAGTTGAAAAAAATGTTTGATAAAATTTGCTTAATTCTTGTAATAATCGGCGCTCTTAACTGGGGACTTGTAGGACTTTTCAGTTTTGACCTTGTTGCCTGGGCTTTTGGCGGTAGCACTGCTATTATAAGCAGAATTATCTATACCGTAATTGCCCTTGCAGGTGTATGGTGCATTTCCCTACTCTTCAGAAGAGACGCTGTACCGCGCGATTAAATATAAAGGTGAACACATTCAAGGATGTGTTCACCTTTTTTTATTGGTTTTATTGAAATTTCTTAAGAGATGTAATATAATGTAATTATGTTACCGAAAGGAATTTAAATATGAAACGAATTATTTGCTTCTTGCTTACTATACTTTTATTATTTAGCGTTGTAGGTTGTGACGATACCGATAAGGCTTACATATATTTTCAGCTTCCCGAAAGACCCGTAACCCTTGACCCACAGATTGCTTCGAGCGATACCGAACTGCTTATTGTAAGAAATGTTTTCGAGGGTCTTCTTAGAAAAGATGAAAAAGGTAAAATATTACCCGGTGTGGCAGAAAGTTATAATAAAAACGGTTTAACATACACCTTCAAGCTTAGAGAAGATGTACAATGGCATAATGAAGAACCAATAACTGCACATGATTTTGTTTTTGCTTTAAAACGCGCTGTAAATCCCGAAACCAAATCCCCCTTCGCTTCCCGTTTATACTGTATAAAAAATGCAAAGGAAATTAACAACGGCAAAGCAAATATTAATTCCTTAGGTGTTACCGCTACCGATAAGCACACTTTAAAAATAGAATTAGCCTACGAGGATAAAAACTTTGAAAACACCCTTACAACATCTGTTGCTATGCCCTGTAACGAAAAGTTCTTCTACGAATCGGCAGGAAAATACGGTATGTTTAAGGATAATATACTTTCAAACGGAAGCTATAAGCTTTCCAAATGGGCAAAGGATATTTTCGGCATTCGCCTTTATAAAAACAATAACTACCGCGGTGATTTTATAGCCAAAAACGCGGCTGTTTTCCTATCTAACAGTGAAGAGTTGGCTCCAAGTGAGATTCTTGTTGCCGAGGATGCTGATATAGCTTTTGTTTCTTCCTACGAAATTTCAACGCTTAAAAAATCGGATTTTAAAATAAAATCCTTTGAAAATATTTGTTGGTTTTTAACCCTTTCGGATGATATTCCAAGCGGTATCAGAAAAAGCTTTGCCAGTCTTTCAAACGGTAAGGTATTTAAAAAGAGCCTTAAGGACGGGTATTCGGTTGCAAATTCAATTTTTCCGCCCGTTTTAAACAGCAACATTAAAGCTTCGGGTATGACTGCCTATGACCTTAACAACGCTAAAAAGCTTTTTTCAAATGAGGTTAAAAAATTAGACGGCAAAAAATTCCCGTCATTAATGCTTTTTTATTATGACGACGGTCTTTCAAAAAATGTTGTTACCGACATTGTAGGCCATTGGCAAAATAATTTAGGTGCATTTATAAATATTGAAGCAGTTTCTGCGCCTAGTGTTCTTCATCCGCAGATTATAGACCAAACATACAGTATGAGCATATTCCCCATTTCTGCCGATTCGCCCGAAATGGCAGAGTATTTACAAAAATTCGGTATTAACTACACGGGGCAAAACCTTTCCGAGTTACAGGTTAATATGCTTAAATCAAATAACGTTATTCCGCTTATGTTCCAAAGTACAGCGGTTGCATACTCTAAAAACCTGAGCAATGTTATTTTTGAACACGGAAACGGTTGTATAGATTTTGCATTTATAGTTAAAAGCGACGATTAAAAGTATATTAAGGGGTTTTTATAATGAACACTTTTTTAATAAAATTTAAAAACGGTACCGAAAAAACCGTAAATGCTGAAATTAAGGAATTATCAAGCGCAGTAACCGAGGTAGCCCTTAAGGGTATTTCGGATTATAGCGAAATTGAATATGCCGAAATAGTTTTACATAACAATCCTATTTTTGCAGGCGATGAAGGCTTTTATTTTTTAAACGCGGGACGTAGCGGAAACCGTGATTTTGGTATTGGATACTTTAAAGAAAGAAAGGATACGGAATTTATTCAGAACGAATGCTTTATACCTGTTTTCGCGCTAAAGCACAAAGATTTATGCCACGTTGCAATAGTTACAGGTATGCCAAATAGTGCAATTCAGGTAATAAATGTAAAGAATAATCAATATACTTATACTATTCGCTTTTTGATTGACGGATATAAGCCATTTGAAACAATTAAGGTAGAATTCCATAAAATTGATAAAAAAGACGCTACCTACTGCGATATGGCTAAATTATACCGTAATTATCAGTTAAACCACGGTTTTATGCCAATTAAAGAACGTCTTACTCCCGAAACCGAATACTCATTAAAATCAATTAACGTTCGTATCCGTATGGGTTGGAAGCCTGTTCCGTGTGAGGTTTTCGACCAAACCTTAGAAAACGAACCCGAAATGCACGTTGCTTGTACATTTGATGATGTGGTAAATCTTATGGAAGCCTACCACCAAGCAGGTATTGAAAAAATAGAATTCTGCCTTGTTGGGTGTAATGTAAAGGGACATGACGGACGTTGGCCGCAAATCCTGCCTATTGAGGAAACCTTGGGCGGTGAAGAAGGTCTTAAAAGGGTTATGGACTGCGCTAAAAAGTACGGCTATGCCGTAACCTGCCACACAAACAGTACCGATGCATACCAAATTGCAAATAATTTCAGATATGAAGATTTAGCTTTAAACCGTGACGGAAGCTATAGCATTGAGGAATCCTATTGGGCAGGCGGCACAAGATATAATGTGTGCCCAATTAAAGCGTATGACAATGCTATGGAAACGCTCCCACCTCTTGCAGAGCTTGGCTTCAGAGGTATGCACTACATAGATGTTATCACCTGTTCCCCCGCGCGTGATTGCCACAGCAAAGAACACCCAATAAACAAGCGCGAAGCTTGCAAGCTTTTTGAAAAGCTTTTCAAGGATATTAAAGGTATTTTCGGCTCGGTTGGTTGTGAGTGCTCATTTGACCATTCACTTAGAAATTGTGACTATTCGCTTTACGTTTCCTTTGAGGATTACACAAAGGGCGCAAGCGATTATATGTGCGATAAAAATGTTCCCTTCTGGCAGATTATCTACCACGGTATCGTAGCATCTAATCCATATTCCCGTACAGTAAACCCCACTTCAAGTGATAATCCTGATGATTTACTTAAAGTAATCGAATATGGCGGAAAACCGCAAGGCTATTACTACGCGCAATTTGTTTCTGACGGTAAAAACTGGATTGCAAAGGGCGATTTCCACTGCAACACAAAGGAAGAAATTGATTACAGTACCGAATGTATGAAAAAGATGGCTGATATTTACAGCGAATTCGATTATTTACAATATGAATTTATTGAAAACCATAGCGAAATTGAGCCAAATGTATTTGAAACCGTTTATTCCAATGGAAGTAAAACGGTTGTAGATTACAATACAAAAACCTACAAGTTAATAAAATAAAAAAGAAGCTTCGAAAGAAGCTTCTTTTATTTATATTTGCATTTGTCTGAATCGGTAAAATTCGCCTTTTAATTCGAGCAATTCATCATATGTGCCGAACTCAACACATTTACCGTCTTTAATAACTGCAATCTTATCTGCATTTTTAATTGTAGAAAGTCTATGCGCTACAATAAAGGTTGTTTTATCCTTAGAAAGATTATCAATAGCGGTTTGAATGTGCTTTTCTGATACGGTATCAAGCGCGCTTGTAGCCTCGTCGAAGATTATAACCTTAGGATTTCTTATAAGCGCGCGTGCAATTGAAATACGTTGCTTTTGACCACCCGAAAGGTTGCCGCCACGCTCGCCCACCATTGTATCAAGCCCGTTGGGTTGGTTTTCTATAACATCACGCAGACACGCTAAATCAATAATTTTTTGTAAATACGCTTCGCTCACCCTTGGCGCGCCGTAGGTTATATTATCCCTTATCGTACCCGAGAATAAAATACTGTTTTGCGGTACAACAGCCAAATTGTTACGATAGCTTTTAAGGTCGATTTCCTTAATATCAACACCGTCTACCAAAAGCTTACCACCGGTTGAGAAATAAAAACCTGTAAGCATATTCATAGCGGTTGATTTTCCCGAACCCGATTCACCTACAAAAGCAACTGTCTCTCCCGCTTTAATTTTAATATTAAGTCCGTTTAAAATTTTACGGTCGTCATCGTCATAATGGAATTCAACATCTTTAAATTCGAAGTCACCTTTTAAGTTGTTAATCGGCTTTTTATTTTCGTTGTCTTCAATACTGTGTGATTTTAAAATTTCACCAACACTGCTTACCGATTCCGAACCCGCAATAATTGTTGGTACAAGGTTAAGTATTGTACTAACATTACCCATAAACTTTTCAAAATAATTCTGATAAAGCGGTATATCACCAATTCTAATTATACCCTTAAACGCCATATATGTAATCAGCACAAGACTACCAAGATTGAAAAACTGCATTACAAGCCAGATTAGTACCATAAACTTACTCGAAACCATATCCGCCTGATAGCCGATTCTTGAAGTATCACCCACTAATTTGGACATTTTCTTAACTTCAATATTTTCCAGCGAGTGAGCCTTAGTAACAGGAATTAATTCTACCATATCTACAACGCGTGAGGTTGTGTTTTCCATTGTTATACGGTAATCGCGGTTCTTTTCACTTATAATCTTTTTAAGCGATTTAACAATAATCATCAAAACGGGCGCACATAAAATAAAGAATAAAAGAAGCTGCCAACACCCTTTAACGAGCATAACAATAATTATTGTAGTAAGGTTTACAATTATATGGGTGCCGTTAATAAGAATTGACACAATAAGGTTTCTTATAGCGTCAACATCGCGCATTATTTTTGACTGTATTCTACTCGATGCCATACGCTTGTTAAAGCTAATCGTAAGGCGCTGAAGCTTTGCAATAATTGCCGCGCGCAGCGTTGCTTCAATAGAACGGGTTGAATTATATAAAAGTTTTCTATAAATTATTTGCAAAGGATAATTTATAATAAGCAAAAATAAAGCCACTGCTAAATTTGTTAGAATTTTGTGAGCAGTGGACGATGTATTTTCAACTAATGCATTTATAATATTTGATGTTGCAATAGGAATAAATAACATCGCACTCAACTGCAAAACACAAAAAATAACAGAAAAAAACATCTGCTTTTTATGACCCTTACAAATCCGCAAAAGATTTTTTAAAAACGACTCTTTTGCATTCGGTTTGCAGTACTTTTCAAGAAAATCATTCTCAAGCCGAAGCAATTCGTCTTCGGTAAGATTTTCAATGGTTGATATGGGTTTTATCGGTCTCATAAACACACTCTCCCTTTGCAACAAGCAAAAAACCTATTAAATTTGCTTACATTATAGCACCGTAAAGTTAAAAGTCAAGCAAAAAATCCCGATTTTAAAAAATAATTTTAAAATCGGGATTTTTATTACTATTTATACTCTTCAATAAGTTTTTTAAAGTAAGGTAAAGACTTTTCAATCTGGCTTGTGCTTACGCAGTAACTGATTCTTACATAGCCCTCAAAACCGAAAGAATCGCTTGGTACTAACAAGAGTTCGTATTTCTTTGCTTTTTCGCAAAAGGCATTTGCATCC
>JAZRMY010000068.1:0-52261 GCA_045647925.1 Acutalibacteraceae bacterium | reverse complement strand
GGATACACAGGTTTCCCAACTGTAGCAGGTGATGCTAACTATAATTTCGAAAATGATGTTACAATCGCTGTTACAGGCGCTCCTTATTGTGGAAGACTTTCTTTAGGCGGTAAGGGAAACTCATATGCATCAGTACTTGATAAGAACCTTAACTTAAGACTAACAGGTTCAACAAGTAACTTCGAATTCGGAGAATGCACCAGCTTAGTAGTAAAAGGCGGCGTACAAGCAATAAGAAGCACTTCTTTTAATAATTTGTATTCCGATATTTGCAGTTTAGACATTTATTCAACAGAAGAAAAAACAGCTAAAGCAGACGTTTGGTTTATTAATGTAGATAAGAGCGTAAAGGATAATATTGATTTTATAAACGGTGAAACTGGTAAGTTTGCTGTTGCAAATGGTGTTAAAGCTATTGCTACTAAGGCAGATGGTACAACTAAAGAATCTGAAAACGGTGTGCTTGACCTTTCTCAAACAGGCGCAGGTGAATATACTGTAACCTTTGAAAAGAATTACGATAAGGTATATGAATACTATGTAAAATACGGCGGTACAGGCGACGGTACTGACATTAATAACCCCGCACCTGACGTTGCAACAGTAATTAACTACATAAACGACTGTAGACTTACCGCAGATGAAACTGCAACTGTTTACATTCTTCAGGATATTGAAAAGCCAACCTTAACAGGTCCTGAAAACTCTGTTGGAAGCTTAGCTCCTCATAATATGGCATCTTGGGGGGCTTCAGTAAACCACGATGCTAAAATAATAGTTAAGCCGCATTCATCTAACGCTGCTAATTTCAACGATAAAGTTAAAACCACTTATCTTGTAAGCAGTAGCTTAGCCGGCGACAGTGATGTATTCTTTAAAATGGGCGGTCCTACTGAATTCCAGGATTTAATGCTTGTATTTGCTTACGGTACATACACCGGTCACGTTCAGACCGATAGAAACATTATGGTTGCTAACGGTAATGACCTTACAATCGGTGAAAATGTAACATTTGGTAATATACATGCACTTGGCAATAGCGAGGGTGCTTGGGGCCAAAGCGGACAGATTGATGAATGGGATATGTTCGGATACTCTGCAGGTGAGCCCGGCACAACATATTTTGATTCCTTTAAAATAACATTTAATGATGCAAACACCTACAGTGGCGCGCGAATTGATGTGCCCGGTATGGATGCCGGAAAATACACCTTTAAAGGTGACATTACAATTGATGTTGAAGGCGACCAATACGGTACCTCTTTCCGATTTGGTGGTGCAAAAGAAGGCACTACTACCGTTATCGAAAAGAACCTTAACATTAAGTTTGCACGCGGTAGAATTTTAAGATTCTTTGATGGTGCGAATAATATCACTGTTAAGGGCGCTTATCAAGTAATCGAAAGTGCAGATTGCGCTTATTCGATGTCGGGCGAATCTTACGACCCGATTAAAGACATTACAACCGTTAAGGGTGTTGACGGTAATACTGCTCCTTATTACAGACTTACCGTTCCGGTTAAGTATATTGACTATATCGACTTTATTGAAGGCGAAACAGGTAAATTTGCTATTACTCATCCCGAGCTTATCGCAGTTGCAACAGATGAGAACGGTAATGAAACACCTTCCATAAACGGTGTAATGGATTTATCTGCCGTTAAGGGCAATTACACAGTAGAATTCATTGAATCCTACACAAATAACGGTCAGCAAATTAGTGTTTATAAAGAAACCACAATCGATCTTTCTAAAGTTACACATAATGAAATGCCGGGCTATGCTTTCATTGGTTGGAAGCTTAAGAATAAAGACGGTAGTCTTTCAGAGGTTGCTTCTCCTGCTAAATTAACTCTTGGCGACGTTTTAGTTGCTCAGTACTTAGAACTCGGCACAGACTTCGCTATTGAAGAAGCTGCACAGATAAGAGATGAGGGTACACTCCGTTTTGTAATTAACAAAACAAATGAATTCTCAAGCTTTGTTCCTAATGCGGCAGAATTCGGTACAATTCTTTTCGCTACCGATGCTACTCGCGGTAACGAAATCTACTATGATGAAAATGTAATTTTGGAATGGATTTATGATGAGGAACAGGAAGGCCTTTACGGTTCACACTTTGTTCCCGGTAAGGGCGGCACAAGTTCTGATAAATACCAGACCGAAAACAAGCCTGTAATTGTTTGGGCAGATAATATTCTTGAAGAAACAGAAGAAGGTCTTAAGTATACTGCTTGTATTACAGACATTTCTGAAGAAGATTACTACACATGGTTTACTGCAAGAGGCTTTATTAAGTTTACAGACTATAACGGTATTGACAGAGTTCTTTATACCGAACAGTCACAGTCTTGTATGTACAAGGTTGCAGCAGAAACCGCAGAAGCAGATTTAACAGGTGCTGAACAGGCTGTAATCGATCACATTGATAATTATCATACTGTTGCAGAATATGATAAGTCATATGAAAAGACCTACACCTACGGCGTAGATGAAAACGGTAATATTACCGATCCTAACAGAGTAATCTACAAGCAAAACGGTCTTTACGTAAGAGACGTTGCTATTGACGTTGATACTCTTGGCAGTGGAGATGAGGCTTATGAAATCTGCTTCATTACTGACTCACACTTTAATGTACTCAGCACAAACGATATTCTTAACGGAAGCGCATATATCCTTGGCTCTTACCGTGGACGTTACTTTTACACCTACCGTAGAGCATACATTGTTAAACAGTTGGCTTATGCTAGCCGTTTTGACAAGATTGTATTTGGTGGTGACCAGTTAGACTACTTGTCAGACGGTAACTTAACTTCTGTAAACAGAATGATTACCAAAAAGTCTATTAACGGTAGCGTAAAAATGGTACTCGGTAACCATGAATCTGCAGAATTCTGTGCACCGGTTGACGTTGTAAATGCACACGAAGTATTAACACTTGAAGAAAAGTATGCACAGATTCAAAATTACTGGGCAAACGATACTTATATCGATTATGAAATCGTTAAGGATAAGCAAGGTAAAGCCATTGCAATGTTGATTTATATTGATAACTCTGACGAAGAATACTGGCAAGTTCAACTTGACACCTTACCAAAATACTTTGCTGAAGCCAGAGAAGCAGGCGTTCCTGTATTCATTTATCAGCATATTCCAATGCTTACAATGAATCCTTACGAAACTGAGGTTTGGTATAGCGGCATGGAAGGCTCGTTCGCGATGAATGAAAGCGAATCCAAGAATGGCAAAAAGGTTGACTTTACTTCAGCTGACGGTTATTTAGGAGACGCTAACAGTACACAGCTTACTAAGGATGTTTGCACACTTATTAGAAAGAACGCTGACATTGTTAAGGGCGTATTCTGCGGTCATACCCACGAAAACGCTTACACAGAAATTGTTGGTCTTAACGCTGATGGCACACCTAACGACTTAAGAATTCCGCAACACAACGGATTTGCAGGTCACCGTAACGGCGTAATGAAGATTACACTTAAATAATCTTTAAATTAAATCCAAACAATCAAGTCTTTGAAGGGAGACACTTCGCAATGAAGTGTTCTCCCTTTTTTGTTTTTATATAAAAAAAGACACCTTCAATTTGAAAGTGTCTTAGCGAACTTGAAAAAAATTAATATTCTGCAATTTCTGAAAGGGCGGCAAATGCCTTTTCGTAAAATTCTTCGGCAGTGTAGGTGCTATAAGTGTTAAGCATACCGTGGCGATTACTTTCAAGCATCAGGGTGCCCTTATAGCCTGTGTCACGAATATCCTTCATTACACGCTTAAAATCAATTGTAGCGTCGAGCGGAATCATATGGCAGTCTCCGTGCAAAACAGGGGTTACAAGGTAGCTTAGTCCGTAATTATCGTGAATATGGGTACAGCAAAGGCGGTCGCCGAAAAGCTTTGCAAAGCGTATTCCGGGGTCGTTGGTAGCTTCGTGACCCGTGTCGTAGCAGAAGCCTACATCATTACCGAATTCTTCCATAACAATTCCAAGCATTTCGGAAAACTCTACGTTTTCGAAACAGATTTTAACATTTTTGGTAAGGGATAAATCAACAAGCTTTTTCCAACGGTCAATACCAACTTTTGAACTGAAGGGGACAGAGTCACCTGAAACAGGGTGCATTACTACGTAGGGCACGTGGATGCTTGAAATGTCGCTTATGCATTTTGAAAGGTATTCAACGTAATCGTCGCCATCTTTTCCTTCGCACCACATACAGTTAAGGTTTTTAAAGGGGGCGTGCAGGTTGTCTACCTCAATACCGTATTTGTCATAAAGACGCAGACGTTCACTAAAGTCCATATCCTCTTTCCAACCGAAAAATGTAGATTCAAAGCCTGCCTTTGCAATGGCGGCAATAGTACCTTCAAGACCAGCTTCTTGAAAATTAGTGGAAGTATAAATACCAAGCTTATTAGTGTTTTTCATTTTGTTACCTCCTTAATTGCCGTCTACCATTTCGCGTAGCTTTTCGGCTGCTATAAAGGCTTTTTTATAAAACTCTTCGGGGGTAAGGTTTTTGTAATAACAGTATGGCTCGCGGTTGTTTACTTCAAGCGTAATATTTCCTTTGTAACCGCTTTCTTTAATTTCTTTACAAACACGGCTGAAATCAATTATGCCGTCAAATGGGATACGGTGTAAATCGTCGCGGTGATTTATATCCTTACTTTCAGCGAGGCCGTTGTTATCGTGAATATGGGTAACAAAGGTTCTGTTCCCAAAAAGTGGCATAAAGCGGTAACCGGGTGTGTAACACTTTTCGTGACCCGTATCGTAACAAAAGCCAACATTTTCACTCTTGAAGTATTCAAGAATAAGGCTTAAATGGCGGATGATTCGTATATTTTCAAATGCGAGTTTAACACCGCGTCTTTCGGCTTCAATAATAAGCTTTTTATGTCTTAAAAGACCTATTGGTGAAGTTTTAGGAGGATTGTTGCCGGAGGAAGTATGTAAAACAACAACGGGTATATTGTATTTTGCGGCAGTCTTAATACAACGACGTATTTTTTCTGTGTATATGTCACCCTCGTCGCCCTCAACCCAAACGGTATTAGCGTTCTTAAATGGGGCGTGAAGTGCCTCAACTTCAAGACCTAACGAGTTTGCCTTTTCCATATATTTTTCTATATCCGTATCATCATCCCAATAAAAAAAGGTAGAATTGAAACCGACTTTTTTAATTAGTTCCATATTTTTATAAATATCATTTCCAAGCAAATCATGGACGTTGCATCCTAATTTTCGCATAAGTTTACCCCCTCATAATTAGAATTTATACTGTAATTATACACCAATGCTGATGCTAAGTAAATGATGTTTTGTTGCAAAAAAACCTTTTTTATAACATTTTCGGCTTTACGGTTTTTACTGCCTTGTTCGAGTCCCTTTCAAGAGAACGAGCCGTAAGGCGAAGTTCGATTGGTTTGTTAAAATTAAACATAAAAAAGAATGGGAGTAGTTATTTAAAACTATTCCCATTCTTAATTGGCGCGCTGAAAGGGACTTTGTCCCGGCACTCCCGTGCCTATCGCCTCGCTTCGCTCGTTGCCGCGGCTAAATAACAGTCCACCGGACTGTTATTTTTAACGCCTTGTTCGAGTCCCTTTCTTAAAATACGTAATAAAAAAAGCACAGTCCTTGCGGACCGTGCTTTCTTTATTGGCGCGCTGAAAGGGACTTTGTCTCGGCACTGCCGTGCCTATCGCCTCGCTTTGCTCGTTGCCGCGGCTAAATAACAGTCCACTGGACTGTTATTTTTAACGCCTTGTTCGAGTCCCTTTCTTAAAATACGTAATAAAAAAAGCACAGTCCTTGCGGACCGTGCTTTCTTTATTGGCGCGCTGAAAGGGACTCGAACCCCTGACCCTCTGCTTAGAAGGCAGATGCTCTATCCAGCTGAGCTATCAGCGCAAATGCTGTGTTTATCACAGCAAAAGTTATTATATCACAGTAAAGTGAAATAATCAAGTGTTTTTTAAGTTATTTATCATTTTTTATTAATGAAATTGAAAGGTCTTTAATTTGAGCGTCATCAACCTGTGCAGGAGCGCCTGACATAAGCTCACTGGAATTGGAAACCTTGGGGAATGCAATAACATCACGCAAGGAATCGCAACCGCACATAATCATTGCAAGACGGTCAAGACCTATACCCATACCACCGTGTGGTGGTGCGCCGAAACGGAAAGCATCGGTTAAGAAGCCGAATTTTTCGTGAGCTTCTTCATCGGTAAGACCTAAAGCTGAGAACATTTTACCCTGAAGCTCGGGGTCGGTAATACGAATAGAACCACTTGAAAGCTCAACGCCGTTAAGCACCAGGTCATAAGCCTTTGCAAATACCTTTTCGGGATTAGTATCAAGGAATTCGATGCATTCGTCCAAAGGTGAAGTGAATGGGTGGTGCATAGCATCCCAATTACCTGTTTCCTCGTTATATTCAAAGAAGGGGAATTCGGTAATCCAAACAAAGTTATATTTATCGGGAATAATATCAAGCTTTTTAGCAACGCTTAAACGAAGCGCGCCAAGTACAGAAAGGCAGATATTCTTGCGGTCAGCAACAATAAGCACAACGTCGCCCTTTTCAGCGTTTGTACGCTCTAAAATGGCGTTCATTTCTTCTTCGGTCATAAATTTCGAGAAAGAGCAGGTTGGAGTATCCTCAACCCAACGAATAAATGCAAGACCCTTAGCACCTATGCCCTTTGCATCCTCTGTCAATTTATCAATTTCCTTACGGGTTAAAACAGAGCTTGCATTTTTAGCATTAATTGCGCGTACAGTACCACCATTCTTAACAGTGTCTGCAAACACACCGAAACCACAGTTTTCAACAATGTCCGATATATCCTTAATCTTCATATCAAAGCGTGTATCGGGTTTGTCAGAACCGTAGCTGTTCATAGCCTCGGTAAATGTAAGACGGGGGAGAGGAGTTGGAATATCTACATTCAAAACCTCTTTGAAAAGACGGCTTACATAACCTTCGGCAATCTTTAAAACATCTTCCATTTCAACGAAAGACATTTCTAAGTCTATCTGTGTGAATTCGGGTTGACGGTCTGCACGTAAGTCTTCGTCACGGTAGCAACGGGCGATTTGCATATATCTGTCAAATCCCGAAAGCATAAGCAACTGCTTATAAAGCTGAGGTGACTGCGGAAGTGCAAAGAAGCTTCCTTTATGGATACGGGAAGGCACCAAATAGTCACGCGCACCTTCGGGTGTAGATTTAATAAGGGTTGGGGTTTCAATCTCAATAAAGCCGTTTTCATCAAAATAATCGCGTGTAACCTTAGTTATTTTATGGCGCACTAAAATATTATTCTGAATAGACGGACGGCGCAAATCGAGATAGCGGTATTTAAGGCGCAATTCTTCATTTGCCAAGCTGTCATTAAGAATTTCAAAGGGTGGGGTTTCGCTTTTGCCTAATACTTTAAGCTCGGTAACTTCAATTTCAATATCGCCTGTTGGAATATCGGGGTTAACCGAGGAACGCATACGAACAGTACCCTTTGCCATTACAACAAATTCACTGCGAAGAGTTGATGCCTTATCAAAAATACTTTTTTCGGTATTATCGTCAAATGCTAACTGAACAATGCCTGTTCTGTCGCGTAAATCGGCAAAGATAAGTCCGCCCAAATCGCGTTGGCGCTGTATCCAACCGCAAACTATAACTTCGCTTCCTATATTTTCTTTGTTAAGCGTACCGCAATAGTTGGTGCGCTTAAGCCCGTTCATTCTATCTAATTTCATTAATTTGCTCCTTCAAATATAGAATCTGCCAGACTGTCAAGTGCACAGGCATTCAATGCTTTAAAAAGGTCGTCCGACAAGGTTTCAAGACAAACCTCAGTTTGTTCGCCTGTTGACATATTCTTTAATTTGGCTTTTTTGTTTTGCAATTCATCGTCGCCCAAAACCATAGTGAACGAAGCGCCGATTTTATCTGCAAATTTCATTTGTGCTTTAAGTCCCTTGCCGCAAATATCGGTTTGAACCTTAAAGCCGTCCGCACGTAAATCGTTGCAGAGAGCAGTAGCGGCGAGAGAGGCGTTTTCGCCCATCTGTGCAATATAAAGGTCACAGCCCGATTGCTTTGGTAATTCGGTTTTTTGACTTTCAAGCACCATCATTAAGCGCTCAATACCCATAGCAAAGCCGAGGGAAGCAGTAGGCTGACCGCCCATTTGGGAAATAAGTCCATCATATCTGCCACCGCCGCAAACAGTGCTTTGGGCACCTATATCGCCCGATACAAATTCAAAAACGGTACGGGTGTAATAGTCAAGTCCTCTTACAATGTGGGGGTTTACAGTATATTCAATACCTGCAGCATCAAGATGCTTTCTAACATTTTTAAAATGCTCTTCACAGTCCTCGCACAAATAGTCAAGCACAACAGGTGCATTTGCTGCAAGCTCCTTGCATACGGGGGATTTACAGTCTAAAATTCGCATTGGATTGCGGTCAAGACGGTCCTTACAGGTATCGCAAAGAGTATCAATATTAGCCTTAAAATAGTCCTTTAAAGCCTGACTATACTTTTTGCGGCATTCAGGACAACCTATAGAGTTTATTTCAAGTGAAATTTTTTGAATACCTATGCTATCGAGCACCTGACGGGCAAGAGCAATAACCTCCGCATCTGCGTTAGGTGCCGCAGCGCCAACACATTCAACACCGAATTGGTGGAATTCACGAAGTCTGCCTGCCTGTGGTTTTTCGTAACGGTAGCAACCGCCTATGTAGCAAACCTTAAGCGGCAAAGCGCCGTTTACAAGACCTTTTTCTATAAGAGAGCGTATAACACCTGCAGTAAGCTCGGGGCGAAGCGTTATAGAGCGGCCGCCCTTATCGTCAAAGGTGTACATTTCCTTTTGAACAACGTCGGTAGTATCGCCAACGCTTCTTTTGAAAACCTCTGTGTGTTCAAAAACAGGCACACGGATTTCTTCAAAACCGAACATACGGGCGGTTTCAAGCATTCTGTTTTCAACAAATTGCCACTTGTAAACCTCGCTCGGTAAAATATCGTTTGTGCCTTTAACGGCACGGTTAATTTCTGCCATAATAATTCTCCGGATTAGTGGTTAGATTTTACAATTTCGCGCCAGTCAAGGTCGCCTCTTTCAAGACCGTGGATAAGCATTTCTGCGGTTGCAATATTGGTAGCAACAGGAATGTTGTGAACATCACAAAGGCGCAAAAGGGCCTGTTCATCGGGCTCGTTTGGTTTTGGATTAAGTGGGTCGCGGAACATTAATAAAAGGTCTATTTCGTCACAACCGATGCGTGAAGCGATTTGCTGTGAGCCACCTTGCGAGCCGCTTAAAAATGAGGTAATTTCAAGACCGGTGGCTTCCGAAACGAGCTTGCCCGTTGTACCGGTTGCCAAAAGATTGTAACGGCTTAAAACACCGCAGTATGCAATACAAAATTGTATCATAAGTTCTTTCTTTGCGTCGTGAGCGATTAATGCAATTGTCATTTTAATAGTCCTTTCATATCTTCTTAGGGTGGGGTAACAGTATGTTTTCGCCGTTTAGTCTTTTAGAAATTCTAATAAAGGCCTTCATAACATTACCACGGGCTTTTAGCGTATGTTTAATTGATAAAAGGGAAAGCTCTTCGGATTTTGGAACAATTCCTAATAGCCTTAGTGCCGATTCATCAATTATTTGGTCTATATTTTTAAACAATCGTTTTTGAGTTAGCTTATATTGAAAGTTGTTAATAATAAGTCTGGCATTAAAGCCGATTTCGTATAGCTTACGACTTACAATAGAAGCATCCCTTACGGTTACGGGGTCGGGGAAAGCGACTGTTAAAAACAATGTGTCTTTCGGTAAGCAGGTGTAAAGTGAAAAATCAATACCTGCGGGGAAATCAAATATTACAATATCATAAATTTCCTTAACCTTATTTGCAAAGCTTGTAAATGCAAAGGCATCAATCATACCTGTATTTTCGGGTGCAGAAATAAGGTGAATATTTGGGTGATTTTTTGTTTGGTATACAGCCTCGGAAATTTCTTTACCCATAAGTATATCTGATAAATTGAAAAGGCAAGGCTCCTCAATGCCAAGCATTAAATCAAGACAGGCAAGACCTTCGTCCATATCAACAAGCAAGACCTTATAGTTTTGCTTGGAAAAAGCCAAAGCAAGACCTACTGAAACAGTAGATTTACCAACGCCGCCCTTTCCTGAGGTTGCGGCGAAAATTTTACCCATAAAAGCACCTCGCTTTTCTAATAATTTTATCATAGTAAGTAAAATTTGTCAATTTAATCTAATACAGTAAAATGCGAATCTGTGGTATTTACGCCCTCTTCTACAAAAAAGTAGGCATCAAGCATATCGCGTACAATAGAACCGGCACTAAAACCTGAGCTACCGTTTTCCAAAACAACCGAAATTGCAATTTTAGGATTATCGAACGGTGCGAATGCGATAAATATACTGTGGTCTGCGGCTCCGTTCACCTGTGAGGTACCGGTTTTACCGCCAACCTTAATAGGATAGTCGCCCAAAGCGGCACGGCCCGTACCATCCTCTGTAACCGAAAGCATACCTTCTTTAACGGCATTAATTGTTTTTTCACTTATAGAAACCTTATTCACAATTTCGGGGTCTATAGTTTTATAAACCTTTGAAATATCATAAGAAACAACCTTATCAATAAGACTTGCTTTATAGTGGGTGCCGCCGTTTGCTAAGGTAGCAACATAGTTTGCGGTTTGAAGCGGTGTGAAGGCATTCATCTGACCAATTGAAATCTGAAGTGTTGTACCGCCTACATTATCGCTTTCGGGTTGAATAAGTATACCCGAGCTATCGTTAACCTCTACACCTGTTTTAACACCTAAGCCGAAATCTTTAAAATATTTTGTAACGGTTGTAGCGCCTATTCTTCTGCCCATTTCAAAGAAGAAGTAGTTACAGCTTTTTGCCAGTGCGTTTTTAAGGTCTATATGGTTGTGGTAATGTAAGCACTTAGGTGAATAATCTGAAAAGTGGTTATAAACCATAACACATCTTACGGTTTCGCCCAAATGATAGTGGTTGTTTTCCATTGCCGCAATGGCAACGGCAGGCTTTATGGTTGAGCCTATGGGGTAAACGCCCTGAAACGCTCTGTCCATAAGGGGCTTTGCGGGGTCTTTTACAAGTGAATCATATTCCTTGTTCATAGTTGCAGAGTCATAAGTCGGGTAGTTGGCTGCGGTAAGTATTTTGCCTGTAGCAATATCAATAGCAACGGCACAGCCCGCCTTACAGCTACCGCCCTGACTTTGCAGATTTTTAACCCATTTTTCAATAGAATCCTGTGTTTTTCTTTGCAGGGTCTTGTCCATCGAAAGCATAACCGTTTTACCTGCAATAGGTTGTTTTGTTATTTCACTTGAAAGAATATTGCCTTTAGCATCAAGGGTGTAGGTTATTTCGCCGTCGGTACCGCGAAGATAATCCTCTGCCCATTTTTCAATACCGCTTTTGCCTACCTTATCATTATAAGAATAACCCTTTTCCTTATAGTATTCCCAATCCTCTTCAAAGATAGGACCAACAGTACCTATAAGGTTTACTGCAAGGGAGGTATCGGTATATTCTCTAAAGGGAACAACATCAATAGTAACACCGCTTAAAGCAAATGCGGATTCGGAAATTTTTCGCATAAGCTCGGTAGAAATATCCTCCGCAAAGGTAAATGGGTAGGATATTGAAAAATCCGAAATTTGCATGCTGTAACGAACACCCATGATTTTACGTTGCTCATCCTTGGAATAGCCTTGCAAGTCGTATTCTTCAACCATAGCGTCAAAGCAGTTTTGCGGGGTGGCATAGTGTGCAAGCTTTAAAGTATCAAGCATTTTTTTGGTCGATTCATCTTTTTTAAAGCCGTAAGGGAAGTTAAGCTCCATAGGAAGCTGGTCTGTCCACTCGGTTTGATACTTTATTGAAAGATTTATAAGCGATAAAATAATATCGTTTATATTTTCCTTAATATACGCTTTATTAAAAACAATGTTATATCCGTCACGGTTGATAGCAATTTGTCTGCCATAGCAGTCAAGTATTTCGCCTCTTGGTGCTTTAAGTACGGCACTTCTTGAAGAGGCGGCGCCTTTTTCATTTACACCTGTATATTCAGAAGCATTTGTTATTTGAATAAAATAACTTCTTGCTGTAAATAAAATAAGCGCAATTACAAGCAGAATGGATAAAATTGTAATTTCAGTCTGGCTTTTCTTTTTAAAAGGCAATTTTAAAATCCTTTCTAGTTAGAAGTAAGTTTATTGAAGTATTTATAAAGGAAATAGAAGGGGAATATAAATATTGCTCCCAAAACAGCACTGGGTGCCGCATATTCTAAAAGATACATAATGCTTTCGGTAAATTCCTTGCCAAAGGTTTGGAAAATTAGCCATTGGCTTATATGGTATATACCGCAAGTAATAAGCGACAAAACAGTTGCTGAACCAATGTTTTTGTTAAATAAATTGTTAGAAGCTAAAGAAACTGCAGTACCAAGACACAATAAAATTATAGCATTAAAGCAATACGAGCCTATAGTACATGCATCCATAAAAATTCCTGCAAACATTCCCGCCAAAGCAGATGCCACGGGAGAGTGAAACATGGAAAATGCAGTCAGTAAAGGCAATATCAAAACAGGTGAAGCACCTGAAATGTTAATTGCAATTTTATCGGTATAATGCAGTAGTATAAGTACAAAGAAAATAAGTACATTAAAGGTAAAAATAAAAGGATGTTTTTTATTATTCATATTATTTACCTTTTTGGGGCAAAATGCTGCCCTGACCTTCAAATTCGGTAATTACCATAACATTGCGGATGTTATCCATATCCACAAAAGGCTCTATATTAGCAAAAATAGAAGTATTATAATCGTCATTACCGATGTAGCCAATAGTACCTATAAGAAGACCCTTTGGAAAAATGCCCTCGCCCGAGGTTACAACATAGTCACCTATTGCTATATTACAAGAACGGGATAAATTTTTAAATCTTGTCTGCCCGTCCTTGGCAATTTCAAGTGAGCCTGAAACAATACCCGAATCGTTAGTGCGGTTATCAAGCGCGCCTAAGGTTAAATCTGTGCTTAAAAGGGTTGTAATCTTAGAGGTGGTAAGGCCTACCTCACTTACATACCCTACAAGACCTGCATCTGTAATTACAGGGTCATAGGCTTCAATACCGTCAGTAGAGCCTTTATTTATAACAAAGCCTTTATATGGGTCGGCACTGTCGCGTGAAATGAGTGTAGCAGGGGCAAATTTAAAATCAGGATGAGAATCCTTTATTTCAAGATAATTCTTGTAAAATTCATTTTGCGCGGCAATTTCCTCATAGTTCGCTTGTTTTTCACGCAAGTCATTCAATTCGGTTTCAAGCTCGGAATTTTTAAGCATTAATTCGTTTGAATCGTCCATCATTTTAAAGAAATCCGAAAAGGCGTTTGAAATAGCAGTCGCTGCCGAGCGAATGGGCGCAGTAATTGTACCGGCAATATTTGATTGAGGCGAAATTTTACTGCCTATTATAGAGAATATTACCGAAACGGTTATGAGCGCTATTAAAATTGCAAGAATAATTTTAAATTGTCTGCTGCGAAAGAAAAATCGCATTTTATTTCCTCCGAAAAATTTTTATCTGAATCTTTTTCCTCTGCGGAATGTGTAGTTATCAAAGCCGCTGTTTGCCTCAAGACGCTTTGCAGTACCAAGTACCACACAGTCAAGCGGATTGGCGGCAACCGTTACGGGCATACCTGTTTCTTCGGCAATAAGCTCTGCAAAGCCGCGAAGAAGTGCTCCGCCACCTGTAAGTGTAATTCCGCGGTCAATAATATCCGCCGCAAGCTCGGGTGGGGTTTTCTCAAGTGTTAGTCGTATAGTATCAATTATTTGTGAAATAGTATCCGCCATAGCAGAGCGAACCTCTTCCGAAGAAATCATAACATTTTTAGGCAAACCGTCTACTTGGTTTCTACCCTTAATTTCAATGCTCTTTTCGTCATCATAGGGCTTTGCAGAGCCTATTTCTATTTTAATTTGCTCTGCGGTGCGTTCACCTATAAGAAGATTGTGCTTTTTGCGGACATAGTTGATTATGGATTCATCCAAGTCATCCCCCGCAACACGAATTGACTGAGCGGTCACAATATCGCCTAAAGAAATAACAGCAACCTCGCTTGTACCACCGCCAATATCTACAACCATATTACCTGCGGCATCACTTACGGGTAAGCCTGCACCAACTGCGGCAGCCATAGGCTCCTCTACCAAGTCAACATCGGTAGCGCCTGCCTGCTTTGCAGCATCGTAAACTGCACGGCTTTCAACCTCTGTAACGCCTGCGGGGATACAAATAACCATTCTTACTCTTGAAAAGAAGGAGCCCTTCATTGCCTGGCGCACAAAACGCTTAAGCATTGCGGCGGTAACATCAAAGTCGGCAATAACACCGTCCTTCAAAGGACGAACTGCAACAATAGAGCCGGGGGTTCTGCCTATCATTTCCTTTGCTTCCTGACCTACTGCCCTTACAGCATCATTTCGTATATCATAAGCCACTACAGATGGCTCTCTCATAATAATTCCTTTACCTTTTAAGCAAACAAGTGTGTTTGCGGTGCCAAGGTCAACACCAATATCTCTTGTAAACATAAATTTATCCGTCCTTTAGTTTGGTAATATAAATGTAATTGCATTGTGTAAATTAGAAACCTGCATTTTTTCTTTGCCCTCGGCATATTCGCCGTCAAGGGTCCACGAAACCTCCTGCGTAGCTTCAATAGTAAGGTTTTTTGTGCGGAAAAATTCCATACCCTCACGGTTAAAGTCGCGTTTTAAAATGCCATCTATTAGGGGTTGGAGCTTTAAAATATTATCAGGCTTTCTTATAAGCAAAACCTCAAACTCGCCGTCGTTAAGCTCAACTGCAGTTTTATCGTACTTAACGATACCACCAACTGACAGAGAATTAGAAATAGCGCCAAACAGAAAATCGCCTTCGGTAACACCGTTTTCGTGGGTAAATTTAAGGTGAAACGGCTTAATATTAGCAAGGCTTTTTATACCCTCGAAAAAGTATGCCGCCTGACCTAAAATATTTTTAATATCCTGCGGCGCCGAATAAGAGGCCGAGGTAAAAGCACCGAAGGAAGCAGTATAGGAAAAATATTTATTATCAAATCTGCCAATATCAAGCTTTGTATCAACACCGGTAGTTATATCCTTAGCGGCAGTTTCAATATTGCGCGAAATTTTAAGACCGTTTGACCATTCGTTAAGCGTGCCCGACGGTATATAGCCAAGCTTTATATTCAGCTTATTGTCCATAAGACCTGTTATAACCTCGTTTAAGGTGCCATCGCCACCGCAAACGACAATAAGCTCAAAGTCATCATTATTAAGTGAAGAAACATATTCGGTAGCGTCGCCCTTGTATTTTGTGGGGTATACGGTAACCGAAAAATCACAAGCAGATAAAATTTCAACAACCTTTAAAAGCTCGGTGTGCATTTTTGCTCTGCCCGAACAGGGATTTACAATTAAAAGAAGTCTTTTTTGTGTCATTTACAAGTTCCTTTCTTAAAAATACAATTACCTATAGTCTATCGGTAAGGTTGCAATAGCGTTTAAATCGGTATTTCCAATATTACCGCTTTTGAATTCATAAATAGCCTGAGCGCCAACCATTGCGGCATTATCGCCACAGTATTTAAGCGGTGGGTAATAGAGTTTATAGTTTCGTTTTGCACATTCTTCTTCCATACGGCGTCTAAGCTCACTGTTTGCCGAAACGCCACCCGCTATGGCTATTTTTTTATAGCCGTATTTTTCTGCGGCTAAAAGTGTGTTTTTTATAAGCAAATCGCAAACGCGCTGCCTTACAGTAGCGCATACTACGGGAACATCAATTTCTTCGCCCTTTTGAGCGGAATTATGCACTAAATTTAAAACCGCGGTTTTAAGACCTGAAAAACTAAAATCAAATTCACCCGTGCTTACTTTTGGGAAGGGAAGCGGATACCTTTTATTATCCGCCGTAGTAGCAATTTTATCAAGATTAACTCCACCCGGGTAAGAAAGTCCCATGCATCTTGCGGCCTTATCAAAGCATTCACCTGCGGCATCGTCCTGTGTGGAGCCTAAAATATTAAATTTTGTATAGTCACTTACTTCGGCAATTACTGTATTACCGCCCGAAACCAAAAGACAAAGAAAAGGCGGTTCCAAATCGGGATGTGCTAAATAATTTGCCGCTATATGTGAGCGTAAGTGGTGAACGGGAATAAGCGGTACGCCTAAGGATAATGCCAAAGCCTTTGCAAAGTTAACACCCACAAGCAAGGCACCTATAAGTCCCGGCGCAAAGGTTACTGCAACGGCATCAATATCCTTGTAAGTAAGATTTGCTTGAACTAATGCCTCGTTACAGGTTTGTGCAATGGCTTCGGTATGGCGGCGGGATGCAATCTCGGGTACAACACCGCCATAAATTTTATGCTCTTCAATCTGGGTTGCAACTATGTTTGAAAGCACCGTGCGGTCTTCAACTATTGCAACCGATGTTTCGTCGCAAGAGGTTTCTATGCTTAAAATTTTCAAAATTAATCAAACCTTTTTGTCATAATAAGTGCATCTTCTTGGGGGCTAGAATAAAAGCTTTTACGTTTTCCTTCGGTTTTAAAGCCGAACTTATTATAAAGTGAAATTGCCGCATTATTGCTTTCGCGCACTTCAAGTGAAATAAAGCTAAGCGAGTTTTCTTTAGCAAATTCGAAAAGCGAATTAAGTAAGGCAGATGCAACACCTTGCTGTCGCGCTTCGGGGAATACGGCAATGTTTGTTATATAGCCTTCATCTAAAATAGCCGAAATACCAACATAGCCTAAAACTGAGTTACCTTTTTCGGCAACAAAAAATCTTGTTCCTGTTTTGTAAGCATCTTCGATAGTTTGCTCGCTCCATGGGGTAGAAAAGCATTCCTTTTCAAGCCGTGCTATTTCTTTTATATGTCGGTATTCAATCTGGCAAACCGATAAATTTGAAAAAAGCTTATCAATTTCCTTAATGATTTCATCACGGCATAAGCGGTAGGCTTCTAAATCTTGACCGTATGGGTCAGAAATGCCGTTTCCTAAAACTTCTGAATTCGTAACGCCTATGCTTTCAAGTGCTTGCTTGTGTGAATGGGACATACAAATTATCCTATCGGCATTTTCTATGTCTTGCTTTGTAATTTGTTTTGAAATATGTGAAGAAATATCTATGCCGATTTCACTCATCGCATCAGCCGAATTTTGCGAAACAGCACTACCGTCTGCAAAAAGGCCACAGCTTGAAACATTTAAGTTTTTAATATTTTTGGAAAGCAAATACCCTTCGGCCATAGGGCTTCTACAGGTATTGCCCGTACAAACAAATAAAATATTCATTAGCCTTTACTTTCTAACCAAGTTTTACCGAAGGAAGCATCTGCAATTAATTTAACACTTAAATTAACCGCATTTTCCATTTCGGATTTTAATATATCGCTAACTGCTTTTGCATCAGCTTCAAAGCATTCTACAATCAGTTCATCGTGCACCTGCAAAATAAGATTTGCAGTGGGTACCTTTTCCTTTAAGGTATCAAAAACCCTTATCATAGCAAGCTTAATAATATCTGCCGCGGTGCCTTGAATGGGGGCATTTCTTGCAACCCTTTCACCGAAAGCACGTAGCATTCCGTTTGAGCTTGAAAGCTCGGGTAAATAACGTCTTCTTCCCAAAAGGGTGGTAACATAGCCGTTAAGCTTTGCTTCATTTATAGTATTTTCCATATAGGAAGCAACCTTTGGGTAGGTGGCAAGGTAAGACTTAATGTAAGTGTCTGCCTCTTTTCGTGTTACGCCAATATCTTTAGAAAGTGAAAATGCGCCGATTCCGTAAACAATACCAAAGTTAACCGCTTTTGCGCGACTACGAAGAATAGGGGTTACCATATCTATCGGAAGACCGAAAACCTGTGCGGCGGTAGCGGTGTGAATATCTTCTCCGCTTTGGAAGGCTGAAATCATATTATCGTCGTCCGACATACTTGCAAGAACCCTTAGCTCAATCTGCGAATAGTCGGCATCGACCAAAACCTTGCCTTCATCTGCTACGAAAAATTCGCGAAGCTTCTTTCCAAGCTCGGTACGAACGGGAATATTTTGCAAATTAGGTTCAAGTGAGCTTATTCTGCCTGTTCGCGCTTCGGTCTGGTTAAAGGTGGTGTGAATTCTACCGTCATCCGCTACGCATACCTGCAAACCGTCAGTATAAGTGGATTTAAGCTTTGCGAGCTGGCGGTATTCAAGTAACAATGATACTGCGGGGTGTTTATCCTTTAACTCTTCCAAAACTTCGGCGTTGGTACTGTAACCGCTTTTGGTTTTCTTCTTTGCGGGAAGACCTAATTCTTCGAATAATGCAACACCCAACTGTTTTGGGGAATTAAGATTGAATTCATAGCCTACAAGGGTGTAAATTTCATTTTCTATTTCGGCAATTCTTTTAGCCAATTCTTCAGACATTGCTTTAAGCCCGTTAACGTCAACCAAAAAGCCTTTAAGCTCCATATCGCCTAAAACCTTTGCCAAAGGAATTTCAATTTCCTTTAAAAGCTTTAATTGTTCGGTTTTTTGAAGCTCTTTGTATAGCTTTTCACAAGTATCTGCAAAAAGACAAGCATTTTCTATTATTTCGTCCTTGTCGCCTATAATTTTCGGAAGGGTAGCGCCGTATTCCTGCGCCAATCTGTCGGCATCGTAGGATGAAGCGGAGGGGTTACAAAGATACCCTGCAAGTAAAGCGTCAAACTCTACATTAACGATACCACTGAATTTTTTATAAAGTTTTTTATAATCGTAAACTTTTTTTGAAATTTTTTCGTTTTCAAAAATTTCTTTTACCGTTTTTTCATCACATTTAAAAACATTGTCGCCCGAAAGAACCGCATACTCACCGTTCTGTTCAAAAACAATGGCACTATCGGTTAAAAATGCATTGTCCGATACGGTTATGTTTTTTTCTGATTCCTGTTCTACTGTTATAGCGGTAGTATCTGCCCTTAAATTCATCTTTTCCATAAGCTTAAAGAATTCAAGCCTTGTCATAAGACGTGCTAATTCCTGAGTGCTTGCGGGCTTGTTTTTATAGTCCTCAATATTAGTGTTTATGGGGGCAGTTTTACAGATGGTACCAAGCTCACGGCTTAAGAATGCCGAGTCTTTACCTACTGCTAATTTGTTTCTTACGCTATCCTTAATATCAAGGGTTTCAAGATTTTCGTAAATATAGTCAATATTGTGAAAACGCGAAACAAGGTCGGTAGCGGTTTTTTCGCCCACGCCTGCAACACCGGGTATATTGTCCGACGAGTCACCCATAAGGGCTTTAAGCTCAATCATTTCGTTGGGTGAAAGGCCGTATTTTTCGAACAAAGCCTCTTTAGTGTAATTAATAATTTCGGGTTTGCCCATTTTGGTTGCGGCAAGTAAAACCCTTGTTTTATCGGAAATTAGTTGTAACGAGTCACGGTCGCCTGTTGAAATAACACATTCGTTGTCGCTATTTTCGCAAGCAAAGCTGAGTGTGCCTAAAATATCGTCCGCTTCGTAACCTTCACATTCAATACAGGTATAGCCTGCAAGTGTAAGCCATTCTTTTAAAATAGGCATCTGAGAACGCAATTCTTCGGGCATACCTTTTCTGCCTGCTTTGTATTCGGCGTATTTTTTATGGCGGAAGGTGGGGGCCTTTAAATCGAATGCAACAGCAACACCGTCGGGTTTTTCAAGCTCTTCCAAGCGGTGTAAAATATTTATAAAACCGTAAACGGCATTGGTGTACTGACCATCCTTAGTGGTTAATAATTTAATACCGTAAAAAGCGCGGTTTATTAAACTGTTACCGTCAATCGCGAGTAATTTCAAGACACAAGCCTCCCATTTTGCATATATATAATAGATTATAACACTATTTTACTAATATGTCACCATATTTTTAAAAAAAATTGACAGTTTTTATCTTTTAAAGTATAATTTCACTTATGAAGATAGGAAATATTGAAATTAAAGGTTTTGCCGCTCTTGCTCCTATGGCAGGTGTTGCCGATAGAGCAATGAGGGAAATATGTGTAGAATACGGCGCAGGATTCACCGTTGGCGAGCTTACAAGCTCTAAAGGAATTTCGCTTGGAGATAAAAAATCCTTTGCGCTTATCAAATGCTTTGATGCCGAAAGACCGATTGCCTCGCAGTTGTTTGGGTCTGACCCTGAAACTATGGCCGAAGCCGCAAAATTGGCGCTACAGTTTTTGCCCGATTTTATTGATATTAATATGGGCTGCCCTGCGCCAAAGGTGGCAGGAAACGGCGGTGGAAGCGCGCTTATGAAGGACCCCGAAAAAGCGCAGGAAATTGTAAAACAGGTTGTAAATGCCGTAAATGTTCCCATTACTGTGAAAATGCGGACGGGGTGGGATAGTGATAGCATAAATGCCGTAGAATTGGCTAAAAGATGCGAAGCGGCAGGCGCTCAGATGCTTACCGTTCACGGTAGAACGCGAATGCAGATGTATGCCCCCGGAATTGATTATAAAACCATAGCCGAGGTTAAAAAAGCAGTTAAAATTCCTGTTGTGGCAAACGGCGACGTGTGTGACGGAAAATCGGCAAAATTTATGTATGAAGCAACGGGTTGCGACTATGTAATGGTAGGTCGCGCGGCACAGGGAAATCCCTTTGTTTTTGCCGAAATCAACGCCTTTTTAAGTGGCAAGGAATATGTACCGGAAAGCCTTGAAAAAAGGTTTTCAGTACTGCTTCGTCAGGTTAATTTAATGCATAAATATAAGGACCCTCACAATGCAATTTTAGAATCCCGTAAGCATACCGCTTGGTATATGACGGGGCTTAAAGGGGCGGCGGGACTCAGACGAATGTGCGGCGAAATTTCAAGTATAGAAGATATTGAAAGAATTATTGAATTAGCCCTTGAACAAAATAGGGAATTGTGGTAAAATTTTAAGGTTGAAAGGAATGATATTATGTCAGGACATAGTAAATGGAGTAATATTAAAAGAAAAAAGGAAAAAACCGACGCTGCAAAAGCAAAAATCTTCACTAAAATAGGTCGTGAAATTGCAGTTGTTGTTAAAGCGGGTGGCGCAAACCCGAACGAAAACAGTAAGCTAAAGGACGTTATTGCAAAAGCAAAGGCGGCAAACGTTCCTAATGATAATATTGAAAGAATTATCAAAAAGGCTGCAGGCGAGGGTGACGGCGCTAACTATGAAGAATTAATTTATGAGGGCTACGGTCCTTGCGGTGTTGCAGTTGTGGTTGAAACCTTGACCGATAACCGTAACCGAACAGCCGGTGAAATGCGCCATTATTTTGATAAATGCGGTGGCAACCTTGGTCAGACAGGCTCTGTAATGTTTATGTTTGACCGTAAGGGAATAATCGTTATCGAAGCAGAGGGCTTGGACGAGGATACCGTTATGGAAGCTGCACTTGAAGCAGGCGCAGACGATTTTGAGTTTGACGGCGAAATTTTCGAAATTTCTACCGAGCCGAATTCCTTGGGCGCAGTAAGAGATGCTTTGGAAGAAAAGGGCTATAAATTTGTTTCTGCCGAAGTATGCTACGTTCCGCAGACAATGTCGCAGATTGATGACAGCGATATGGTAGTTAAAATGGAAAAGCTTATTGATATGCTTGAAGAAAATGACGATGTTCAGGCGGTTTGGCATAACTGGGAAATGTCCGAAGAATAATAGTTTATTAAAAATTGAATTACCGTTTCGATTAACTATATAGTTGCAAGAGATAAAAAATAGCTTTTGGAGAATGATTATGAATAAGAAAATAATTAAAAAAGCGATTGCTATTATGCTTTCAGTTCTGATGATGTTGCCACTTGCTTTCACTGCTGTCGCAGATGTGGATACCGATGCTGTCAGCACCAAACTTGAGGGCAAGAAGATACTCTTTGTTGGCGACAGTATTACCCGTTCTTACGAAAAAATCGGTTGGCCGGGTAGAATTGCTGAGCTCTTTGGTACTATTTCTACCAATGCCGGTGTTGCAAATGCATCTGTTTCAACGATAGTACCGGATAATAGAATTATAACTCAGCTTTTGGATAATAAGGATAACGAATACGATTATGTTATTATGCACGGCGGCGTAAACGACGCATGGCAGCAAGCACCTGTCGGTACAATCAGTGATTCCTATGATATAGAGGATTTTGATATTTCTACCTATGCAGGCGCACTTGAAGAGCTTTTTTACAATGCCTTCAAGCATTTTGACGGCGCAAAGCTTGGTTTTATCGTTAACTATTCAAGACCTAACGCTAAGGATAAACCGCTTCTTAATATGAGCAAATACTTTGCTATGGCAAAGCTGGTTTGCGAAAAGTGGGGCATTTCTTATTTTGATATGTATTGGGGTACAGTTAATGTTGACGGAGAAGAATTAGCAATAAGCTCCGAACTTCTTTTAACCCATGAAGACACCTATTTCAAAACAGACCCACATCCGACGGGTGACGTTCATATTGGCGCTTCGGGCTATGACCTTATTTCTCCCTATATAGGCGAGTGGATAAGCACCATTGAGCATAATGAGTATCATGGCACTTATAATAACCCACTTGCAGGTAAAAGCGCACTCTTCCTCGGTGACAGTATTACTGCTGCCCCCAACGACAGCAACAGCGGATGGGGCGGAAGAATTGCTGCTAATAATGGTATGACCTACTTTAACGCTGGTTCTAGCGGCGCTACTCTTTCAACCTCTAAAGATAATCGTGTTATTACAAAGTTTAACGAAAATCGTCTTAATAAGTATGACTATGTAATTATGCATGGTGGCGTAAATGACGCGATGAGATCAGTGCCGATAGGTGAGGTTTCTGCCACTTTTGAAATAGAGGATTTTGATACTGCTACCTTTGCGGGTGCGCTTGAGGAACTTTTCTATAATGCGCGCAAGTACCATGCAAATGCAGCTTTAGGTTATATAATAAATTATGCTACACCGAATTCTGAAAAAGGCGGCAATACAAAAGATATGTCAGCTTATTTTGAGGTGGCAAAAAAGGTTTGCGATAAGTGGGATGTAGCTTATTTAGACCTCTATTCAGGTACTGTAGAAGAGGACGGCAAAACCCTTTCTTACAGTTATGATATTCTGAAAGTAAATACTGCAGAATATATGTATGAAAATGATGCTACTGAGGTGCATATAAGCTCTCTTGGATATGATGTTATTGCACCTTATATCGGCGAATGGATGAAGACTTTGAAGTTGCCAAAGGGAGTAGAGGCTCCTCTTGCTGATTTAGCAGAACAGACACCACTAAACGGCGACTTTGAACTAGGTCTTGTTGGCACCGATGTCTACGGCTGGCGTATGGAGTCGATGGCAAGTGATGGCGTAACCAGAAATACTAGAAATTATCAGAATAATTTCAGTTTTAAGACTGTAATGGGTAAAAACGGTAAAGTTGGTCAGCTTTCAAAGAATGGTCTCGGCTACGTTGCGATAGTTTCTAAAAAGATTGCAGTAGCAGGTGGAGAAACCTATAAGCTCAGCTATGATTACCATAAATCAGCTTATGATACTATTGAGGGAGAAACTGCTGTTAATTACCTCGGTATGCGTCCTCTTATAAGAGAATATAAATCAGATGGAACCGAGATTCAAGCGATACAGCTTACCCATCTCGAAAACAAAAACAACCTGACAAATAAAGACGCTTCTAATTATCAGGATGTTTTTGTGACTAATAGCGAAACAGATTATATTGAAGTTTGCTTCTGGATGGGCGGTCAGCTTGGAATGACATGCACCGTCGAGTTTGATAATATTACTCTCTATAGAGGAGATGCCTATATTAACGGTAACTTCGACAGAGTTACATATTTTGCTGACGGTGGACGCAAGGATGGCGTTGCAGGCCCCGCAGGCTGGACTTTCGTTAACGCTGACCTTAACGGAATTATGGGCGCCGGAAAAGACGCTCATCTCAGCAATTATTCCGCTACCGTAGTTACCGAAAACGGTAACAAGATAATGAAACTGGCATCAATACTTGATTCCGGCTTCACACGTGGTTATGCTATTGCTAAATCAGCGCCTTTTTCTGTTGTTGCAAATACAGCTTATAACGTTACCTTCAAAATGAAATGCGATATTTCAGGAGATGATGTCAGAGACCTTAGAGTTTCGATGGCTTACTATGATAAGGATGGCAATCAGCTTTCCAGTGAGAGCAAAATTTTAGGTGCAATTTCTCGTCCCTGGACCGACAGAGCGATGCAGTTTACCACTCCGGAGAATGCTGTTTCGGCATCTGTAGGCTTCTGGATAGGCGGCGTGTATGATAAAACTATGGCTACCTTATACATTGACGATGTTTTGGTTAACAACACTATAGAAAAACTCGGCTTTGTAAAGGAAACCACTAATTCACACGGTGCTCCTCGCGGAGACAACAGAGATTTCACACCTTATTGGGATGTAAATCGCGTTGACGACGGTGCGGCGCACAGAAACGCTCTTATGCTTTCTGTTACAAATGGTAGCCAGAGCTATGGCGGCGTAACCTTCTTCAGCGAGCCTATGGCAGTAACGGCAGGCGAGAGCTATAAATGTAGCTTCGACTATAAGCTGAAGGGTAATCTTCACATATACCATAACTCTAACAGAAATCCTTACGGAGCTTCGTTTGTAGTTTATTATCTTGATAAGGACGGCAAACGCCTTGATGTAGATGGCAATGACGCAACCGCGCCCCATAAGCTTTTCTCACTCGGTAACAAGGATACTGTTGATTGGATGTATTCAGGTGTTAAGAAGGTTACAATCCCTGAGAATGCTGTTGCAATTCAGTACGGACTCGTTATTGGCTCAGGCTCAAGAGGTGTACAGGATAGCCTCGAGTATTATTTCGACCACATTGTTTTCGAAAGAGCTGCTGAATACGATGCATTTACAGCTGAAATCAGAGAGCAAAGATGGAATGATATCCTGAGCGTTATGTATAGAAAAGGTGACATCGTATACGGAAACGGAACTGCCGATATTCGTGACCTTGTCCGCATCGATACTTATGCCGAAAAAAAGACTTTGGCAACGACAAATGCAGCTACTTTACGTGCTGATATGGATGAAAGCGGATATGTAACGCAGGACGATAAGCTTCTTCTCCGATATAGACTTTTAGGTATCAAAAAGGAAAGAGATATCGCTAAGAAATAAACTTAATTAGACTTAAAAAAACCTCGATGAAATTTCATCGAGGTTTTTGTTTGCTAAAAATAACTTACCTTTATTTTTTTACCCATCTTTTTAAGACATTTTGAAAGTTCTTCAACTAAATTCATTTTAATGTTGAAATTGATAGGTAAATCAGGGTTTTGATGAGCAGGGTTAATAGCTTTGCCAACATAAAAGTTTATGTCGGTTGCTTCTTCAAACAATAAACGGCAGATTAGCGAAGCGCCGTCATTTTTAAAGCTCCAATGCTCGTAATATTTATTTTCTTCAAGATAATCCTTAGCGTATTCAAGCACCTTATTTACGGTTATAACGCCCTCGGTCACAAGGTCTACGCCCTCAATTTCGGCAATAGGCGGAACATCGCTTGCTTCAAAATTAAGAGTGGGTTTAAGCGGCTTTCGTAAAAATTTTGCCGCAATGGATGAGGTTGTTCCACCGCATATAATGTGTTTACCTTCTTTAGAAAAGAAAAGGGACATCATACGGTCGGCATCGTCACGGTTAGACGGCGGACCGAAAAGCATATTCATAGGCTCCCTTTTTCTTATGCGTACAACACAGGCAGTGGCATCATCACCGGGCTTTTGGTCGTATAGCCTGTCACACTCATCTATAAGCATAGTTGAAAGTGTTTTAGCGGTATAACCTACATTTGAAAGTGCCTCCATAAAGGCGGCTATTTCTTCGTGCTTCCAACCAAAATTATATGCAGTACCTATTCCCGCGTGGGGGCAACCGTCACTCATAGCTACAAAAATATCATTTTCCTGTAGTTTAATTACAGATTTATAGATTTTTTTGCCGCCTATGTTCATTTCGGTTTTAGGATAATCCCAAACCTTTTCATCACGGATAATAATAGTAAGCGGGTTATCGTACTGTATAAGCTCTGCAACCTGATTGTTTTTGAGATAAATAATTGTAAAGGTGGAATAAGCCACACCGCGAACCGAACAGACAGGTAAGGTTGCGGCAATGGTTTCAACACATTCCTCAAGTGACAGTCCTTCTGCCATCATTGTTGAAATAATTTTTGAAGTAAGGGTTGAAAGAATACTTGCTTTAACACCGCTTCCAAGACCGTCAGATAATACAATAACCGTAGAATCGTCACTTGGCTCCACAATATCCACATGGTCGCCGCAAAGCTGTTCACCGTAATGATTTATACTTTTATATCCAATATCAGCACATAAATCATTCATCTTGAATGGACTCCTTTAGTTTGGATAGGGCAATTTTAGTTTCTGCCGCAGTTTCGCCAAGTAAGGATGCAATTTCCTGAACAATACGCATTTGCTTATCTACAACCTTGTCGGCTACCTCAATGGTTTGGCGGCTTATGTTTTCTTTCTTTTCACGTTCATTTTGCTCATCTGTAATATCGCGCATAATGCCAACAAGCAGATGCGAATCCTTATCGTAAACTACCGATTGCTCAATAAAACGCTTGTATTCTGCAAGATATACACGTTCATCGCGAACATCACGACCGGTATGCAAAACATTTATAAATGTAGTTGGGTCAAGAATGCGAACAACCTGGTCGCCAAGAATATCATCTGCCGAGCGGATGTTCATAAGCTTTCTTGCGGCGGTATTAATCTGTTGAACCTCAAGATTTTCGTTAAGAACAATAAGTCCGTTAGGGGAGTTGTTAACAATGGTATCCGAAAAGCTTTCGGCTTTATCCTTAAGGAAGGGCAGACACATAGAAATTTCTGCCTTGCCTTGAATAATAGCAATGGCTTTTTCGCGGCAGGTATTGTATCCGCAAGAACCGCAATTTAGCTCCTGCGAGGGCTTAAATTTACCCATTTGGCGAAGAATGTTTTGAATTTCCATATCCGAAGGCATCCCGTAACGCTGTTCTATGTATTCAAAGTTTTTCTTAAGTTCAATCGGTTTTGGCATAGCAACCGCAAAATCCTTTTCGCCTGCATAATTTGTAATAGTTATGTAATCCTTAACCGTTTCGGTACGGTGGTATTTTTCCATAACAGGACCGCCCATACAGCTACCCACACAAGCCGACATTTCAATAAAGCATTTGTGAACATTGCCGCCTATAATATCCTTAAGCGCGGCAATGCAGTTATCCACCCCGTCAAGCGCCATGTAGGTGTAACCGGGAATATCCTGAGCCATAGTTTTAAGAATACCGCCTGTTGTTGGGAAGAAACGGGCGCGTGAATTTTCGGTATTGTCCATTTCCTTTAAAAGCTCAATTTTTTCGGCATTCAGCCACTGGGTAAGCTCCTCAAAGGTAAGCACTGCATCCACAATGCCCTCGTAATGCTCGGCTTCATCCTTTTTAGCAACGCAAGGTCCAATAAAAACAGTTTTTGCATTTGGAATTCTTGCTTTAATATCTTTACAATGCGCTTGCATAGGGGATATAACATCTGCCAAAAATTCTAAAGCACCGGGAAAATGCTTTTGAATTAAAAGATTTATAGAATGACAGCAAGAAGAAATAATAACATCTCTTTCTTCTTCGCGAAGCATTCTTTCATACTCTGTTTTAACAATAGTTGCGCCTATTGCGGTTTCTTCAACATCATAAAAGCCTAATTTTTTAAGGGCATTACGCATAGCGTTAATGCCTACACCGTCATAATTCGCTATAAAAGATGGGGCAAGGCTTACTACTACGGGGTCGCCGCTTTGAAGAAGAACCTTTACTTTTTCGGTTTCGTCGACTATTTGCTTTGCATCCTGTGGGCAAGCAACAAAGCAACCGCCACAAAGAATACACTCATTACCTATAATGTGCGCTTGGTTAGCCGAAAAGCGAATAGCCTTAACGGGACAATGGCGAATACATTTATAACAGTTTTTACAGTTAGATTTTTTTAAGGTTAAGCAATTAGGCATATCCCGTTACTCCTTTTCTAATTTGTTAAGTATTTGTTGTTTGAAAAAGGTTTCAAAATTTTCTGTTGTAATACCGGTATAAATATCATCATCAACCTGCAATGTAACACCAACGCGATTGCATTTACCAATGCAAAAGCTACCCGCTAATGTTACTCGATTTTCAAGCTGGTATTCCTCAATAGCTTTTTGCATTAGTTTTACAATTTCGGGCGAGCCTTTAATATGGCAAGAACTACCTATACAAACTGTAACCTGCATTGTTTGAAATCTCCTTATTTGCAAATTGAATTCCACATATTTTAGGGTAAAAAAGAATACTTATATAATCAAAATTATTATAACACCTTATATATATAAAAGCAACTGATTTATTGATAAATATCTAACAAAACGATTTAGTGAAATGTGAAGGTGAATAACAAAAAAGCAAAAAAAGCTCCGCACACCAAGGTATGCGGAGCTTTCTGGCGCGCTTGCCCGGATTCGACCCGAGGAGCACGTTTTGTTTATTTATTTTCTTTTGCGGTATTAAGAGTTGAAATTAAAATTTTTTTAATTTCAAGACAATCGTCAAGTAGTGATTGCCCTTCTTTTTCGGATATGTATTCAGATAAAATTAGAAGTCTAAGCCAATATTCTGTTTCGGCGGTTTCTTTAAGTGATATTTGTAACTTTGAAATAAAATCGGCTTTGCTAATACCATAAACGGCTTCATTAGCGTTAGCACCAATGGAAGTAGCACTGCGAATGATTTGTTTGGCGATTATGGTTTCGTGTTTTTCTTTGGTTAGATATTTATTAAGCTTGATTATCCGGGCGGCGAAATGTAAAGCTTTATCAAGTAAGATGCTTTTTTGCGCCATTTTAAAGGTCTCCTTTTTAGATAATAGATAAAAAGATAATAGATAATAAAGAATAGATGAAGCGGCAGAAAGCCGCAAAATATCTTTTATTTATTCAATCTTATCTATTATCTCTTATCTTAGGCGAAACTTGTATCGCCGCTTCTGGCACCCCCTGCGCGAATCGAACGCACAACTGACCCTTAGGAGGGGTCCGTTATATCCATTTAACTAAGGGGGCATAACTAAATTTAACGCCATATAATATTACACTAACTTAAAACAAAAGTCAATGTTTTTAGTGATATTGGATTTTGTTTGGTGCGAGTTTTCATAACCAACCTTAAACGCGAGGTGAAAACTATAAAAAAGAAGAACATCAGTACGCGAATTGCGTGTCGAGGCTCTCGACTGGTGCGAGTGATGTGACGCATCTTTGCTTCGCAAATCTGCCCTGCTTGTCGACCCAATGCTATCGCATTCGGTACCCGCCTGCGCACCTGCTCGCTAAAAAACAGTTCACCGAACTGTTTTTCTTAACACTCACAGCCCTCTTAGGCTTCAAGTCCCATCAAAATGACAATAAAAAAATCCCAAACCAAACCTAAAGGTCTGCTTTGGGATTTTGGTGCGAGTGATGGGACTTGAACCCATACGTCGTGGACACACGCCCCTCAAACGTGCCTGTCTGCCTATTCCAGCACACTCGCAAATATATGGCGCTCTTTGGAACGCCATATTATTATATCAAAGTGTTATTTACTTGTCAACAAAAATTTTTAAAAATTTTTATTTTATTTTTAGTTCTTTTCGTTTTGCCACAATTCCTTAAGTGCGTGGGCTAAAAGTTTGGGTTGGCGGTCACGGGTAAATACACCCTTATGGTTATCGACAACGCGGGAAATGGTTTGCGCGGTTTTAAAGTTTGCAAACGCCCATACATGCGCGCCGATAACAAAAGGCATTTTCTTTATAATATTGTACTGCCTAATCACAGTATCGCGTTGATATTCTTCGGTAAACATTACAGGTGGGTCGCTGTGCATACCCGCAACCGCATCTGCACCGAATTCGGCTAGTAATATCGGCTTTTTATAGGTGTTGTAGTATTTTTCGAGCGATTCTATAAAAATATCGTCGCTTTGTTCGCCCAAACCTGTTTTTACGTACCAACCCGCATATTTGTTGTAGCAAATCATATCGCAGAATTTAATGGTTGGGCTTTGCTCGGCTTCAAGCGAAGCAACGTAGGTGGCGGGACGGGTTTTATCAAAAGAGCGTATCGTATCGAACATACTGCCGAAGAAGGCAATGCCCTCGGGAGTGTCTGTTTCGTGCGGCTCGTTTGCAAGGCTCCACATAACAACGCTTGGGTGGTTCTTATCGCGCTTGTAAAGTTCTTCAATAACCGAGGTGGCTTTATTTAGCATTTCGCCTGTGTAAATACGTCCGCCGAGGCTTACAAAGGGTGTTTCGTCTATAATCATTATGCCGTTTTTGTCAGCCAAAGCCATAATGTTTTCGTCGTACGGGTAGTGGGATGTTCTAAAGGAGTTTGCGCCTATCCAATTAAGTAAGTAAAAATCCTTTGTCCATAAAGCGTGGTTAAAGCCTTTGCCTAAAATGTAAAAATCTTCGTGCTTGCCAAAGCCTTTAAAGAAAACGGGCTTTCCGTTAAGTAAAAATTTATCGCCCTCAATTTTTACGGTACGAATACCATAGCTTTGGGTATACTCATCAAAATCGGTAGTAACAACTAAATTATAAAGCTCGCCCTTACCAATTTCCCAAAGGCGCGGGTTTTCAATTTCAAAAACGCCTTCGGCTACATTTTGGTTTATAACTTCAATTTCTTGGATTTTGTTATCGGTTTTAACCGTTATTTTACCGCTGAATTTTTCGGTAAAAATTATCTTATAGTTAACGGTGGCAAGGTTTCCTTGAATATCGGTAGTAATAGTTATATCTTCTATACGGTTTTTGCTTGTTGTATAAAGCCAAACGCTGCGCTGAATACCGCCGTAGGGGAAGAAATCGTAAGGAACGGCAGGGTAGGAAGAATTAAAACCGGCGCGGCCTTCGTTGTTTTGTAAGGAGGCAGGAGGCAGACTCCAAGGGTCCAATGTGCTGTCTGCAATAACGGTTATACGGTTTTGCTTACCGAAGTTAAGGTGTTTTGAAATATCTGCTTCAAAGGGAAGGGAAGTGCCTGTATGCGAGAAGGCTTTTTCTCCGTTTACAAAAACGGTAGCCTTACCTGCTACACTGCCAAAACGCAGATAAACAGATTTATCTATCCATTCCTTAGGTACAAAGGTTATTTTTTCATACCAACCCTTGCCGTGAAAATTATAAAGGTCGTTATTTTGCTCGTTCCAGCTTGCAGGAACGCCTAACTGACGGATATCGCCGCCCAATTCGATTTGCCAATTTTCATTTAAGCCTATATTTTCCGTATCTGCCGAAAAATCCCAAAAGCCGTCTAAATTTTTAAGGGTTCTGAATTGGTTTTCAATAGGGTATAGCATAGATAAAGCCTCCACAAAAAAGTTATTATCCTTATTATATAATCAATTATTTATTAAGTCTATTGCAAATATATTTTAAAAAACATTGAAAATATTAACATTAAATGATAATATATTTTTGGTGATGAATATGGCAAGAGCGTACTTGAGTACCCATAAAAATTACGAAAAAAATATAGATTTAAGAAAAATTTCAATGCACACGCACGAGCATTATGAGCTTTATTGCTTTTTGAAGGGCGATGTAAAATACTTTGTAGAAGGTAATATTTATAACCTAAAGCCCGGCGATTTGCTTATAATGAAAAAATCCGAAGCCCACAGTCTGCTTATAAACAGTGATGCGCCGTATGAAAGAATAGTTGTGTTTTTTAACGATGAAGCTATTGTTGGTAATGAAAACAATAAATTAACTTGGTTTATCAATAACAAGCCGCTTGGAAAAAATAATCGTTATTCTGCTAATGATTTAAAAAATTTCGATTATATTTATATGCTTGAAAAAATGTGCAAATTAAAGGACAAAAAACAAAAGTCGGCATATCTTTCGGTTATTATAAACGAACTTTCTTCAGCAAAATACAGTGACGGTATATATAGCGATAACACTGCAGAAATAATAGAATATATTAACGAGCATATTACCGAAAAATTAAGTTTAGAAAGTATTTGCGAGCGTTTTTTTATAAGTAAAACCCACTTAATCAGGCGTTTTAAGGCTTTAACGGGAACTACGGTTTGGGACTATATTTTAACCAAACGCCTTATGAAAGCAAGGCTGCTTTTACAGTCGGGGGAGCGACCTTATGATATATATTTAAAATGCGGCTTTAACGATTATTGTTCATTTTTTAAGGCGTATAAAACAAAATTCGGCGTTTCGCCTAAAGCTGATTTCAAAAAATAAAAAACCTTACCAAAAGGTAAGGCTTTAATTAAGAAATGCAATACTTAAATTTAAGTATCCTGCAAAGGTTACCCATGCTATATAGGGTATTAAAAGATATCCTGCCGGCTTTGATATGCGCCAAAATGCGAATGTTGTTGAAAGAATTAGTATTAAAAGCGCCACAAGCCATACAAATGAAAAGCTATAAACCTTTAAATTAAAAAATAGAATAGACCAGAAAAAATTAAAGAACAACTGTATAGCGTAAATTTGCAAAGCCTTCTTTTTTTCTTCGCTCGGTGCTTTACTTGTGTATACAAGGTAGGATGCTATGCCCATAAGTACAAAAAGTATAGTCCAGACTATAGGGAATAGCCAACCCGGTGGGGAAAGCGGAGGCTTTTGCAGGCTTTGAAAGTCTTCCATAGAATTGCGTGTAATTAATGCCGAAAGTCCGCCCACTAAAAGCGGAATGGCTATACTTACAATAAGTGTTTTCCATTTAATTTTCAATTGTACCACCTCACAAACAATATATACTAAAAATAAGAAATTTATTCATTTAAATAATGTTGAAAAAAGTTGTATTTATAGTATAATTATTCTTGTGGTAAAAAATCCCGAAAGTTTACACCTTCGGGATTTTGATTTATTTTTCTTTGTATTCAATTAGTACGCTTCGAAGCACAAAAACTAAAAGCGATAAAAACAAAAATGTTGCAGCAACAATAAAAAACGGAAGATAAAATTTACCTGCAATAACCGTTATAAAGGATATAATTATGCAGCAAAGCGACATATATTTTAAATTTTTAATATTATCGTCGCATAAAAGGTTTTTGTCGGCAACGCTTTTAAGTAGCTTGCGCAAATACAATAAGCTTAGTATAGTAAATGGCGCGCAAGGATAACAGGTTAGCATAATGGTTGTTGCTAAGGATTCAAGCCTGTGAGCCTTTTCTACATACCAGGTAACAAGAAAAGGAAGTAACGCGGCAACAATTAAAATAAGTATAATAAATACGGTTGTAAGAATTATCGAAAATTTAACAAGGTTTACTTTTTTCATATAAAAACCTCCTACTGAAAATTTATTATACATCAAAACAATTGATTTGTAAACTAAAAAAGGGGAAAGTTTTAATGGATTATCTAATGAAGCGACCAATGCTATTGTGCGCGTTTGTTTCAAGCGTTGCGGCAGTTTTGGGATTTTACAGTAAAAATGCGCTTTTTCTTATGGGTGCAGCCATTATAAGTTTTTTCTTTATTGTGCTTTACAAAAAGCTTAAAGCAGGTCTTTTGGTTGCTTGTGTAATGGCTTTAGCGGTGGTTGTTTCTTCCTTTTTACAGTCGGCTAAAATAGAGGAAATTAATTATAATAACGGTAATAGCTGTGAGGGTGAATTTATTGTAATTAGCGAACCAATATCAAAAGGGGATTATTATAGCACAACACTAGAGGTTAAGAAAAGCGAATCGCTAAAAAAGGGAACAAAAATAGATGTCACGTATTACGAAGGCGATATTTCGCTTTCGGATGTAATAGTTGCCGATGTAGCGCTTAAATCAATGGAAAATTCACCCTATAAAATAAATTCCTACAGTCAGAAAATATATTTAAGCGGCAGTATAAAAAATATTGAAAAAACGAATCAAAGGGATTTTGCCCTTAAATGTATAGCTTCACTTCGTAAATATATAAAGCAAAAGATTTTTAAAAACTACGGCTTTAGTGAGGCTTCAACAATATTGGCACTTATTACGGGTGATAAAGGTTATTTTACAGATGAATTTTACACTAATGTAAAATTGGCGGGTGTGGCGCACGTAATGGTTGTATCGGGTATGCATTTATCCATTATAGTTGCATTTCTTTTATTTTTTACTAAGAGGTTATTTTACAACCGTTATTTCAAGGCATTGGTAATATTTATTGCGGTAATAGTTGTAGCATCGGTTTGCGGTTTTACAATGTCAATCATTCGTGCGGGAATAACCTATGCTTTAATTGTAATCTCGCTTATTTTAAATAAGCCTAATACATCGTCAAATACTTTGGGTACCGCAGTAACTTTAATACTTATTAATAATCCCTTGGCAGTTTTAAATGTAGTATTTCAGCTTACCGTTTTGTCTACCTTCGGTATACTTGTTGTGGCATTACCTTGTATTGAGCTGGTGGAAAGAAAAGAGTATATTAAAAGCAAAATGTTGTTTTGGGTGTTTTCGGCATCGCTTATTTCGGTTGGCGCCACAGTTTTAACGGCACCTGTTGTAATTTATTATTTCGGCTATATTTCAAATGTTTCGCTAATAACAAATCTGCTTGTTTGTACACCTGCTAACATAGCGCTTTGTTTGGCAATTTTAGGGCTTATTATAATGCCGCTTGAAAAGGTATTCTTTACGCTTTCGGGAATAATTATAAAGTACATAAATGCGGTTATAAATTATTTTGGCAGCTTAATATTTTCTGTAACGGTTTTGCCGCGGTGGACTGCTTTTTTAGCTGCAATAACAGTTGTTATACTTTTATTTGGTTTGATTGCTTGTAAAAAATATATTAATATGTTAAAATTAAAGGAAATACACAGTAAAAAAATTAAGGAAGGCGGGAAAAAGGTTAAATGGCAATCGTTTATGAAGAAGAATTAAAAAGGTCTTTAAAAAACGGCGCATCAAATATATACATTCTTTTTGGCGATGACGGGTACTTAAAGAAGATGTATAAGGATAAAATAAGCCGTGCTGTAAGTGACCCTGACGATATATTTAATTTTCAAAAATTCGGGCCGGACTGTGATTTGCAGGAAGTTTATGATGCGGTTTTGCAATTTCCTATGATGAGTGATAAAAAGTGCGTTATTTTAAACGATTACGATTTTGAACAATGCAATAAGGCAGATTTCGATAAGCTTTGCACCGTAATTGCCGACAATCCCGATACCTGTGTTTTAATACTGTGGTTTGACAGTATGGAGCTTGACCATAAAAAGAGCAGTAAGTTTAAAAAGCTTGTAAGCGCGGCAGAAAAAAATAACGGTATTGCAGCCTTGCTTAATCACAGAACAATAGGCGAGCTTGTGAAAATGCTTACAGATGGCGCGCAAAAGCGCGGCTGCCGTTTTGATAACAGCGCCGCAAGATATTTAGTTGAAACAACGGGACAGGATATTAATACACTTGTAAACGAGCTTGAAAAGCTTTGCGCCTTTGCGAGCGGCGGGGAAATAAATAAGGCTATGGTGGATAGCGTTGCCGTAAAAACAGTAGAGGCGAGTATTTACAATCTTTCCAAGCAGATTATAGACTGCAATATGGTAAATGCTATGAAAACGCTTGATGATTTATTCTTTATGCGAATAGAACCGATTTTCGTTTTAAGCGTTATTTCCTCTTGCTATGTGGATATGTACCGCGTTTTTGTAGGAAAATCCAGGGGGATGAGTATACCCCAAATAGCAGAAAAATTCGGTTATAAGAACAATCAATTTGTGCTTGATAAGGCACAAACCAATATAAAGAAATTTGATTTTAATAAATTTGCGCTCAGCTTTGAAGCATTGCGTAAAGCCGATAAGGGCTTAAAATCCTTTTCAAGTGATGCTCGCACTGTTTTGGAACAGTTGGTAGTAAAGCTCGGGTATATTGCGGTAAAGGGTGAAGCGCTTGATTAAAATAACACAGCCTATTATTGTTGAAGGCAAGTATGATAAAATTACCCTTTGCAATGTGGTGGATACGCTTATTATAACCACCAACGGTTTTTCACTTTTTCGTGATAAGGAAAAATGCGCCCTTATAAGAACCCTTGCAAAGCGTGACGGCGTAATTGTTATGACCGACAGTGACTCTGCAGGCAACCTTATTCGCTCACATATTAAAAATATTGTGGACGGCGGAAAAATTATTAATGTTTATGTTCCTATGATAAAGGGCAAGGAAAAAAGAAAAACTACACAGTCTAAAGAGGGACTTTTAGGCGTTGAGGGTATGACGGCTGAAATTATAGAACAAGCCCTGAAAAATAGCGGCGTTTTATGCCGTGAAACTCACCAAAATACCCCTAAAATCACCAAAACAGATATGTTTTTATTGGGACTTTCGGGCGGTGCTGACAGTAAGCAAAAAAGAGCCGAATTGCTTGAGTTTTTAAATTTGCCAAGCAATCTTTCACCCAACGCCTTACTTGATGTGGTAAATACCCTCTTTACAAAGGAAGAATTTTTAAAGGCGGTGGAAGAATGCCAAAATCCGTTAGACAAAAATTAAAGCTTATTTACACTTTGGATATCCTTCGTGAATTCAGTGACGAGGAGCATCCGTTAAGCGCAAACGAAATTTGCGACCACCTAGAGCAAAACGGAATTTCGGCTGAAAGAAAATCGGTTTATTCGGATATTGAAGCCTTGTGCGAATATGGGTGCGATATTATAAGAAGCTTTACCGCTAAAAAGGGTTTCTTTTTGGCAAGTCGCGAGTTCGAGGAAGCCGAAATCTATCTTTTGTGCGATGCAGTACGCACCGCGAAATTTATAAGCCCTAAAAAGACAAGGGAATTGGTTTCTAAGCTTGATAATATGCTTAGCAAAAATCAATTGCTTTGCAGGGAAAAGAATATATATTTTGATTCGCAGCAAAAGTGCCAGAATGAAGAAATTTATTATAATATTGATAAAATTTCAAGGGCAATTTCAAAATCCAAAAAGATTAAACTTAAATATACCGCAAGAAAGCTTTCGGGCAGAGAAATAGAAAAATCGGCAAAGGAAATGCTTGTAAGCCCCTATGCGCTTACATGGCAGGACGACCATTATTATTTAATCGGAAATTATGATAAGTACGATAATTTAATTCACATCAGGCTTGACAGAATAAGCGGTGTGGAAATTACGGAAATCAAATCGCGCCATTTCAGTGAAGTGAGTGATTATAAGGATTTCTTTGATATTTCGGATTATACAAACAGGCTTTTCGGTATGCATTCGGGAAGCCTTGAAACTATTGAGCTTTGCTGTAATAAAAGGATTACAGAACAGGTTTTTGACCGTTTTTCCGAAAACATTTTCATAACAAATGTAACCGAAAATGAGTTTTGTTTTTCTTATAAAGCGGCAATAAGTGAAGCGCTTGTTACTTTTATTTTGAATTTTGGGGACAGTATTAAGGTGGTTAAACCCAAAGAACTTCAAAATATGGTGCAAGAGCGCGTAAAAAAGGTGCTTAATTTATATGAAAATTAAGTTTTTTTGCTTGTAAAAGAAGATAAAAATTGATATAATGTTATTTGTATTTTACATTTGGGGTTGTTTAGATGAAAAAAATCGGTTTTGATAATGCAAAATATATAAATTTGCAATCGCAAAAAATCAGGGATAGGGTAGAACAGTTTGGGGACAAGCTGTATCTTGAATTCGGCGGAAAGCTTTTTGATGATTTTCACGCCGCCAGAGTTTTGCCCGGCTTTGAGCCCGATGCAAAGGTTAAAATGCTTATGGAGCTTAAGGACGAATCTGAAATTGTAATAGTTATCAATGCCGATGCGATTGAGAAAAATAAGCGCCGCGGCGACCTTGGTATCACCTATGATTTGGAAACCTTAAGACTTATTGATGCTTTCCGTCAAATAGGGCTTTATGTTGGAAGTGTAGTTATCACCTGCTATACAGGTCAACCCCTGGCGCAAAGCTTTGAAAAACGCTTAATTTCTCTTGGAATAAAGGTTTACAGGCATTATCCCATAAAGGATTACCCCTCAAATGTATCGCTTATAGCAAGTGAAGACGGTTTTGGTAAAAACGATTATATTGAAACCACCAGAAAGCTTGTTGTGGTAACTGCGCCCGGTCCCGGAAGCGGAAAAATGGCAGTTTGTCTTTCACAGCTTTACCACGAAAATATAAGAGGTATTAAAGCAGGCTATTCAAAGTTTGAAACCTTCCCGATTTGGTCTATACCGCTAAAGCACCCCGTAAATGTGGCGTACGAAGCCGCTACGGCAGACCTTAATGATGTTAATATGATAGACCCCTTCCATTTAGAAGCATACGGCGAAACTACGGTTAACTATAACCGCGATATTGAAATTTTCCCCGTGCTTAATTCTATTTTGGAAACAATTCTTGGGGAATCGCCCTATAAGAGCCCTACTGATATGGGCGTTAATATGGCGGGCTTTGCTATAACTGATGATGAGGCGGTAAGGGATGCCGCAAAGCAAGAAATTATACGCAGATATTACGGTGCGCTTGTTAGCGCAAGGCAGGGAATGTCTGAACCGAGTGACGCTAGTAAAATTGAGCTTTTAATGAAGCAGGTTGGAACTAATATTAAAGACCGTCCTGTTGTAGAAGCCGCACTTAAAAAGGCTGAACAAACCAACGCACCTGCAACCGCGATTGAGCTTAATGACGGCACAATTATAACAGGTAAAACCTCAAGCCTTTTGGGCGCATCCTCCTCAATGCTTCTTAACTGTTTAAAGGCATTGGCAGGTATACCGGATGAGGTTGATTTAATTTCACCTACTATTATCGAGCCTATTCAGAAGCTTAAAACCGAAATTATGGGTAACCACAACCCACGACTTCATACAGATGAGGTTTTGGAAGCGCTTTCTATATGCGCGGTTACAAGTGATATCGCTAAAAAGGCACTTGAACAAGCAGGAAATTTAAAGGGACTCGAAGCTCATTCAAGCGTAATTCTGTCAAGTGTGGATGAAAATGTTTTCAGAAAATTAGGTGTTAACATTACATTTGAACCCAAATATCAAACAAAAAAACTTTACCACAATTAGATTGAAAGAACAGTTTTTAATTAAACTGTTCTTTCTTTATGGTAAAAATAGTGTCGATTTTTGTATAACTTTAACAAAAACGAAAGAAAAAGTTTTATACAGATTTTGGAAAATTCACAAAAATCACTTGAAAATATCTTTTAAAGTGATATAATTATTATTGTAGTATGGCATAATTTTATATTCTTGCAAATATAATTGGACAAGATAAATTAACAGAACAGGAGTGTTACTTTTGAAAAGTAAAAAATGTATCGCAATGCTATTGGCGGGCGGTCAGGGAAGCCGCTTGGGTGTGCTTACAAGCAAAATAGCAAAACCTGCTGTACCTTACGGCGGTAAATACCGTATTATTGACTTTCCGCTTTCAAACTGTACCAATTCAGGTATAGATACGGTGGGTATTCTTACCCAGTATAAACCGCTCGAGCTTAATGACTATATTGGCTCAGGTAAACCGTGGGATTTAAACCGCACAGGCGGTGGTGTACATATTTTGCCGCCATACCACGGTCAGCAGGGCGGTAACTGGTATAAGGGTACTGCAAATGCTATTTATCAGAACTTGGAATTTATTGAAAGATATAATCCCGAATATGTTCTCATTCTTTCGGGTGACCATATTTATAAAATGGATTATTCTGATATGCTGCAACAGCATATTGACTCGGGTGCAGGCTGTACTATTGCCGTTTTGGAGGTTTCTATGGAGGAGGCTTCCCGTTTTGGTATTATGAATACTAAAGAAGACGGTACAATTTACGAATTTGAAGAAAAGCCGAAGGCACCTAAGAGCAATCTTGCTTCAATGGGTATTTATATATTCGATTGGCAAAAGCTCAGATATTATCTTACCGAGGATGAAAAGGACCCCGATTCTTCTAACGACTTTGGTAAAAACATTATTCCGAATATGCTTAATAACGGTGAACTTTTAAAGGTTTACCGCTTTAACGATTATTGGAAGGACGTTGGAACGGTTGATTCGCTCTGGGAAGCAAATCTTGACCTTTTGAATCCGAAGATTGACCTTAATTTAGGTGATAAGAACTGGAGAATTTACTCCAGAAACGAAGGTGTTCCGCCACAGTACATTTCAGAAAATGCGGTGGTTGAAAACTCACTTATTACTGACGGTTGCGATATTTCGGGTAAGGTAGACTATTCTATTTTATTTAAAAACGTAACAATTGAGGACGGCGCTTCCGCCGAATATTCACTTATAATGCCGGGTGCCGTTATAAAGAAGGGCGCAAAGGTGCGTTATTCAATAATTGCCGAAAACGCTATTGTTGAAGAAAACGCCGTTGTAGGCGAGGACCCGCAGGGTGCCGATACTGAAAATTGGGGTATTACGGTTGTGGGCGATAATTTAACCGTAGGTAAAAACGCTAAAATTTCGGCTAATAAAATGATAGTAGAAAACGTTAAGGAGGGCGAAGAAATATGAGAAATTCTGCAATTTCAGGCTTAATTTTTGCTAATGCGGCAGAAGGAAAGCTTAAAAAATTAACTGCAAATCGCTCAATGGCTTCGGTGCCCTTCGGCGCAAGATACCGTATGATAGACTTTACCCTTTCAAACCTCGTAAACGCAGGGGTTAATTCGGTTGGTATTGTAACCAAGGAAGACTATCGTTCACTTATGGACCACGTAGGAAGCGGCGTTTTCTGGGATTTGGACCGTAAAAACGGCGGTCTTTATATGATTCCCCCTTATGCTAAAAAGGGTATTAAGAGATATAAGGGTACAATTTCGGGCCTTTATGCCGCTATGGATTATATTGAACGCTGCAACAGTGAATATATGATTCTTTGTAACCCTCACGTTATCGCTAATATTGATATTGCCGCTGCTTTTGAATTCCATAAGCAAAAGGATGCGGATATTACTATTATTTATCACTATGATTATCCGCCGCAGGAAGCTTACGGAAAGATTATTCTTTCACTCGATGCAGACCAAAAGATTACCGAAATGCATTTTGACGCAGAGGACGAAAAGGTTCATTTCGGAATTGGTGTAACAATTATTAAGCGCGAACTTTTAATTAATCTTATCAACCAAGCGGTTGAGGATGATTTAGTTAACTTCACGCGTGACGTTATTGCCGAAAATCTTGATTCACTTAAGGTTTACGGCTTCGAGCATACCGAGTTTATTGCGGTTATGGATAATACACATACCTATTATCAGGCAAGTATGGCGTTACTTGACCGTGATGTAAGAAAGCAGTTATTTAATCCCGAAAGACCTATTTATACCAAGGTGCGTGACAGTATGCCTACAAGATACGGCACAAAGTCCTCGGTTACCAACAGTGTGATAGGCGATGATTGTATAATAGACGGTACGGTTAAAAACAGTATAATTTTCCGTGGCGTTAAAGTTGAAAAAGGCGCGGTGGTTGAAAACTGTATTTTAATGCAGGAAACCGTTGTAAAAGAGGGCGCACAGCTTGATAATGTTATTGCAGATAAAAATGCCGTTATAGGCGAAAAAATGGTATTAAAGGGAACCCCTGCAAGACATAGCTTTGTTAAGAAAAATCAAATACTTTAAGGAGTAGTTTATGAAAGTATTATTTGCTTCAAGTGAAGCGTATCCATTTGCCTGCTCGGGCGGACTTGCCGATGTTGCAGGTGCGCTTCCGAAAGCGCTTAGAAAAAGATTTGTAGGCTGCAGAATTATTCTTCCGCTTTACAGCACTATTCCCGAAGAACTAAAGCAGAAAATGACATTTGTTTGTTCGGTTACTGTTCCTGTTGCATGGAGAAGACAGTATTGCGGTGTATTTGAAGCCCATATGGACGGTGTTATCTACTACTTTATAGATAACCAGTATTATTTTAAGCGTGACGGTCTTTACGGTTATTATGATGATGCCGAAAGATATACCTTCTTTTCACGCGCCGTGCTTGAGGTTTTGCCGCATATTGATTTCACACCCGATATTATTCACTGTAACGATTGGCAAACCGCTTTAATTCCCGTTTATCTTGACGCTTTTTATAAGCAAAACGATTTTTATAAGGATATTAAAACTGTATTTACAATACATAATATTCAGTATCAGGGTAAATTCGGTCACGAGCTTTTGAAGGATGTTTTAGGTCTTCCCGAAGAACGCAGAGGCATAGTTGAATATGATAACTGCATAAACTTTATGAAGGGTGCAATTCAGTGCGCCGATAAGGTTACAACAGTTTCGCCAACATATTCCAAGGAAATATTAAGCTCGTATTATTCACACGGGCTTGACGGAATTTTAAAGGAATTTACTTATAAGCTTTGCGGAATTGTAAACGGTATTGATGTTGAGGTTTACAACCCCGAAACCGACCCGCTTATTTATAAGAATTTTACTGCGGAGGATATTTCGGGCAAGGCAGTCAATAAGTCTTCATTGCAAGAGGAATTAGGTCTTCCGATTAAAGCGGATACCCCCGTTATCGGTATGGTTACAAGACTTGTAAAGCATAAGGGTATAGACCTTGTTAAATGCGTGTTCGAAGAGCTTTTACAAAAGGACGTTCAGTTTGCTATATTAGGCTCGGGCGAGTGGGAATTTGAAACGTTTTTCCACGAAATGTCTAAAAAATATCCCGAAAAGGTTGGCCTTAAATTAGGCTTCAACCCTCAACTTGCGCATAGAATTTATGCGGGTGCAGATATTTTCTTAATGCCTAGCCAAAGTGAGCCTTGTGGTTTAGCACAAATGGTGGCGCTTCGCTACGGTACTATACCGATTGTTCGTGAAACAGGCGGCCTTAACGACACTATTAAGGATAGTCACGACGGTACAGGCAACGGCTTTACATTTAAAAACTATAATGCACACGATATGCAGTATACCGTTTTACGTGCCCTCGAAGGCTATAAGGATAAAAACGGTTGGGGCATTTTGCGTGACCGTGCTATGAAGTGTGACAATAGTTGGAAAACTTCTGCTAATGCATATATAGGACTTTATAAAGAAATTATAGAGAAATAATAAAAAAGGGTTGTTTTTTTAAAGCAACCCTTTTAAAATGTTAGTGGGTGATTTTATGTTAGATATTTTAAAGTCAATTATATTAGGTATTGTTGAGGGCATAACCGAATGGTTACCCATAAGCAGTACGGGACATTTAATTATTGCCGATGAATTCATAAAGCTTAATATGAGCGAAAGCTTTATGGAAATGTTTAATGTAGTTATTCAGTTGGGCGCAATATTGGCGGTTGTTGTAATATACTTTAAACAAATGTGGCCGTTTAGTCTTAAAAAGGAAGAACACTATATTAAAAAAGATGTTTTTTCTATGTGGTTTAAGGTTATTGTGGCAATTTTACCTGCGGCAATTATTGGTATTCCGCTTGATGATTTGTTTGAAGAAAAATTTCATAATTACATAGTGGTGTCTTTGGCGCTTATTGTTTACGGTGTTGCTTTTCTTATTATTGAAAAGCGTAACAAAAGTCTTAAACCAAAGGTTGAAAGTATAGCCGAAATGAGCTATAAAACGGCATTTTTGGTTGGTTGCTTCCAAGCACTCTCACTAATACCGGGTACTTCCCGAAGCGGTTCTACAATTTTGGGTGCAATTTTAATTGGCGTTTCGCGTGTTGCTGCAGCAGAATTCAGTTTCTATATGGCAGTTCCCGTAATGTTTGGCGCAAGTCTTATTAAGCTTTTAAAGTTTGGATTTAATTTTACTTCAACCGAACTTTTAATTTTACTTGTAGGTATGCTTACCGCATTTGTAGTATCGGTAATTGCTATTAAGTTCCTTATAAGCTACATTAAAAAACGCGATTTCGCAGCTTTCGGTTACTACCGTATAATTTTAGGTATAATTGTTTTACTGTATTTTGTTTTAAAATAGAGGGGAATTAAAATGCTTCACGAAAAGTTACATTTGAAAGATTATTTTGAATTTTTGGGCGAAAACGGCGCAGACCCTACATTAGAAATTTATTTGCCGTATAATATGAAGGAAATGAATTGGCAAGACAGAAAAAGACCTTGTATGGTGGTTTGTCCGGGCGGTGGATATTCTGATTGTTCACAGCGTGAAGCCGAGCCTATTGCGCTTCATTTTTTGCCCGAAGGATTTAACGTTTTTGTTTTAAAATATACCTGCGCGCCTGCAAAATTCCCGACACAGATTCGTGAAGTTGCAGCGGTAATGGAGCTTATTTATAAAAATGCAGATATCTGGAATTGTGACACATCAAAGGTTTCAATTATCGGTTTTTCGGCGGGCGGTCACCTTGCGGCGCATTACAGTACAATGTTTGACTGTAAAGAGGTAAGGGAGGTTTTCCCTGAAAGTAAATCGGTTAACGGCTCTATACTTTCTTATCCCGTAATTACTTCGCTTGAGGGTAAGTGCCATAAAGGAAGCTTTGAAAAACTTGTGGGTCATTATCCGCTTACAGAAGAAGAAATGAATTATTTCTGCCCTGACAGGTGTGTTAAAGAAAACACCCCACCTGCGTTTGTATGGCATACTGCCGCGGATAAAACAGTACCTGTTATAAGCAGCTTACTTTATGCTACCGCACTATCAAAATACAATATCCCGTTTGAGCTTCAGATTTATCCTGAAGGAAGACACGGTCTTGCAACAGCAGACTTGCAGACCTATAACCCTGCAGATATTAATGAAGCAACAAAGTATGCGAAAAAATGGTTAGAACAGCTTAAAAACTGGCTTAAATATATGGATTTGGCTTAAATGAAAGACGAGAGTTTTTAAAAACTCTCATCTTTTTTATGCAACAAACACTAGAGGTATACCTTGTATTTTGTCGATAAGTGTATAATGAAAAAATTTTTCATTGAAGAAAACGGCGTTTTATGGTAAAATATTATATAATAATGTTCTTTGGGAGTTATTTTATGTGGAGCAAGAAAAGGCATAGTATAGTTACTGCAATAATAAGCCCATTTTTTAAGGCTTATTTTCGCTTTAAATTTAATTATAAAGTTGAAAAGGAAAACCTGCCTGATGAGGGCGCGATAATTTTATCGAACCACTCAACTTTTTGGGACCCGTTTTTTATTGGTCTTAAATTTAATAAACCATTGTATTATATGTGCTCTGTACATATGTTTCAAAATAGGTTTATAGGTAAGCTAATTAAATTTTTAGTTGCTCCGATTCCTAAAGAAAAAAACAATAAAAGTGATGTTTCGGCAGTAAGAAGCTGCCTTAAAATTGCTAAAGAAAATGGAAGCATATGTATTTTCCCCGAAGGCAACCGCACGTTTGACGGTAGAATTTGTAATGTGGAAGATTCCATTGTACGCCTTATAAAGCACCTAAAAAAGCCGCTTATTATATGTAATATTGTTGGTGGCTACGGCTCGGACCCGCGTTGGAGTAACGCAACGAGAAAAGGAAAGCTTGAGGTTAAGATTAAAAAAACATATCCGTATAACGAAATTAAGGATATGGATAACGATGAATTGTACAGTAAAATAATAAAGGATTTAACGGTTGATGAATTTTCTTTAAATGTACCGTTTAAGAGTAAAAAACGCGCAGAATGCTTGGAAAGTGTTTTACATATCTGCCCTATTTGCAAATGCGAGCATACCCTTTATTCAAAAGGCAATATGCTTTACTGTTCGTCTTGCGGAAATGAAGTTGAATATACCGAAAAGTTAACCTTTTCTTGCGAAAACAGGGATTTTCCGTTCAATTATGTTTATGAATGGTATGACTACCAAGTAGACTTAATGAGAAATTGTGAATTCGAAAAATCACAACTTATTTACAGCGATTTTGTAAGGGTTTACAAGCCGCGTTTGTACCAAAAAAGAGAAGCTTTAGGCAGTGGCAACATACGTCTTTTTGAAGATAAGATTGAATTTAATTTAGACGAAACGGCGTTGCAGTTTAGCTTGGATGAGGTTGAAACAATCACCCTTATAGGAAATAAAATAATGGATATATATATTGGCGGTGTAACATACCGTATTATTGGTGAGCATAAAACTAATTTAATAAAATATATGCATATATTTTACATTTTAAAAGAAAAAAGGACTGAAAAGGCAAATGGATTTATCGGGATATAGTGTTTGGGCTGCTTTAGTGCAGTTAGGTGTCATCTTTTTGGCGATCTTGGTTGCAAATGTTATAAGATACAAGGTTAAGCTTATTAAAAATACGCTATTACCTACAAGCGTAATCGCGGGTATTATAATTTTTGCGCTTAAGTTTATACCTGCCATTGGCGATTTGATTGACTCTAAGTATATGGAGGTTTTAACCTATCATTGCTTAGGTCTTGGCTTTATTGCTTTGGCTTTAAAAACAAATCCAAAACCGAAAAACAATCAGAAATATGTCGTTTTAGATACAGGTATCACTACAGTTAATACCTATCTTATTCAGGCACTTGTGGGTATGGGATTAACCCTGCTTATGTCGGTTACAATATTTAAAGATTTGTTCCATGCGGCAGGCTTACTGCTTCCTATGGGATACGGACAGGGAACAGGTCAGGCACTTAATATAGGCAGCGTTTTCGAACAGTTTGGCTTTACAGATGGCAGAGCCTTTGGCTTGGCTATTGCGGCCATTGGCTTTTTGGTTGCTTGTATAGTAGGCGTTATTTATATGAATATACTTAAAAGGCAAGGCAAGCTTACTGTTCAGCAATCCCGTATTGCAGATAATAAGTTGGATACAAATATCTATGTAAGTGATGAAGCACCGCTTAGTGAATCGGTGGATAAGCTTACTATTCAGGTTGCCTTTGTTGTAGGAATATATATTATTGTATATGGTGTTATATGGTCATTGTCCACACTCTCGGTAAATCATTTAGGCAACTTTGGCAAAAATACTATCAAACCGCTTTTGTGGGGCTTTAATTTCCTTTTTGGCACACTATTTGCAATACTTATAAAAAATATTGTTAACCTACTTAAAAAGCGCAAAATAATGAATCTTACATATATAAACAGTTATATGATGAACAGACTTTCCGGTCTTTTCTTTGATATTATGATAGTTGCAGGTATTGCGGCTATTGATTGGCAGAATTTAGAAGGTATTCTCTGGCCGCTTATAATTGTTTGTATTGCCGGCGCAATTGTTACTTTTTTGTATTTGAAGTTTGTATGTAATAAAATTTATAAAGGCTATGAATATGAAGCATTTTTTGCAATGTTCGGCATGCTTACGGGTACAGCTTCTACGGGTATGATTCTTTTACGTGAAATTGACCCCAATTACGAAACCCCCGCGGCTGATAATTTAGTGCTTCAAGGCCTTCCTGCAATTATTTTCGGTGCGCCAATATTCTTGGTTGTAAGCTTTTCGGCAGAATCCTTTAATAACGCACTTATTACACTAGGTATTGTAACAGTATTATTTATTGTTTATAACTGCATTACACTTAGAAAGTATATTTTCAAGCGCAAGTAAAAAAGTTCTATAAAATTTTTAAAAATCATATTCTAAAACAGTATATACTGCGGAGGGCTTTATGTGATTTTTAAAATAAGACGGTTTGCTGTTATAGCGCTTGCGTTGTGCTTATGTATTGTTGCGGCTTTAAGTGTGAATTTAAAGCGACAATACGCCTTGGTTGGAGCGCGTGCACAGGCTTTGCCACAAATCATACTTGATGCAGGCCACGCTGAATTACCTAATACTACAGATTAGGTCCAAACCTGCCGTGAAATTTCAATATAAAACCACCCGAAAACCCGCTATTTAAGCGGGTTTTCGCCATTTTACGACAACTGAACAAGTAAAGATTAAATTAACCTACAAAATTTTAAATAGTTGTTGATTTGTAGGTTAATTTGTGATATACTATTAGTAGTCAGGAGGCTATTATATGAGAGATATTATTTTCGAATACAAAGAATTACTTGCATCAAAACTTGAAATTGAGCAAAATCTTAATGTTTTGCCAAAAGGATATATTTCTAAAAAGACGATTGGCGGCAAGCAGTATTTATATTTGCAAACCCGTAATGGAGATACTGTTGAGAGCAAATACATTAAGGCAGAAGAAGTCGAAGAAATAACAAAACAGCTTTCTTTAAGAAAAGAATACGAGGCAGCGTTGCCTGAGATTTTAATTAGACTTGCTGATATTGAAACCGCCGCAGAGTTGTTAGATAAAGCATTACTTCGCAAATTAAAAATGCTTAAACTCACAAGCGGTATGGATAGTATTTCCGCTGACGAAAAAGAAAAACGGATTTCCTTTTCCGATGCTATGACCTCAATCGAGGGTGTTCCCGTAAGTGATAAGGTAAAAAAAGACCTTGCTAATTGGAAAAACGGCAATATTACGTTCTTGTCGGTGTTTGAACAAACACTCAGAAGATACGGTTTTGTAACGGAGGTATAACAAATGCGTGACCCTTATTTATATGATGATGTTAACGTGCTTAAAAATTTAGCAAATATTAAAGATTCAGAATTGCTCCGCAAGGCAGAGGCAGATATTACCGGTCTTTCGATGGCTGCAATTTATGATTATAAATACGATAAGTTTAACACCGAAACCTTGCAGGATATTCACCGCAATATCTTCGGTCAGATATTTGATTGGGCAGGAGAATTCCGTACCATTCAAATGGTGAAATACGAAGATGTCCTCGGCGGTGATACAGTTCGTTATGCTTATCCAAAGGAAATCAAAAAGCAGTTAAACGAAACAATGAAAGAAATCGCCAAGCTCAAAAGAACCGGCGATAACGATAAGGATATTGTTTTTAAACTCGTTCGTATTATCGCAAGCATTTGGCAAACCCACCCCTTCCGCGAGGGTAATACAAGAACGGTTATCGTGTTTGCCGTACTTCTTGCAAAATCGATGGGATTTGAAGTTGAACACGAACTCTTTAAAACAAACTCTGCCTACGTGCGTAACGCTCTTGTTTGGGCATCACAAGGTATTTATTCCAAATATGAATACCTTGAGAGTATATTCTTCGATGCAATCCTTGGCGAAGATAACGAAAACGACACCCCCGCCAAAACCAAAGCAAGCAAATACGACACCATCGGTGAATACAAAGTTAAAGATTACAAAGAACGCCCGCATGAGTATACAGAAGAGTAATAATTCAGATTGAATATTAATGTCTATAAAACAGAAAGGTAATAAGAATGAATATTAAGAAAAGAGACCATCATTATGTGTTTCAAGCATATCTTAAACATTGGACAAATGAAAAAGATAATAAACTTTGGTGTTTAAGAGAGAAAGATATCTTTCCTGTGACACCTAGAAACATTGCTTTTGAAAAAGATTTATATCGTGTTTTGCCACTAAACAATAAGGAAATCGAATTTATAAAATTGTTTTTTAGCAAGCATGGTTCAGCTTTTAATAAAGGTGTTGACGATTTTCTCACGTTATACACTTCTTTGGATACCTATGAAAAAGTTTTCATAGGGCTAAGATCACTTCTTCCAAATGACTGTCCCGAGGCAGAAGAAGCTATGGACGATATTAATAATATGCTTGATATCGCAAGAAATAATTTAACAGAAGACACTTTTGCGGAGTTTGAAGGAGAAGCTACTACATGGCTTAATATTTTGTGTGAAGAAAATATTTCTTATTTTCACAGTTCAAATGATGAACGAGAAAGATTGATTAATTTTATTTGTATGCAATATTTCAGGACTGTAAAGATAAGAAATAATATACTGCTTGTGCTAAAACAAGCTGAAAAAATTTTTATAAATGATCAGTTTCCTAAGGGATGTCTAAGGGCAGAAAATTTAGTTTTTCCCATGTTATGGATAATATCTGCACGTTGTGCCGATGCATTGTTAAAAGCTCCTTTATCTATAATAATCAATAAAACATCAACTGCTTTTATTACATCAGACCAGCCAGTAATTAATATTAAGGCGGATTATAATGATTTAAGCTCAGAACCATCCGATTTGGTTCTATATTATCCTATTTCTCCTCTTGTTGCAGTTTTAATCAATGACCATAATGGCGAGATTAGGGTTGAATTAAACAGTGAAAGAGATGTTGAGCAATATAATGATTTAATAAAAAAGGCATGTAATAAAATGATTTTTTCCGACAGTTTAGCAGTTTTAGAGAAGTATAAAAATAGCTGATACCTGTATATCATAAGAACAAAAGAAAGGAATTTGTTATTATACTTATTGTTTTAAAAAATTAATAATTAACTTTTAATTTTAGAATCAATATGTTATTATATTATTGAGGTGATAACTATGTGTAATAATAGTGCGGCTCCCTCATTATTTGGATGGGATTTTCAAATAAATGCAGCAATCGCAATACTTATCGACAATATTGGTGACGTAGATAAGATTAGATTAGAAGGTTCTAAGCAAGATATTGAGATTACTCTATCAAATAATGAAAAGATTTACGCTCAAGCAAAAGCTGTAGAAAAACCCGGTGATTATACAAATGTCAAGAAACATCTAACAGATGCTCTAAACTCATTAAATAATACCGCCACAGTTACAGAGAACGCTAAACAGTTTATTTATATAACAAATTCTGAAAACCCATTAGATAATATGCGTACGGTTTCTCAGTTTATAGGACCATATGTCAGACATAAATATGACGAATTAACAGATAAAGCAAAAGAGATTGTGGATAAGTCTTTAGAAAAAGCCAAAAAAAGCATAAGCATTGATAAGGATAAATTGTACATATATGTTTTGAGTTTTCAAAACGGATTGCAAGAAAAAGATAGATATACCAACATTAAGAGATTAGTTGATGATTTTGTTGAAACTATACTTGAAAATAGACATGGACTAGGTGGAAAAATCCTAGATGTTTGGCAAAAAGAATTATTGCTAAATGGTTCAGTATCTAACACTAATATAACTTTGGACAAACAAAAGTTTTCATGGATTATTGTTGTTAAAGCAATAGAAAATTCTTTGGAAGATAATTCTTTTTATAATAAATTTGATATTAGTGAAGTACAATTAGTACAAAAACATTTTAGCGAGGTGATTAATAATGCTTCTGTTAAGTTTGAATTTGTCACCGCCGTATTAGCAGATTTTCAATCTTTTCAACCAATAGAAAGGAATAAAAAAACCATTGAGTTTATCAATCAAAATTGGCAAAACTATAAAGAGGAGTTTTCTCTAGAAGACCTCCCTGAAGACACACAAAAGATTTTAATTAAAAGTATACTTGCAAGAATTATATATCAATCTAACACCATAAATAAGATGAAGGTGAATAATTTAATATGAAATTTGATTATATTAAAATTGTAGAAAGTATGTATCAAAGAAAAATTGAGTTTGATGATAAAAACAATCTTATCTTCAGCGAGGGAAATAGTCAGGGAAAAACCACACTATTAAGATTAATGATGTATTCGCTTGGTTACAGAATACCAAATACAAAATCAATTAAATTTGATAATTGCTATGTTGAGGCTAAAATTATCGTTAAAGATAATACATATGTTATTTCAAGGCAGGGTTGCTATATTGAAATTACTGATAAAAACGGCAGTAAAAAAGAATTTATCCTGCCAGACGAACAGGATGAGTTGCAAAAAATTCTTTTTGATGTTGATAACATGGATGTTTTACATAATTTGTTAGGGTGCTTTTATGTAGACCAAGAAAAAGGCTGGACCCTTCTCAATAGAGGCATAGTTATAGGAAGTAATAGATTTAATATTGAAGAACTCCTAAGAGGTTTTGTAAATAGGGATTGTCAAGAACTGAATAAAGAAATTAAGAACATAGAACACGAGTTGTTAAAGTACAAAAAAATGTTAGATATAGCTGAATACCGTCAACAAATGTTTGAGGAACAAGGCTCAATTGTTTATGAAAATTATGATGAAAACACGGAAAAAGAAATAGACAATCTTCGTATACAAAAAGGCATACTTGAGAAAGAATTAAAGAATATTAAAAAATCATAT
>JAZRMY010000067.1:0-1139 GCA_045647925.1 Acutalibacteraceae bacterium | reverse complement strand
TAAAGCTTTCAAAGCTGAATCCCCATTGTTTTTCTATCTGACTTTCAAAATTATTATAATTTTCTGACATATAAAACATCTCCTTCTGTCTGTATTATAAGATATTATATGTCCAATAAAACTCTCTTTTATTTTTCCTGTACGTATCGATAGGTTTACCGTTTTTATCTTTCCATAACAGCCAACCGTTATTGGCGTACGGATTATGAAATCGGATACTTCGTATCAAGTGAAACCCTCCCATAAGCCGTAACATATTTTATAAATTCTTTCAGGAATTCATTTCATTTAAAAAAACACTTCCGAAGAAGTGTTTTTTTGTGGTTTAGGCATTTAAAATCGAACCCATGACTTTCCTGACACTATTTCAGGGCTCTCCCGACACTTGCAGAATGCACCATATATTTTTATTCGAGCTTTACAAAAACTCTTCGCTCACAAAAACGGTACACTCTTAATTAAAATATACAGTTATACCTATTATTATCTGAAATCGCATAAAATCAAAATCTTCTTACTTTCAAGGGCTTGAAAAATATCGGTTTTTTCTCTCCGGCTTTAACCATTTCTCTTGCAAGCAACCCTCTCATTTTTCGCAGAGTATCAAGGTGTTTTTTATTATTTACAAGGTTATGTCTTTCGGCAGGATCGTTTTTCAGGTCATATAAAAAATCATCATAATAAACCAGTGCGCTGTGTTTAGCATTTCCCGGTCCGAGTGCTCTGGCAGAATACTTCCAATCCTTTGTGCGTACTGCCCTGCCGACCTGTGATTCGCTGATTTGAACAAAAACACAATCTCTTTCGGAAACATCCTTCCTGTTAACCGGGAGAATGTTTCCGGAATAAGCTTTCGGCACCTCAATGCCTGCTAGACTCAGAAGTGTAGGCGGAATATCAATAAGACTGACAAGACAATCCATAGCCTCGTCTTTATTTACTGCTCCGCCGCCAAACACAAGAGGAGTGTGTATACTCGAATCATGACAGCTGCGTTTATATTCGGCATTTCGTGTTTTAAAATGACACCCGTGGTCACTTGTGTAAACTATAACCGTATTATCATACAGACCTTTATCCTTCAAGGCTTTAACAAGCCGTCCGACATTTTCATCAAGAGAATGAATAGCGGCAAGATA
>JAZRMY010000066.1:0-1426 GCA_045647925.1 Acutalibacteraceae bacterium | reverse complement strand
TGTTTATTTCCTTGCAATTATTATGGGTTGGTAAAATCCTGTTTCTTCGGGAAACAGCCAAATTACTTCTTTGCAACCATTGGCGGTAAAAAGCTTCGTCAATTCCTCTCGACGGGTCGCCCTGTATTCACATTCAAATTTGTTGATTTCCAAGCTTTCCTCGTCAGCAATGATATACTGCGTAAGTTTATAGCGGTCATTATTCCAAAGCCAAGTCTGAAATGATACTCGTTTGCCGTTTTCGGTTTCGTGGATATATGGCGGAGAGTATGGCGGTTTGTCTTGAAGTAAAGCATCATAATCTCGAATACTTCCGACAAAAATCCCCTTTCCTTTGATTTGATTTGCAATGCTTTTTATAGCTCTACTCAAATCTTCGCTTGTAAGCATATGCGGTAACGCATTATCCATAGCAATAACAATATCAAACTTTTCTGAAAAGACTTTTGATAAAGCACAAAAGTCGGCTTTGGCGAAGTGAATGTTAACATTTGAGTTTAAGGCTCTTTTTTTTGCTTCGGCTAATTCGCCGTTGCTTATATCAGAGGCGGTTACATTGTAGCCAAGCGTGGCAAGACCTATTGCTTGCGTACCTATTCCGCAAGCACAATCAAGGATACTTGCGGTTTGACCAAAATTGAATTTTTGAATTATACTTTGCAATAATACAGCTTGCTCTTTTGTTGTAGCTTTCCAATCAAGGAAAAGCTTATCGTAATGAGAAGCCATATTGTCGTAAAATCTTTGTGTTATACTCATTTCGCCGTCTCCGTCAACTTCTTATTTATCGGTATTATATCACATCCCTATCAATAATTCAATCATTTTGCTTTTCTTTGTTTACATCGAGGCAAAATTGAAGGGCTGACGAAAAATAAACGTCAGCCCTTCAATTTTTCTATAACAACTTAAAAGCATTTTTATTAAATTCTAAAAGTCCTTCATCTCGCATTTTACAAAGCTCGTTTGACATCGCGCTTCTGTCTACCGATAAAAAATCCGCAAGCTGTTGACGGTTAAACGGAATAATAAACGAAGAACTGTTATTCCGCTTTGCTTCTTCGGAAAGATAGGACATCAATTTTTCTCTTGTGGAACGCTTGGATATATATCCGAGCTTTTGTACCAATTTTCGGTTTTTCTCGGAGATTGCGAAAAATAAATTTTGTACGACCATAGAATGAAATCTACAAGCGGAAGAACAGACAGTAATAATTCGCTTTACGTCAAAAAACATAACGGTGCTATCCTCAACGGCGATTACGTCGTTCAAAAGCGCACCGCTTTCAGGCGCGATATACGCTTCCCCGAACATTTCTCCAACGGCAATACGGTCAACGATAGCGCGGTTGCCCCAATAATCATCTCGCTGAATATGAAGTTCTCCATCTACGAGTACCGTGATATCATCTAAATGCTCGCCTTG
>JAZRMY010000065.1:0-1125 GCA_045647925.1 Acutalibacteraceae bacterium | reverse complement strand
TAGGAGTCTGGGCCGTGTCTCAGTCCCAATGTGGCCGTTCAACCTCTCAGTCCGGCTACCAATCGTCGACTTGGTGGGCCGTTACCCCACCAACTATCTAATTGGACGCGAGTCCATCTTACAGCGGATTGCTCCTTTGATGTATCCGAGATGCCTCGGTTACATGTTATGCGGTATTAGCAGTCGTCTCCATCTGTTGTCCCCCTCTGTAAGGCAGGTTACTCACGCGTTACTCACCCGTCCGCCACTAAGTAAAACAAGAAAATCCAGTAGCAAGCTACCATCAATTCAGCGTTTTACTCCGTTCGACTTGCATGTGTTAGGCACGCCGCCAGCGTTCGTCCTGAGCCAGGATCAAACTCTCTAAAAAATTATATCTTAACACCCTAAGGTGTTAACATCTTCTTAGATAAGCTTTAAGCTCATTTCAAATCAATACTGACGTATTGTTTTTGTCCTTCATACTTTTATAAAGTACTGACATTTTCTCTCGATTTCTCTTAAGAATTGTCGGGTCCTTATTATTGTCGTTGTTTAATTTTCAAGGTCCGTTTTGCGCCCCCTCATTAGAGCGCTCGACTATAATACCACACCAAATACCCCTTTGTCAACACTTTTTTTAAACTTTTTTTAAAAAATTTTTTCTTTTGCGGTTTTTCATAAAAAGAGTGCAGTTTTATAGCATTTTTTATCATATATTTCCTATTATATGTCGCATTTTAGCAAGTATTCGCTTTTCTGCGCGTGAAACCTGTACCTGACTCATATTTAAAACCTTTGCAACTTTGCTTTGAGTCAGCAAATCATAATAACGATATTTTAAAATCAGCTTTTCATTTTCGGTTAGTTCCTTAACCGCACTTTCAATTAAAACCTTGTTGTTTATTTCTTCTTGATGGTCAACAACGGGCAAATCGGTTTCGGTTATTTTACTGTCATTTTCAACCGTTAGCGAAACGGTCGCTTGGCTGGCACATATCGCTTCGGTCACCGCTTCGGGCGAAACAGTTAAATATTCACTTATTTCATTAACCGTTGGCTCGCGGTTAAGCTTTTGGCAAAGCACTTCGTTTGCCTTTAAAATTTTAAGGTTTAGTTCTTTAACACTTCGTGACACCTTAACCG
>JAZRMY010000064.1:0-1093 GCA_045647925.1 Acutalibacteraceae bacterium | reverse complement strand
CATGGCTACGATCCGACTTCCTTATATTTGCCCATATCTGACCGCCAACAGAACCAGCCTGTTTAGCAGGGAACAACGAAAAGGATGCCGCGCATTCGCGCGGCAGCCTCTCTTTTAGGAAATGAGGATTTAACTAAAAATTAGCCGTTGGTCTTCATAGAGTTCTCGTAAGACTCTACCATCTTCTTAACCATCTGACCACCAACAGAACCAGCCTGCTTGGAGGTGAGGTCACCGTTGTAGCCCTGCTTAAGGGTAACGCCAACCTCGTTGGCAGCCTCCATCTTAACCTTCTCAAGTGCAGCCTTTGTCGCATTATTCTTTGCCATAAGAATTAATCTCCTGTGTTTTTCTTTTTTAAAATCTATATCATCGAGCCGCAGAAGCTTCGTCGCCTTACGGCTCGTTGCTCCTTGACTCTGTTTTTATTGTATCTCTTTTTTCTTAAGTTATAAGTGCCAATTTTAGGAAGCCTAAAATCACTTAAAAAAGACACCGAATGACAAAATCCTTCATTATAATTATATATATAAACTATAGTTAAATTGCTTGCCGTGAGGATTTTATAGAAAAATAAAAATATTTTTTAAAAACCTCTTGACAAACGGAAATAAATATAGTATAATAACAAAGCGCATCACCTGCGAGGGCTCGTCCTGGAGAGGTTTTGCAGCTTGATCATTGAAAATTGAACAACATTGAAATTTTTCAAGCACTGAAAAGTGCGAAAGATCTCGTTAAAACACTTTGAATTGACAAAGTACAAACAAGTAATTAAGTAAGATAAGCTAGTAAAAATAGCTCTGAAAAAGGTATTAACTCACCTCGGTGAGACTAATATACAATTTTTTAGAGAGTTTGATCCTGGCTCAGGATTAACGCTGGCGGCGTGCATAACACATTCAAGTCGAACGGAACTCGGGGCTTCGGTCCCGGGTTTAGTGGCGGACGGGTGAGTAACGCGTGAGCAATCTACCTCTGGGTACGGAATAACAACCGGAAACAGTTGCTAATACCGTATGAAATAGCAGCTCCGCATGGAGCATCTATCAAAGATTTATTTGCCAAGAGATGAGCTTGCGTCCGATTAGAT
>JAZRMY010000063.1:0-1011 GCA_045647925.1 Acutalibacteraceae bacterium | reverse complement strand
GTTCGTGCAATAATACCCTTCCGTTATTTATTACATAAACTGTAGCTGTTATAGATTTGTTATATATCATTTTACTCCACCTATCCTTTTCAATGTCTCGCCAATCATCGTTAAGATTTATGGTTTTAACAAGGATTGGAGTCCCTTTGATACGCTGTACTTTTCCTGTTTTCAAGTCGTTATTGACCAACAGTTGTACCTTTTATTACCTGCAATCGCATAAAATCAAAAGCGTCTTACTTTCAATGGCTTGAAAAATATCGGTTTTTTCTCACCGGCTTTAACCATTTCTCTTGCAAGCAACCCTTTCATTTTTTGCAGAGCAACAAGGTATTTTTTATTATTTACAAGGTTATGTCTTTCGTCAGGATCGTTTTTCAGGTCATATAAAAAATCATCATAATAAACCAGTGCGCTGTGTTTAGTATTTCCCGGTCCGAGTGCTCTGGCAGAATACTTCCAATCCTTTGTGCGTACTGCCCTGCCGACCTGTGATTCGCTGATTTGAACAAAAACACAATCTCTTTCGGAAACATCCTTTCTGTTAACCGGGAGAATGTTTCCGGAATAAGCTTTCGGCACCTCAATTTCTGCAAGACTCAGTAGTGTAGGCGGAATGTCGATAAGACTGGCAAGACAATTCATAGCCTCGTCTTTATCTACTGCCCCGCCACCAAATACAAGAGGCGTATGTATACTCGAATCGTGACAGCTGCGTTTATATTCGTCATTTCGCGTTTTAAAATGACACCCGTGGTCACTTGTGTAAACTATAACCGTATTATCATACAGTCCTTTATCCTTCAGGGCTTTAACAAGTCTTCCGACATTTTCATCAAGGGAATGAATAGCGGCAAGATAATCGGGATACTCTTCTTTGTAATTTCCCTTAAGAAATGTTAAATCCTCCGGCAAAGGATATTCACGGAAATCATCAACTTTATCTATTGGCCCTTCAAAATGACCGCTGTCATTCTGGTGGTGTGGTTCAAGCTGCGAAACAAACATAAA
>JAZRMY010000062.1:0-12132 GCA_045647925.1 Acutalibacteraceae bacterium | reverse complement strand
AAACACACTCGTCGAACAATAACATCAACCGGGCAAGCCCCATTCGCTTTGTGATCGTGAAACACCGTGAAACGTTAACGCGGTTATGATCTGATAACGTGTTTTTTACCTAATAGATATATTCAAATAATGTTAACAATTTGTTTAAATTTTAGTCATATTGTGTTTACAAGTTTATATTACTATTGCATTGTAACAACTAATCCATTTTGAAAGCGAGGTAATGAAATGTTTTTAAAATATGCTGATCGGAAACATTTAAACGTTATGGCAGGTGATACCGTTAGCGTGCAGGGTAATAGGGGCATTGTTACCGAAGTAAAACACGGCAAACATAACGGTATAAATTATGTAAATGTAAAGGTATCATTCGTTAATGAATTAAAAAATACGCAGTATGATAACAGTTGGTACGGTTTATTTACAGTAGTTGATTAATGAAAGTGAGGTATATATGCCGGATATAATTAAACCCTATTATCAAGTTAATCATAATATTAATTATAATATTATAGTAGCCGTTTTCGGTGATCAGTACGCGTTTGATTGCCTTGAAAGAGCAACCGATTTTATACAACAAATTTTAATGTATTCAGTCGAACGACCTACCATTACGTTATTTTTAAGTATTTGCGAGGTGGAAAAATGAAGTTTATTTATGACGAAAAATCAAACTTGCAATTAGTGTACGATCTAGGTTATAAAATAACTATATCTGACCTGCAACGCGTTAAAATGTATAAATCATACATTATACACGGTTTCGAATTTCGATACACGGCTAACGGTACAATTGGTTATGTATATATGCAGGTAGGTTGTAATAAATATTATATTGCTGAATATGATTATAAATATGGTGAATGGTTTATTTACGACGTTATATCATTTATTAACCACACAAACCGAATCGTTAAAAAATGTTTATCATATAGGTAAAAATATGTTTGATTACATCGACCCGATTTTACACTTTTTATATTTCGTTGTTATCGCATTTTCAATAATTACCATAATTGAAATTTTGCGTACTAGATAATAACCGCGTCGCGGATATTATATACAACTTAATTTTGCTGACGCAACGGCATGACGGCGGGAAAGAGGTATATTTATGAAATGGTCAGAAATGTTTAAAAAAGCGCAGTTTATCGATTTATCCGGTCTTAATCAGATCAGCGTAAAAGACGCGCAGGCACTCGGAACAATTCACATTAACGGTTATTCATTTTGCACAACGTCAAACGGTGAAACCGCTATCGTAGTGTTTGACGAAAAGCCCGACAGTTTCTTTTTTGCACCCACGGTACTTACAAATATGTTGAAACAGATCGACGGAAACGCCGACGCTAAAAAGTATTTCGATGAGAACGGTATCACCGTTGAAATCAGCGAAAGTAAGAATAAAAAGGGTAACAGAACATACTTTACATTTACACCCGTAGATTAATAACAACGTACACGGGGCGTTAACTACGGTTAACGCCCTATTTTTATAGAGGTGAATTATGGCAAGAACACAACGTGCTAAAGAACCAACCGCAAAAGAAATGCAACGGCTTATATATCAAGTTAATAAACGTCTGTATAGACTTGAAAAGTCCGGCATACATGAAACGTCAAGCGCATACGCTAACGCATTAGAGATCATACGACGCGGTGAAAAAAAAGCCGATAAAATGCGTTTAACCGTTTCTAAAAATGAAACGTCGTTACGTCGTCAATATCTGAAAGCGCTAGAAATCGCTAACGCCGACGATTACGGCGATTTATCAAAAGCTGAATTACACCGACAGATAGTCGAAATACATCGCAAAGAACGTTTAAAAAATCTTATGTCCGACGAATGGAGTGAGCAGGATGTTAAACGTAAAAAAACATTTGCTAGTAAATATAAAATCGATGACGTTGATTATAACGTTTATAACCTATATAAATCACGCAAATATCAACAATTAAAAGAATCAATGGGCAGTGATATTGTACTCATGGCGATAGCAGACGCGGTAAATGTCGGTTTAGGTACGTCGCAGTTACAAACCATGTTAAACCAATATATAAAAGCGTCAACCGACGAAAACAATCAATTAAATGTTGACCCGGTAACACTTAAAAATTATGCCCATAAATACGCATTAAAATACGGTTTAGAGGAATAGAAATGCAATACTACAATGTCGCGGACTATACGTTAAAATCTAAATTAGTATTTAAAAATCACGTTATTTACGACGATAATATTTATACATTCGATATCGAAAGCACGTCAATAATGTATCAACCTAAAACGGGGGCGTACGAAGTGTACGATAAAACGAAAGAACCCGAATATTATGATACATGGGAAAAATACGGTTATATGTATATATGGCAATTCGGCATAAATGATACCGTAGTGTACGGACGTACGTGGGGAGAATTTATTGAATTATTAACCGTATTAAAAAAAGTTTTTATCGGGCGAAAATTTATTTATATTTTTAACTGCGCTTTCGAATTCCAATTTATAAAACATTTATTTAATGATCTGCAAATTTTCGCGCGTGCTAATCACAAAGTTATATACGCCCGGTCTGACGAATATAACATTGAATTCCGTTGCGCTTTATTTCTTACAAATATGCGACTTGAAAAGTTAGCAGAAAATTATAACTTGCCAATTACTAAAATGTCGGGTGATTTAAACTATGACTGCATTAGGCACAACAAAACCAAATTGACCGCAAAAGAATTACGTTACTGCGAATATGATTGTTTAGTCGTTTACGAATTGATTAAGAAAAAGCGCGACGAATACCACACGGTACATAATATACCATTAACGCAAACGGGTGAATTACGACGCGTGTGTCAGAAAATGTATAAAAATGACTACACGTATAAATCATGGTTACAAGGTCAGTTAATCAACGATGTAGCATTACTACAATGGTGTTTGCAAGCGTTTATGGGTGGGTATACGCACGCGTGCGCGTCATATTCTAACCGAATAATGTATGATGTATCGTCGTACGATATAGCGTCGTCATACCCGTACGCGGAAACAAGCGAAATGTACCCCGTTAGTAGACCGTTTGAATGTAAGACCGATTATACAATAGACGAAATAATTAACGACGATAAATGTTTGTTTATAGTTGAAATAACATTGAAAGACATTCACGCAAAATATTTAAATAATATTATTTCCGAGTCTAAATGTTTTAATAAAGTCGGTGTGACAGTTGACAACGGACGTATACGCAGTGCAAAAAGCATTGATATAGTTGTTACAAGTGTAGATTTAAAATGTATCACCGATTTTTATGATATAAAGGGCGGTTATACTTTTAAACGGGTTGTCGGTTTTTTCAAAGGATATCTAGATAAAAAATTTGTAGATTTAATTTGGACTTTGTACGCAGATAAAACGGCATTAAAAGATATCCCCGAACAAATTGATAATTACGGAAAACAGAAACGTTATATCAATGCGTGCTATGGTATGACATGCACCAATTATATAACCGATGACGTAGTTTATAACACGGTAACTCATCAATGGGAAGAACCTAAACGATTAACGCCGGAAACCGCACAAGAAAAACTTAATAAATTGAACGCTAAAAGGGAAACGTTTTTATCGCCTATTTGGGGAATTTTCTGCACCGCATTTGCAAGGCGTAATTTGTATGGGTGCATACTCGAAATTGAAAAGCGCGCCGAAAATAACGGGTATAAATGCGGGGTTGTTTATTGTGATACGGATAGTATTAAATGCTTTGGCGATGTAAAAGACATATTCGACAAATACAATAACGAAACCGATATCAAATTAAAACGTACGTCTGACGCGTTGGGTCTTGATTTTATGAAAACCCGCCCGAAAACTATTAAAGGCGTGCGTAAACCGTTGGGTCACTTCTGTTATGAGGAAACTTATAAACAACTAAAAACATTAGGTGCGAAAAAATACCTTGTAAAAGACGAAAAAAACAAACTGCATTTAACACTTGCGGGTGTGTCGAAAACGGGCGTAAAAGCGTTAAAAAATCTCGATGATTTTAAAAAGGGTTTTACATTCGGTTATGACGACAGTGGTAAAAAATTACTGTACTACGGTGAAAATCAACCCGATATAAACGTCGTTGATCTAAACGGCGTACCCGGAACATTGACCGGGGTTAATGGGGTATGTCTTACACCATGCCGTTATACGTTAGGTATTACACCCGAATATTTTGAGTATATCAACGAATTCGGTAACGACGTAAATACATTACACGGGTTAATGGAATTAAATTTTAATAAAGGGGGTAATGAATGAAAAGTTATTCGGATTTTGAATTTAAAAAACTGTTATCGAAAAATGGATATAAATATTATCGCATGGCGTCCGGCGATCACGTAATTTACTATAACGAAAATAAAAACGATTACATTACAATAACATCGGGGCATGCACCTAATATGTGCGTATGTCAACGGTTAATAAAAGAACATAATTTAAAAACAAAGTGAGGTGTAAAATGGCTAAACAAAAACATTACAGACTTGAAACATTAAACGACAGTATCCCCGCAGAATATCATATATTATTGGGTGAACGTTCTAACGGTAAATCATACGCAGTAAAAGAACGCGGTTTCAAGCGTGCATGGGCTGATCCTAATAAAAAATTTATGTTGATACGTCGTTGGGGCATGGAAATAAAAGCAAGTTTTGTTGAGCAATATTTTAATGACGCGCCAATTACGGCAATAACAGATAGTGCGTGTAGCGGTGTAATATGTAACGGCGGTAAAATTTACGCAAGTACGTACGATCAGAAAACAAATAAACGCGTAAAAGTAAAGCACGTGGGATATTACCGCGACTTGTGCGGGGAACAACATTTTGTATCACAAAATTTTGATGATGTTGATTTTATCATTTTTGAGGAATTTATAAGCCGTGATTATTACCTGCCGGACGAAGTATCAAAACTAATGCAGTTTGTATCGTCAGTAGCGCGCAGGCGTAAAATTGATGTTTATTTAATAGGCAATACCATTTCGCGTTTGTCGCCTTATTTCAACGAATGGGGGTTGGTAAATGTGCCTAAAATGAAACAAGGCACTTTGGATTTATATGAGTTTAAAACGAATCAGATCGACGAAGATACGGGCGAACCCATTATAGTACGTGTAACCGTTGAATACTGCGAAAATAGCGGTAATAATAGTAAAATGTTTTTCGGTAAAACGTCGGAAATGATAACAACGGGAACATGGCAAACGCAGGAATACCCACATTTAGACGGACGCATAGAACATTATAACATTGTGCATACGTTGATATATGTTTCTAACGGTTTTAAATTTAAATTGTTTTTAGTCTGTCGAAAAACAGGTAGATCAGATTTATTTTGGTATGTCAGACCGTTTACCGATAACGTATTTGACGACGAAAAGTTTAAAACAACTAGGTTCGTAGTAGATAAATATAGTACGGCAATTAAAATTTTATCTGACGCGGTAACAATAGGTTTTAAACCTTTATCACCGCAAGAAAAACAAGCGTTTGATATGCTAGATAAAATCGTATTTAGCGACAATTTAACGGGAAGTGATTTTTATGCGTGTTTAAAGACCGTTGACAAAAATTAAAAGTGTGTGTTATGTTTAGCGTGTGTAAAATATTACACACGCTAAATTTATTATGAAAGTGAGGTAAACAATGGAAAGTATTGAACTGCTCGATAAAAGCATACCCGATGTAACGCCCGAAGTCGCAAAGGAAAACGACGAAGTTATAAAAGGACTTTATGACGTGGGTGCAAAAATTACCGAAGTCGGTAGTAAAATTGCTGACGTAATCGCTAAAATGACAGAAATGTCCGAAAAAATGGATAATACACCGGACGAAACCGAAGAGATCAAAACCGAAGTTATTGACGAAAGTGAGGTAAATGAAGAATGAATATTAAACAGGTTTATAAAATCCTTAACGATGTTGCAAAGTCTGCGCTCGGTGAGGGTGCTATCAATATCGTAGATAGTAAGGATATTATATCACTCGGTAACGAAGTGCTTTCAAGCACTACTAATACTGAAAACTTTTTAAACGTACTTGTAGACCGTATCGGACGAACTATCGTATCTAACAGATCATATAGCGCTAACCTTAAAGCGCTTATTAACGATTCTTTCACCTTTGGTGCAATTTTGCAGAAAATTTACGTCGCACCCATAAAGGCGAGCGAGTCTAAACAGTGGGGGCTCACTGACGGGAATAGTGTAGATCAGTACGTTATCAGTAAACCCACTGTAAAGCAGAAACTTTTTAATAAGGTTTCAACATGGGAAGTTGATGTAACCATTCCCGATTTTCAGCTTTCAAGCGCTTTTAACAGTGCTGAACAGATGACTGCATTTATCGACGCTATCTTTACTGCGGTGCGTAACTCTATGGAAATTTATTTAGAGTCACTCGCAAATATCGCATATTCAACCGCAATCGCTATGCGCGTTGTTGATACAAAGGTAAACGCCGGAATTACTGCTATCGACCTGCTTTCAGCATATAACACTATGTCCGGGCTTTCACTTACCCGCGCAAAGGCACTGCACGATACCGAGTTTATCAAATTTGCAACCCGCCTTATTAATCTTACCATGAAGAGAATGGGCGAAATGACGACAAAGTACAATTCCGAGGGTTACGCAAGGTTTACCCCCGTTGACCGTATGCGCGTGGTAATGCTCGCAGACTTTGAGTCAAGCGTATCGTCATATTTGCAGGCTGACACATACCACGACGAATATTTGTCTATCCCTAATCATTCGACCGTTATGTTTTGGCAGGGTAACGGTGTTGACATGACATTTGATAACACATCAAAAGTTAACATTATGACCCCCGACGGATATACAGTCGTGCAGGACGGCGTCGTTTGTATTCTTGCAGACGAAGAATCAATCGGGCTTACCTATGACAATCAGCGTGTAAGATCAGTACGCAACGAAAAAGGTGAGTACACCAACTATTTTTACAAAGCTGATATGGGTTACTTTTTTGACGCGTCTGAAAACCTTGTAGTATTCACAATCGGAAGTATCGCAACACCTACACTGTCAACCGTTGACCCCGTAGTTGATGAGTTTTCACTTTCAGCAAAAGACGACATCGTTTTCACTGTCACACTTGCAACGGGTGATAGCATTAGTACGGTAAAGGGTAACGGAACAACACTTACTGCAAGCACTGATTATACCGCGGTGGGTGGTGTGGTAACTATCGATAAAACATCGTCCACCCTTTACGGTAGTGCGGTTGCCGGGGACGTCATCACAATCGATATTGTGCTTGCGTCGGGTGCAATTCTTGAAGTGCACATCAACGTAGTAGCATGATAATATTAACGGTGCGTATCTACCGCGACGGGTACGCACCGTTTAAGGGGTGAACATGAACATATCATTTTATCAAAACGTTAGTGACAAACGCGTCATAAATAAAACGTTAAATATAGAATACCAATTAACGGGTTGTCAGTTGGAAGAACCTACAAGCGCAACTGACCCCGCTATTGTTGTGGATATGACCGAGGGTTTATATCAGTACAATTACTGCTATATACCATATTTTTCACGCTATTACTATATTACCGAAATGATCGCGTTAGACGGCGCGCGCATGATGATTAAATGTCATGTTGACCCGTTAATGTCATTTAAAGATCAGATTTTAAATTGTACCGTCAATAGTCGCACTAATGAAAATAGTTTCGATATGTATCTGCCGGACGACAGACCCGTCGAAAGTCGTTATATAAGATATAGTCAGAAATTTAATAAATCGTTTGAATCGTTTACACCGTCGTATATTCTTATAACAGTTGGAAACGGTGCGACTAACGTAACATAAGGGGGTAACAATGTCTAAACAATATAAACTTATACACGTGCGCGGTGGTTCGCGTATCGGCGTATATTATTACAATGTTCCCGAATCGAATGTAAACCCTGTCGGTATGATCGTTGTTGCACCGTTAAATAATCTGACAACGTGGGAATCATATATCACTAGATGCAAGGGTGAAAACTCGCACTTATTGAACGCCAACCCCGGCGTGTTATGTGTGCGTGAAAATTCAAGCGATACTATGTCAAATCTAATAAACGGTTTGACGGGTGCGGGGGTTAAATATATAAATTCTGACGACGTGCAAGTCGGTGATCGTTTTTATATTAGCCGTTGGGACGCTAAACATTCGTATTTGCACGTATCCGCCGTAGGCACGGGAAGTATAACGTTTCAATATTATACTTATGAGGGTGTATTAACATATACGGCTACGTCACAACACACACATAGTGCAATACAGTATAACTATAATGTTATACCGTGGTTGTTTGATACTGATAACATCGGTAACGGGTATTTATCTACTTTTCAAGTTAGTATCGATACACGTGATAACGGTTTATACGGCGGTAGTTCTGCTACGGGTATAGCACCCACATCGTTAGGTAATGCAATTAAATTTTGGTATCCCGTAAAACCTTTTGACGATATCGACACGCCTACGTCAACACCCATAGGTGGCCCAAACGCGGGGGACGGTTTCGGTGGTGATTATGATTTTGAGGGTGATGATATAGAAATGCCTAGCGCACCCGACGAAACCGTATCGGGTGTATTGGCAAGCGGTTTTTTAAATATCTACACACCTAGTGCAAGCCAATTACAACAATTCGGTAGCGCATTATGGACAAACGCTTTCAACGTTAAATGGTATGATTTAGATAGTGTTAACCAATTAATTATGAACGCGGTTTCTGACCCTATTAATTTTATAGTGGGGTTGTTTATGTTACCGATAACGCCCGCTAAATCAGCGTCTAACGGCATATATTTAGGCGGTCTTAATCTTAATAATGTAACTGCACCACGTGTAACGGAACAATACGTAACTATTGATTTTGGCACGATAGAAATTTCCGAATTATACGGTAATTATCTAGATTATGCTAACAGTAAATTATCAATTTATTTGCCTTATGTGGGCACGGCTGATTTAGATATACAAGAAGTTAACGGCGGTACGGTATCGTTACAATACACGGTGGACTGTTTCACCGGGGCGTGTGTCGCTAATGTACAATGTATTAAATTAACAAACGTACCGTGGGGTGATACATATCAAAATAAAACGGTTCACTCATATTCGGGTAATATGGCTATACAGTTGCCCATTAGTGCCGGTTCGTTCGACACTATGACGCAGGGGTTAATTAACGTCGGTTTGGGAATGATGACCAACAACCCCGCAATAGCGATAACGGGCGGTAAAGACGTTATAACGGGTTTGGCGGGAAATGCAACTACACGCGGGTCATTGTCATCGAATACGGGTAAATTAGGTTATCAAACACCGTACTTAATGTTTACACGTCCCATTGAATGTAGACCTGCTAATTTAGGTTCTTTGCACGGTTATAGTGCGGGCGTAGGTGGTAAATTATCATCGTTTTCGGGCTATATCGAATGTAGCGACGTAAAATTAGACGGTGTAACCGCAACCGATAGCGAAATAAACGAAATTGAAACATTGTTAAAATCGGGGGTATATGTATAATGTTGACAAATTTTGAAAATGTAAAAATTTATCCCGTTAAAAACGTAAAAAAGGGCTATTATTTTTATTTGCGTGTGCTCTATGAGAAGTGTTTAGGCATGTTTAAATATTATAACTTGCCCGCGTCATTACCTGCTGAAGAGATAGAAAAACGTTTAATGTGGTTTGGTTTTTGCGGTGTGTTCCAACATAATAAATTTGGATTGATAACCCTTGACGGTGGTTTATCGGGTGTAGATCAATATTACCGCCCGACTACATTCGTTTATGCGCAACCCGTCGTCGGCAACGGTGAATTAAAAATAAATGACGAATGTGTCATTATTTACAACACGCAAAGCGACGTAATTTCGCCGTACGGTTTTCACGAATTAATAATGCGTTATGCGCGTTTACTTTCAGATGTTGACGCGTCAATCGATATAAACTTAATTAATTCGCGCGCGACAAAATTAAACAGTGTAGCCGACGATAACACCGCGGTAGTTGTTAATAACGCTATGCAGGCAATCGAGGCGGGCGAGAATTACACAATAAATCAAAAGTCGTTGATAGACCGTTGGACACCTAAAGATTGGAACACTGCTCACCCCGAAACGATAGAAAAGTTAATAACCGCTAAACAAAGTATATTAAACGCATTTCTTGAAGAAATTGGGGTTAAATCTATCAACGAAAAACGCGAACGCATGATAACCGACGAAGTGACCGCCGATAATCAATTATTAATGGTTAACACTGATGATTTGTTGTATAAACGTAAGCAGGGCGTAAAAGCAATTAATGAAATGTTTGGCACAAATATTGAGGTAGAATTAAACGACCTTTATAATGTAAGTAAAAATATATCTACGTTAGGGGGTGCAAATAATGATACAAGTATCGGAATATTTGAAGAGTAAAACAATATTCGATAATACATCGTTAGCCGGATATGATTATTTTGACACTGATATTTGTAGCGCGTTAAATAATATATTCGGTGTTAAGTACAATAAAATGTACTTAATTGACGACAATGATGTAAATATACACGGTATAGTGGAAGATACAATATTACTAAATAATTCGAAGTATACCGACATATTTAACGCTATGCAGTTAGACCCTACAATAGAATTTTACGAAAGTAAAACTAATACGGGTACGCAAACGTATAAACAAACGGGTACTGTTACAAACGTAAGTACACCGGAAGTCGTCACAACAGTAAACGCTAGTAAAAACACTGCTAATAATGGTACATTACGCGTAATAGATCAGACCGAAAGCAGTAGCACGGGCGACGATACCGTAGAACGCACCGACGATTTACAAAATGAACGCACTGACGACTTGATCGAAACGCGTCAAGGTTACAACGACATATTTACAAGCACTGATAAACTTTTAAATTTTGTAAATATGGACTTGTATGACACGATCATAACAGATATTATGAAAGCGGTGTGTTATCCCATATACAATATTAACGATTTAGCATTTTAGAAAGAGGTGTAAAATGGACGTAAACGGAATTGTAGCAGTTATTTCGAGTGTAGGCTTTCCCATTGTGGCTTGTATCGGTTTGGGGTGGTACGTTAAATATCAGACCGATAACAACAATAAGGAAGTAGCTGAAATGCGCAAGGAACATATCGAAGAGATCAACAAAGTAACCGACGCATTAAACAATAACACGCTAGCGTTACAAAAACTATGCGATAAAATCGATAATAAGGGGTGCTAATATGGAATATAACGGCATTGACGTATCAAGGTGGCAGGGCGCAATAAATTTCGATAAAGTGAAAAAATCGGGCATTGATTTTGTAATCATTAAAGCCGGGGGCAGTGATTGTACTAGCGGTTTTTACACCGATAGAAATTTTAAGGCTAATTATAATAATGCTAAAATGGCAGGGCTAAAAGTCGGTGCTTACTTTTTCGCGGGTGCAAATTGTAACACGTACGAAAAAGGTGTAAACGACGCGTATAACTTTTATAGCATTATCAAAGGTTTAAAGTTCGAATACCCCGTAATACTTGATTTTGAAACTGCTAATAAAGCAAACAAAGCAAGTAACACGCAAGCGGTATTGGGTTTTGGCGATTTTTTCGAAAAACTTAAATATTACTTTATGGTGTACGGGTCAGATATCAGCACGTTCAAAGAACGTGTAAACGATAAAGATTTAAAACGTTTCGATCATTGGGTAGCGCGTTACGGTTCTAAACCTACCTACGCTAAACCCTATGGTATTTGGCAGTGTTCAAGCACGGGTAAAATCAACGGTATTTCGGGTAACGTTGATTTAGATATTTCGTATAACGATTACGCTAACATAATGCGTAAAAATCATTTAAACGGGTTTTAATGCTTACGTGCGTTGCATTAGCAACGGTCGGCGCGGTTCGGTTAATCTGAACCGCGTTTTATTATGTGTAAAATTTTACACATAACCGCGTTAACGTTTCACGGTGTTTCACGATCACAAAGCGAATGGGGCTTGCCCGGTTGATGTTATTGTTCGACGAGTGTGTTTAAGTCG
>JAZRMY010000061.1:0-3104 GCA_045647925.1 Acutalibacteraceae bacterium | reverse complement strand
ATTGCTCCTTTGATATTCCGAGGATGCCCTCAAAATATATTATGCGGTATTAGCAGTCGTTTCCAACTGTTGTCCCCCTCTGTAAGGCAGGTTACTCACGCGTTACTCACCCGTCCGCCACTAAGTAAAACAAGAAAATCCAGAAGCAAGCTTCCATCAAATCAGCGTTTTACTCCGTTCGACTTGCATGTGTTAGGCACGCCGCCAGCGTTCGTCCTGAGCCAGGATCAAACTCTCTAAAAAATATATTCTTAACACCGAAGTGTTAAAATCTCTTAGATAAGCTTAAAAGCTCATTTTTCGAACAATGCTGACGCATTATTCTGTCCTTCAATACTTTTAAAAGTACTTGACTTTTCTCTCGATTTCTCTTAAGAATTGTCGGGTCCTTATTATTGTCGTTGTTTAATTTTCAAGGTTCGTTTGCGTCCCGCTTCTTGCGAGCGCTAGAGTATAATACCACACCCTACCCTTTTTGTCAACACTTTTTTTAAACTTTTTTTAATTTTTTTAAAAAACTTTTTTTCGGTACAATATCTTGGGGTCTTTAGCCTGATAAACCACATTTTTACAGTAAAAAAGGGAGTCTTTCGACCCCCCATATTATATTATATATGTATATACTAATAAAAAATTATCCTAAAATTACAATACCTGCGATTACCATTGCGATAACAGCGTAATGTTTCCAAGACATTTTTTCTTTAAGGAATATGCGGCTCCAGAGAACTGAGATTGCACAGTATGCAGAGATAATAACCATACCTTCTGTAAATTCACTGAAAATAACCGCCATATAAAATACTTGTCCGATAGTTTCGCATAAACCGCCAAAATAGAGTGTTTTGTTTCCGCTGAACACTTTATCTTTCTTAACAACTTTAAGCCATACAAAAGCAAATATCGCAAGAATAAAGAAGGTTAATTCGAAAGCGGAGTTTGCGGCGTAATCGGTAATATCAGTCTTAGCAAAAACAAGTTCGTCAAACACGGTGCCAAGAGCATCAATCACAAGATAAGAAATCGGCAACAAGAAAGCAAGCACACTTTTGGTGTATTTACGGTTTGCTTTTTCTTGTCTTGCTTTTTTAACTTCTTCGTCTTCCCTTTGTTCCACAAAGCCAAGCGCCACAATACCAACGGCAATCAAAGAAACGCCGATAATCACTAAAGGAGTTAGGCTGTCTTTTGATTCGATCCCAAAAAGTAAGCATAATATAAATGCTAACGAGCCCGATGAGTTACAAATCGGCGAAGAAATCGAAAGTTCGATATAACGAAGACCGATATAACCCATAACCATTGCCAAGATATAAATCGCGGCAACCGGTAAGTAGGTAAAGAAGTCGGCAATTTTAAAATCGGTATAAAAAAGGCTTGCAACCATTTTGGGCACAGCATCTACGCCTACGGTGTTGTCGATTATTGCACCACCGATAAGGGTAATAAAGAAATGGATACCCATTACAAAGCCTACCGCAAAAACAACTTTCCAATGACTGTTTTTATCACGTTCGCGCGTACCCATTTTTGAAAAAAGGTCTGAGCCACTCCAACAAAGAAGGGCTAAAATTGAAAATAAATATAACATAATTCTCTCCTTATATATAAATAGATTTTTTCGCTATATTATATATAAGGTGGCGGTCGGCGGCGGAACACCCTGCAAGGTGCTAACTTTTTAAGTCTTTTTGTCATATATTATTCCGCTAATCTGCGTGCGAAATCAGAAAGTTCTTCATCGCTGAAAAATTCGATGGTAAGTTTACCCTTTCCGTCACCGGTAGATGTTATACTGACCTTTCTATGTAATTCATTTTTAAGGGACAATTCAACCTCGTTATAGAAGTTGTTTTTTGCTTTAGGTTGTGTTGCTTTTTTTGTTTTCTTATGTGATGCTGCCAATTTTTCAAGTTCGCGCACCGATGCGCCGTTTGTAGCAAGGTCGAGCATTTGTTTTCTAAGCGCTTCATCTTCAACCGAAAGCAAAGCACGTGCGTGGCCCGCTGAAATAGCACCCAAGCGCAAAGCTTGTAGTTCTTCGTCGGTTAAATTCAAAAGGCGAAGGGCATTTGTAACCGCCGTGCGAGATTTACCCATACGCTTTGCAACCTGTTCTTGAGTAAGGCCAAAGGAATCGATGAGCGAACGGTAGCCGAGCGCTTCTTCAACTGCGTTTAAATCTTCACGTTGAAGGTTTTCGATAAGCGCCAATTCCATAAGCTCTTGAGCTTCAACCTCTTTAATAACCACAGGAACTTCGTAAACACCGGCAATACGGCAAGCGCGCCAACGTCTTTCACCCGCAATTATACTATATCTTCCGTTTGTTTCAGGTTTAACCACAATAGGTTGTATTAATCCGTGTTCCGCTATGCTTTCGGCGAGTTCGGACAATGCTTCTTCATCAAAATCCTTACGCGGTTGCTCACGGTTAGGCTCGATATCGTTAAGATTTACGGTTATTACTCCGCCTTGGTCGGTTGAGTTTTCGTTAAATAGTGCGTCAAGGCCTCTACCGAGACCGCCTTTCTTTACTGCCATTTTAAACTCTCCTATTTTTCTTTAAAAATTCCTTTGCAAGTGCGTTGTACGCATCGCTACCCTTTGAGCGCTTATCGTAATACTGAATCGGCATACCAAAGCTTGGTGCTTCCGAAAGTCTTACCGCGCGCGGTATTACCGATTTGTAAAGCTTATCGGCAAAGTATTTTTTAATTTCACCAACAACCTGTGCCGTAAGATTTAATCGCGCGTCGAACATTGTGAGCACTATTCCCTCAATTTCAAGGGTTGGATTATAAAGTCTTTTAACCTGACGAACGGTCGCCATAAGTTGAGAAAGACCTTCAAGCGCAAAATATTCGCATTGAATCGGCACAAGCACGGTATCGCTAACGTTTAGCGCATTAATTGTAATAAGTCCCAATGACGGCGGACAGTCGATAAATATGTAATCGTATTTTTCGCGCACAACCGAAAGCGCCATTTTAAGTTGAGCTTCACGGCGGTCAATTTCTATTAAATCAACTTCAGCAGCGGCTAAATCTATCGAAGCAGGAATAATATCCACGTTTTTATATTCGGTTTTAAGGATAGCGTCT
>JAZRMY010000060.1:0-10905 GCA_045647925.1 Acutalibacteraceae bacterium | reverse complement strand
TTTGTATGCTTTGTTGTTCGGGTTATGCTGGTTGGCATAATCGTTCAACTGCTGCTGGGTATGTGTCTTGCTGGACACACCTTTTTTGTTCGCCATATCATTCTCCTTTCTCCGCAAAACTTATGATTAGAGATTGCATACAATGGTCGATTACCGAGAACCATTTTTAAACCTATAAAACAAATCAATGCAAATTCTATCCTTTGCGTTCGGAGCCTAATTTGCTTAGATACGCTCCCTTCATCCGCCACCGGCGGCGGTCGCGACGTCACCTCGGGAACCCTCAGGCCGTTGGTTCAAAATCAATCTCAATAATAAAAAACAAACACCCACCATAAAGGTGAGTGTTTATTTTTGGTTGCGGAGGCTGGACTTGAACCAACGACCACGGGTTGTGGTACCCAAAATTGCTTTTGTGACTTGGAGCGTCACGCAATTTTGACCACTGCCCCTTTTCAACCTCGCTTCATCGTCCACAGGACGAGCTCGGTTTCAAAGCAGGTTATTCGCCCGTCGGGCTCATAACCCTAAGATACATAATTTAAATACAAACTACGAAACAAAGAAAAAGTTGCACCGATTTAGATATCATTGTTTTTATTTGTTTTTTATTATGACCAATCTCTGCCATCACATCTGGTACAGGAATCATCATCTACGTACTTAGCCTCCATTTTCGTTCCACAATTAGGGCAAGTGCGATAAACAGTCGAGTCATCGTTATTGCATCTAGACAGCAAAAGAACAAGTGCTGTCAAAATCATCATAAGCAAAGCAATAATTTTTATCGATTTCTTTGCAACCGAACGCCCAAATGTACGTATTTTATTGATTTGTTCACCCAAATAATAGCCTATACCAAAAAGTATAATACAACATATAGTTCCTATAAAGCTCTTACCTGTTATAAATGCCCAAACAAAGCCTCCAAACGCTAAAATCCCACCAAGTATTATGTTCAAAAGATTTGTCTGCTTGGTATCACCTGCACATTCACCAGTATCGGTTTTGGGATGCTTTTCCTTAATCATTTTTGCTATTTCTTTATCCGTTTGATTGTTATACAGGGCTACACCGCCTTTATTTACAACATCAACCGCTGCACCCATATCAATAAGTTTTTTTGCAATTTTCCTGCCATCAGAAATTTTGTCATTGGGCAATTTTTTAAACGAAACATACCAAAGGGCGGTGGTGTTATAATCGCTTGTAATATTAATATCTGCACCCATATTAATCAATACTTGAACAACATTAAATTGTTTTGCAGCACATGCATGCATAAGTAAGGTTGTCCCATACTCGCCGGTTTTGTAATCAATTAATAGTTTGAAATTATTCGCATATTCCGAAGAAATCTTTTTATTTTTGCACAGAAGTATGGGACAAAAGAGCTCATCGTACGAACAACCAGACGAATCACATGCCAAAGATACCGATTTACCAACATAGCCAATCGATTCCTCGGGTAAAAGAGTAATAATTTTTTCATATTGTTTTTTTGCATCAAGATGTTTACCTGATTGTAAATAAGTGTATGCTTTTTCTAAAATATCTGTTACATCTATCATAAATTACTCCTGTTCATCAGAAATATCATTGCTGATAATATCAGCAAATTCTTTTATATTATTTACATTTTATTTAAGTTGAAAAACCTTATGAATATTACTTTTTAATTTCGTCCGGTGCCGCCGCAACCACCGCAAACATCACCATATCCATATCCAGGTTCTTTATTCCACGAATTACCGAAATGTTTATTTACACGACCGGTACCACCGCATCTAGAGCATTTATTGCCGCCACTGCCACTTGGGCGCCACTGTGTGGGTGCACTTCCGTCAAATACTGGTTCGGCAGGTATATCATTTGGATCGGCAAAAAGCCACACAGCGGGGCGTACACCACAACGATCAGTAACATTACAACTATAATTTCCGTATGAACCGTCTTCCCAAACAACAGGTGCGCTTATATGGCCTGCTCCATTGAAGAGGGTATCCTCAATTAACCACCACAATAAGCCTGACATGTATCCACGTTCAGGATCTTGAGACAATGCATACTTTGTATACTCAGCAATTATTTGCTCTTTGGTCATACCATAGTTATCAATATCTATTTCTTGAAGAATACCAACACGAGTAATGATGTCATCACCAACAGATTCAAATGCGGTTTTGGAGAATGTTGTTTTAAGCCAATCGTCTAAACTGCACTCTTTTATATCTGTTGTATTAAACTGCTGAGCATCCAAGACATATTTGCTTAGTAAGTATACCTCACCATCTTCATTATGTAACACTATCCACTCGATGGGTTCTTTACCATTAGATGTGTTGTTATCTTGCTCATACTCGCCGAGAGTAACAACATCTCCATTTTTTGCGAGTAAAATTGACAAGTACGGTCTGTCTGCTTCCAACTGCTTCATTATGTTAGCAGTGTCTTTATATCCGTTGAGCTTAGACAAAAGCAAATATGCTTCTTCCCAAGAGTGCGAGGTTAAAAACTCATCTACTCTGAAATAATCTATTTCATTTCTAAGTTCTTTGCAATCCTTGAAATTGCCCAGTTCCTCGAATATTTCGTATGCAGCATCAATGCTTCCAGAATCTCGCAAAGCAACAGCCTCGTTATATTTATTTGTGGGAACTAAAATCAGGGTTATTACAAGTGTTGCAACAAGTATAATAGCTGCTATAGAAGCTGCTGAAATCCCAATTATTTTATTTTTGTTTTTCTTTTTGTTGTCAGATTCTTCTTTGGCAATATCTTCATCAACTTTTTGTAGGATATTATCAATTCCTAAGCTGATTTCCTTGTTTTTGGTTGCTGCAATTTGCGCCTCTTTTTCTTTTCTGAATTCTATTGTCTTTTGAATTTTCTTGTAAATAAGAAGTCCAAAAACACCAAGAAGAACTATAGTCGCTAGTAAAAATATCAACATTATTTGACTCATTATAGGCGGATGTAAAGTCTCATAGGCGCTTTCTTTATAAAGTCGATTGACACCGAAAAGACTGTCTTCTTCTATACTATAATTAAGATTACCATCCGAAAGAGTTACAAAAACAGGATGCGTTTTTCCCGTCACACCATCTGTTACTGTTCTGTTATATAACGCATAATCGCGAAGATCCCAGTCGTAGCTATATTCTGTTTCACCAAGCGCAACACCATTATTTAAAATCTCCAATGCATCTGCATCGGTAAGCCTGCGCAAATCATTAATGTTTGCTGTTAAATATACATGAAATTCTACCATCCAAGGAAGATCATAGGATTCGGGCTCGGTATAGATTTTTACATCTACACTCTCAGCTCCCGAATCTTGTTTCAAATCTTCTATAATTGGTTGCAAATTCGATTTAATACTGTTCTTTACGTGTATATAAGAACCAATATAAAGTGCTAGTACAAAGCTGCTTATTGTCAATAATATCGCAACAAATTTTGTTAATCTAGGCATAAACACTATTTTCTTGTTTTTATCCATTTTCTTTCACTCCTATAAACAATCATTGCTTCTCTGCAAAAATCGAATTTGTTTTTGGCGCAACCGGATATGTTGCATTGGCAAATTCTGTAGATTCATAATATTCGCCGAGTGCGTCTGCTGTTTTCTTTTTTGCTTTCTTATTGCTGTTTGGAAAACGTTTTGCCAAATAAGATTCGATTTCTTCCTTATATGCATCAACAGCTTTGGAAGCAACGACTTTCATATTTTTCTTCTCATCATCAAGTATTTGTGGTGACATTAATTTGGAAATTTTCTTGTCTGTTAATTCGATTTGTTCACGAGTTTTCTTTTTTTCTGAAAATGAAAAGAGGCCCATTGATAAAAGCGCACTTTCGTACTCTTTCTTCTTAGCTGTTAAAATTGCTATTTGATCATCAATCTTACGTTTCAAAGTTGAAAGTTGTATAGTGATTTCCAAATCCATTTCTTTCTCAAAGGCTTTTATTAACTTCTTCGTTTCTGCCACTATAGATTCTTTATGCTTTTTTGCCGCTTCTAATTCTGCAGCTTTCCGTGCATCTTCTTTTTTCTTTTCTTCAGCCTTCTTTTTTCTTTCTGCCTCTGCACGTAGGCGTTCTTCTTCACGCCGCTTTCGAACTTTTTCGGCTTCTATTATCCTGTTTTTCTCATATTCGATTGCATATGGTGATTCAGCATATTTTGATTCCCAAAATTTCTGTATCATTTTGTTTGAAATACTTGGAACATATTTTGAATTTGCAACGTTCCCTAAATTAGACCCGTTGAAAGAAGCGGTGAAATTGCTCTCAATTTCTGATTCTTCGTTAAAATATCTTATCGCATCTGCAACAGCTTTTATCGCTTCGCCGCAAGGTGAAAAATCTAAAAGAGGTCTGCACATACCATCCAGTGTTTCGACCAGGGCTTGATATGTAGTATATAAATCGTCGCAAGCCTCTCTTACATCAGATTGTATCTCAACCACTCTGCTTGTTGCATACCCGCCAAACAAATCAATGCTTGAGCTTGCTTTTATTTGAATAGAACGATTACGACTATTAAACAAGCTTTCGGCACTACTCGCTTTGCTTTTCGCCTTTTTAACTTCTGCCAATATGGAGTCGGTGGCTTGCTGGCTCGTTTCCTTTTTCTTAGCAATCACCTCTGCAGAATTAGTTTCTTTTAAAACCAACTCTGTAGGGCAACCACACTCCGGACAAGTTGCTGCCTTGTCAGAAAAAGTTTTACCACATTCTGTGCATTTTATCAAAGCCATCCTTTATTCCCCCATATTAAGACGGTTTATTATGTTTTCGCTTATGTAGTCTTAGTTCAAGTCCTCCCCAAGGGTTAGTTTAAGCGGAGGATATCTATAAAATTCAACTACAGAAAACGGCAAAAAACCCAGAAACCATTTAGTTTCTGGGTTTTCTGCCCCGATATCTAAATCGGTGCTACAATTTGGTTGCGGAGGCTGGACTTGAACCAACGACCTTCGGGTTATGAGCCCGACGAGCTACCAGCTGCTCCACTCCGCGATATTTAATTTCTAGTGCCTTATTATTATACACAAAAAGTTTTATAAATGCAACCCTTTTTTTAAAATTTTTTATTTTTTTATTTATCGGTTAAGAGTGTTTCTTGACATTAAGCATCTAGCCGTTTAAAATATAAAGGATAATTTATGTTATGGTGATTTTATGAGAATGCGAAAGAAAAAATATCTTGAAGAACGTCTTGCGGCAGTTTCGGACTATCTTTTTATAATCAATACCGAAGACCGCAATTTTAATACCGCTATTTTAGAAAAGGAATATATTGATTTTACCGCTTGGTTTGGCAACAGTAATCCCGTTTACCTTGAAATAGGCTGCGGAAAGGGTAAATTTGCTTGCGAATTTGCAAAGCAAAACCCGAATATTAATGTTATTGCGGTTGAAAAGAGTTCAAACGTAATTGTAAACGCTTGCGAAACCGCACAAAATGAAGATATTAAAAACGTACGCTTTATTTGTGGAGGCGCAGAATATATTGAAAGATTTATTGCACCTAAAACGGTTGAAAGAGTTTTCTTGAATTTTTCTTGCCCGTTTCCTAAAAAGGCGTATGCTTCACACCGTTTGACCCACGTAAAATTTCTTGAAATTTACAAACGAATTATGCGTGACGGCGCAGAAATACACCAAAAGACCGATAATATGCACTTTTTTGAATTCTCACTAGAACAGTTTTCACTTTCGGGTTTTGCGCTTCAAAATGTATCGCTTGACTTACATAACAGCGATTTTGAAGGCAACATTATGACCGAGTATGAAAGTAAATTCGTGGCGCAGGGCTTACCGATTTACAGATTAGAAGCGTATTTAAGAAAGGATTAATATGATAGATTTTAATATTAAGGAAATTGCACCTTTGTGTAAGGAATTTGGCATAGAGTTAAATGACGATATTGTAAAAAAGTTAAATCTATACGGCAATTTATTGCTTGAATGGAATGAAAAAATCAATCTGACTGCTATAAAGGAGCCAAATGAGGTACTTTACAAGCATTTTTACGATTGTATTTTGTTTTTTAAGAATGTTGATGTAAAACAGGGTGCTTCGGTTATAGATGTTGGTACCGGTGCGGGCTTTCCGGGTATGGTGTTAAAAATTGTACGTCCCGACTTAAAGGTTACACTTCTTGACAGTCTTAATAAGCGTATAACATTTTTAAACGACGTTATACAAAAGTTAGAACTCGGCGATATTACTGCTATACATTCACGTGCCGAAGAGGGCGGAAGAAACAAGAACTACCGCGAAAGGTATGATATTGCTTGTGCACGTGCGGTTGCGGCGCTTCCTACATTGCTTGAATACTGCACACCTTATGTTAAGGTTGGCGGACAGTTTGTTTCTATGAAGGGTCCCTCGGTAAGCGACGAAGTTGCACTTTGCGACAATGCGATTAAGGTGCTTGGAATGGGCAAACCTACAATTATATGCGAAAATTTGCGTGAGGATGAAAGTAGAGCCTTTGTTTTATTCAAAAAAATATCGCAAACACCGCCAAAATATCCACGTAATTCTGCAAATATTTCAAAACAGCCTTTATAAAAAGGGCTGTTTTTGTTTTTAAAGGGCGAATTTGCCCGACCTCTTTTCCTTTACAAAAACACTATATGTTGACATAATTTAGTTAAGGAGGGGGATAAATGCACACTATATCGCATAAAAAACTTCTTATGTTAAAGCCTTCGGAATTAAGAGTTTTAGAAAATCAACCAAGAAAAAATTTTGATGAATATGAATTAAGTCTATTAGCGGATAGTATTTCCTCTAACGGTATTATTCAACCGCTTTCGGTAAGAAAGGCTGCCGACGGCAAATATGAAATCATTGCAGGGGAGCGCAGATACCGAGCGGCAGTTATTGCGGGGCTTAGAAGAATTCCTTGTGTTTTACATAATGCCGACCGTCAAACTGCAGCAATATATTCTATTGTAGAAAATCTTCAGCGCAGTAATTTAGGGCTGTTTGAAGAGGCAGAGGCATTAGAAAAATTGACAACCGTTTACGGTATGTCGCAATCCGAAACGGCGGTGAAGCTTGGTATTGCGCAGTCTACCCTTTCAAATAAATTAAGAATTTTGAAATTAGATGAAAAAATTCGTGAAAGTATTGAAAAAGCTAGGCTTAGCGAACGTCACGCAAGAGCGCTTTTAAGAATAGAGGTGTCGCGTAGAGCGGAAGCACTTGACTACATAATAGCAAACGGACTTACGGTTTCACAAACCGAAGAATATATTGAAGAGCTTATAAATCCGAAAATAAAAAAGGAAACTATCGAACCTACACGTAAATTCGCAATAGGGGATGTAAGGCTTTTTTATAACAGTCTTTCAAAATTGGTGGACACCTTGCAAAATGCAGGGGTAGACGCTAAGACGCGAAAATATGAAAACGACAAATACATAGAATATAAGGTAAGAATTAAAAAGGAGCAAATGGGAAGTAACAAGTGCAAGCAATTAAAAATTTGTTAATTAATACGTGACTTTCTTGACAAGTTTCTGTTTTTCGCCTAATATATTATTGTATATGTAAACAGGAGCTTTATAAATGAAAAAAACTATTAACAATTTAAAAACATTACAAGTAAAGAACTTTATTCTGCTTTTTATAGCGGGTTGCATAAATGCCTTTGGCGTAACGGTGTTTTTAGCACCTGTAAAACTTTACGATAGCGGTATTTCAGGTACCTCTATTCTGCTTTCCCAAATAACACCTGAATATATGTCGCTTTCGGTTTTTCTTTTAATACTAAATATCCCTTTGTTTTTATTTGGTCTTAAAAAGCAAGGCGCGGCATTTACTGTGTATTCTATATTTACGGTAGGTGTTTATTCACTTGTTTCATGGCTTATCACAGACGTTTTGCCGATTGATGTAAGTATCGCATCCCCACTTGCAGGTGAGGATTTGCTGCTTTGCGCTTTATTCGGCGGAATGATTTCGGGCGTAGGTAGCGGTCTTACTATCCGTTACGGCGGCGCAATTGACGGAATTGAAGTTATGGCGGTAATATTTGCGAAGAAGCTTAATATAACTGTTGGTACATTTGTTATGATGTATAATGTGCTGCTTTATATCGTTTGCGGTTTTGTAATGCACAGTTGGATTTTACCGCTTTATTCAATTGTAACCTATATGGCGGGACTTAAAACGGTTGACTTTATTGTAGAAGGTATTGACCACTCAAAATCGGTTATGATTATAACCGAAAGAGCAGATGAAATAAGCGAAGCGCTTATTAATGAATTTGAGTGCGGCACTACTAAAATTGCCGCAACGGGCGGTTATTCAAATGCCGAAAAAACGGTTATTTATTTTGTTGTTAACCGTTTTCAGATTTCAAGAATGCGAAGCATTATTCACGAAATAGACCCAAAAGCATATGTAACTATAAGCGAGGTTGCCGATGTTTTTAAGGCGCTAAAGTAAATTAAAATATAAAGATTTTTTAAACAACAAACACTTTTTGGTGTTTGTTGTTATTTTTTGTCTAAAAAGACGATAAAATGGTTTGCAAAAATTGTGCATATGTGATAGAATATTTTTTAGAAGATTTTTTATCTTTAATTAATTTTTTGGAGGGTCTTTATGGAGAAAAAACTGATTTACGACATTGACGACAAACCGCAGTTTGGGAAAATGCTTATTTTCGCATTGCAACAGGTACTCGCAATACTTGCCGCAACAATAGCAGTTCCTACAATTATCGGTTTGCCAACCCAAATTCCTGCTGCTATTTTGGGTGCAGGTATAGGTACATTGGTGTATCAATTCTTTACAAAGTTTAAAAGCCCTGTATTTTTGGGCAGTTCTTTCGCTTTCCTTAGTTCCCTTGGCGTAGCTTTAGCATACGGCTATTGCGGTATTATATTAGGCTCTATTGTGGCAGGTCTTGTATATGTAGCAATCGCTATTATTATTCACTTTACAGGCACCGCTTGGGTTGATAAGCTAATGCCTCCCGTTATTATAGGACCTACAGTTGCTTTAATCGGTTTATCATTGGCAGGAAGTGCAATGGGTGACATTGTAAAATCAAACTCATCTACACTTTACGGTTCGTATAATTTAGTTTCCTTGCTTTGCGGATTAATAGCGTTTTTAGTTATTATTATCTGTTCTACACAAAAGCGTTATAAAATGGCACGTTTAATACCTTTTATTTTAGGTATAGTTGCAGGGTATGCTGTTGCGGCAATATTTACATTTATCGGTATGGCAACAAAGTCGGATTATCTTATGATAATCAACTTCAAACCAATTATTGATAATTTTATCGCGGCAGACGGTTCTTTCAAAGGCTTTACTGCATTTATTAATTATCCAAGCTTTGCGCTTGTTGAAGCTTTAAAAGAATTAATTTCGGGCAATCTTTCAGCAGATATTCTTAATGCAAACGCAAATGCTACTTTACTTAATCTGAGCGGTGTAGCAGAGGTTATTATAGCCTTCTTGCCGGTGGCATTGGTTGTTTTTGCTGAACATATTGCTGACCATAAAAACCTTTCGTCTATTATAGGTAAGGACCTTATTAAAGAACCCGGACTTAAGAAAACCCTTTTAGGTGACGGCGTAGGCTCGATGATGGGTACAATTTTCGGTATTTGCCCTAATACAACATACGGCGAATCTGTAGGCTGTGTTGCTATTACAAAAAATGCTTCGGTTGCAACCATTACAACTACTGCATTTATGTGTATCGGTCTTTCCTTTGTAAGTCCTTTAATGGCTTTGCTTCAAACAATTCCATCCTGTGTAATGGGTGGCGTTTGCTTAACACTTTACGGATTTATTGCAGTATCCGGTCTTAAGATGTTCAAAAATCTTGACCTTGATGATAATAAGAATCTCTTTGTTGTAGCATCCATACTTATTTCCGGTATTGGCGGACTTTCAATTCAAATTCCTTATGCAATTGCCAAAACAGGCGAAATAACAGGCGTTATACAAATAACTTCTATTGCTACAGCTTTAATTATAGGTATTATTACAAATGCTATACTCACAAAGGTTGAAAAATGCAGTTCTAGCGAGGATGAAAACTAATAATGAAACAGTACGATAATGTAACAATTTTTAACCATCCACTTATTAATCACAAAATAGCTATCCTTCGTAACGAAAAAACAAGCATGAAGGAATTCCGTGAGCTTATAGAAGAAATCACAACGCTTATGACTTTTGAATGCTTACGTGAAGGCGTTCCTACAACCAAATGTCAGGTAAAGACTCCGCTTGAAACCTGTACACAGTATGTTGTTAAAGATAATGCGATTGTAATTGTTCCAATTCTTCGCGCAGGTCTTGGAATGGTAAACGGTGTTCATGTGTTATTCCCATCCGCAAGGGTAGGTCATATCGGTCTTTGCAGAAATGAAGAGACACTTGAACCTTACGAATATTACTGCAAGTTACCTGATGGTATAGAGGACAAGCTTGTGCTTGTTGTTGACCCAATGCTTGCTACGGGCGGAAGCGCGTGCGACGCACTCAAGCTTCTGAAGGATCGCGGATGCAAGAACATTAAGTTTATGGCGATAATCGGCGCGCCCGAGGGCGTTTCGAAGGTAGCCGAAGCGCATCCCGACGTAAAGATTTACGTCTCCACTCTTGACCGCTGTCTCAACGAGCACGGATACATTCTCCCCGGACTCGGCGACGCAGGCGACAGACTTTTCGGAACAAAATAAAACACTTTGGGCTGTCCTTGTGGACAGCCCTTTAATTGTTTTGGAGGAATATGGCGATAAATTAGTGTTTGAAGGTGTATTTGCGCTGCACCCCGCGAGAAAAGTTTTTACGGAGCGACGAGAATTGGGGTTTGCGGAGCAAATTTGCGGTGTTTAGCCGCAAAACCAATT
>JAZRMY010000059.1:0-18184 GCA_045647925.1 Acutalibacteraceae bacterium | reverse complement strand
AAGATTTCCCATAGCATAAGCTAGTAAGGTCCCCGGAAGACTACCGGGTTGATAGGCTACATGTGTAAGCGTAGTGATACGTGTGCTAGGTAGTACTAATAGACCGAGGGCTTGACCTATTTTTTCGTATCCTCTTCTTCATTGCTTGTTCAGTTTTCAGGGTGTGAGCCCAACTTATGCACCATTAGCTCAGTTGGTAGAGCACCTGACTCTTAATCAGGGTGTCCCGGGTTCGAGTCCCTGATGGTGCACCATTTTTATTGACACAATGGTGATAGGTTGATGTCTGTATGTGGCCCGTTGGTCAAGTGGCCTAAGACTCCGGCCTCTCACGCCGGCAACACGAGTTCGAATCTCGTACGGGTCACCATTTTAAATTGAATATTTGTTGTTAAACAGTGCATACTGTTTAATATAGAGTGCCGAAAGGCACGCAAAAAGAAGTTGGTGTTGATTGCGGCGAGGGTCCACCCGTTCCCATACCGAACACGGAAGTTAAGCTCGCTTGCGCCGAAGATACTTGGCGGGAGGCTGCCTGGGAAAATAGGTAGATGCCAACATTTTTGCCCTAATAGCTCAGTCGGTAGAGCATGCGGCTGTTAACCGCAGTGTCACAGGTTCAAGTCCTGTTTGGGGCGCCAAAAAAACTCTTGTTCGAAAGAACAAGAGTTTTTTAGTTATATTCGCCTTTGGCGAGTTATATTGAGCTTCGCTCAGTTATATTTGCTTCGCAAGTGATATTCGCTTCGCGAGTTTTGGAGGCGAATATAATATCACTTTTGCCAAAGGCAAAAATATCACTATGCCGTAAGGCATAATATCACTCTGTGCGAAGCACAGAATATCACTAACATCTTGCCCCTTTTCCGCTTTTATGCTATAATATACCCAAGGCGGTGATTTGATGAAAAGGATACCTCTTTCAAATGTTATTGACATAACAAAAGATAAATTACATTATCGTGATGATAATGGGAATGTTGTAGATATTGAATTAGCGCTTTGTGCAAATAACTATGAATCAACTCATAATATTATAAATAAAAACGAATTAAAAGTTCGTTGTGTTGGCGAACGGTTTTTTGGTGAGTATGCGTATTATGAATTGTTCACCGAAGAACATACGCAAATATATATTAACTTAAAAACAAATGCCTTTAAGCGTTTTATCACGAAAATTACAGGTTGGAATTTCCATAGTAGAGATTTTCAGCAATTTTACGCTTTGCAGAAGAAATTTAATGCAAATGGTTGGACAACATTAGATTTATCATAAAAATTTAAGAAAATCAGGTTTTTCACCCAGTTCTTTTTCGGACACAAAACGATGTTGCATTTGGCGCAAACAGTGTTGTGCTTTGCACAAACGATGTTACGGCTACAACGTAAATGATGTGGGCTAACGCCCAACGATGTTGCACTGCGTGTAAATATATGCTATAATACAACCAAGGCGGTGATGATATGAAAAAAATATTAGCAATTTTCCTTTGTTTGACAATGTGTTTTGGTTTTATTGGGTGCAGTAATACTGAAAAAATGAACGATGAGGCTAAAACTGTTTTAATAAAAGTTTTAAATAAAGAAGAAAATTTTACGGTTCACAATGTTTATGTAGATAAAACTACAGAAGAAAATTTGGAAAAATTCAGATATCCCACATATAGTAATGCACTAAATATTTTTGTGCCTGCTCATTATACTTTTGCCGATTTCGATTCAGATGGTATAGAAGAATTGTTGATTATTGATGCACGTTTAAGTGATTTCCTATTTTTAAGATATGATGACGGCAAGGTTTATGGTTATGTACATAAAAAAATAAGTATACAAGATGTAAAGACTGATGGTAGCTTTATGACATTTGATTATGATGGATATAAAGCAATTAGCAGAATTTCTTTCTCAGGCAGTTCTTATGAAATAACTAATCAAGCGTATTTAGATGATTCACAAAACAAGTATTTATTAGATGATAAATCTGTTCAAAAGAACGAGGTCGAGGAATATTTTGAGAACTGGAACAAAAATACAACTAAAGTATCTTGGGAAGATATAAATTAAAAGAAATTTCTCTGTTTTCAGGCACATTTAATTCGTGTCATTAAGTTCAAAACACCCAAAAAGAAAACCATCCCTTGTGGATGGTTTTTCTTTTTACTTCTATAAATAAGTCCTGAATATGTAATATTGTAGTTAACAGTCTTATGCTTTGTCGATTGAGCGAGCGAAGGAGGTAGTTTCCGCCCGAGCGCTCACGGTGTGAGAAAAAGCGAGAGGCGGAAAGGCGCCGCGGTCGACAAATGCGCCACGCTCCAAGTGAGAGCATTGTCGGGCACCGCAAGAGTCGGCTGTACAAGATTTGGCAGAGAAGTGGCTTGGCAGTCTGATAATAAAGTCCTGTTTGGGGCGCCAAAAAAAGAGAAGCTTGAAAAAGCTTCTCTTTTTTTATCCAATCCGAAGGATTGGTATGTAATCGCCGATAGGCGCATGTAATCACGCGTAGCGTGTATGGCATCACCGCAGGTGTATCTTCCTTCGGATTGATTACATACCACCTACGGTGGATTGCACACATTTCTTCGAAATGATTACATCCAACACTTCGTGTTGATTTCATACAATGCTTCGCATTGATTTTCCGCCGCTTTTATGCTATAATACACCTAAAGGTCGGTGATTTAATGAATTCTACAAAACAAAAACAAATACTAATCATGCTAATTTTAGCAGTATCCTTTTTAATTGAAGTTCCTTTAAGAACAGTAATACTTTCAATTTTATCATTTTTGCAACCCTTGGCTTATATAGTAACAAGTATTATTTTTTATGTTGCTTTAGTTGGGTGCTTTTTAATTGCTTTAAAACCTAATATCACTTCAAAGTCAGTTTTAAAATCAATTTCTTTAGTGCTTGGATTTTTTATATTTGAACAAATAGTATCCGTATTTTTATTTAGCCAAATTATCACATTGGCGTATGAAATAATTAGACCTTTGATTATTTTTGTTGTTATTCTTTTAGGAAGTCATTGGTTATTAAAAAACAAACTCAATTTAAATAAATTAAGTTGGATTATATTAGGCGGTGTGTTTGTTTTGGGCACGGTGTTTAATGTTTTAGAGTATATTCGACTGATTACAGCAATTGAAAATATGGGAAATGAGTTTTTCTCGTATTTAAGCATACTAACACCATCAAATAGTGTTTACAGTATAGCGGCAAAGCTTTGCACATATATTTTTACTCTAGTTTTATTTATACAAAATAAAGATTCTAATAATATTCAAGATTAAGAAATTCTTCGGTTTTTAGGCACATTAAATTCGTGTCATTAAGTTCAAAACTCCCAAAAAATAAGACAGTCTTTGGACTGTCTTGTTTTTTTATCCAATCCGAAGGATTGGTATGTAATCGCCGTTAGGCGTATGTAATCCGTTTGCATTGCAAACGGTATGTCATCAAGCCGTAAGGCTTGTATGCTCATTCCTTCGGATTGATTACATACCGACTTCGTCGGATTACATCCACGGCGTTGCCGTGATTACATACATTTTCTCGCGAAAATGATTACATTCCGTCTTCGACGGATTACATACAATGCTCCGCATTGATTTTCCACCGCTTTTATGCTATAATACACCTAAAGGTCGGTGATGATATGGAAATATTATTCAAAAATACATTTGTAAAAACCGAAGAATGGATAAAAGAGGTAAATAAATATACTTTTTTTAAACGGCCTGTATCTGTTGCGCTCCATTTGCTGAGTATTTTAGCGTTATGTTGGGGAGTTTATAAGTTATTGTTTCTGCACAACATTGATATATTGTTTTTGTTTATCCCGATTTGGTGGTTTTTTCTTGTTCTAATGCTATATTTCAAAACAAATAAAATTACGATAAAAAGAAACAAAGAAATTTATGGTGACAATGCGGAGGTTGTTTCAGAAATCACTAAAGACAGCATAAAACAAGTTCATTCCAATGGCACACAGTATCAAATTTATTATGATACGATTAAAAAAGGTTATATAACGAAAAATTATATTTTGTTACATTCGAAAGCCAATATGCTATATACTTTTAGAAAAAATGGTTTTTCTATTGGCAATGAAGAAGAATTTTTGAAGTTTTTGGGAAATAAAGGTTTAAAAATAAAGAAGTGATAAAAATTTGTAATGTTTAATAGTTTTTGTTTGCTTATTTAAAATGCAATATAGGCGGTGATGATATGAAAAAGAGTAAAAATGTATTTTTGCTTATCGGAATTATTTTTGTTTCAATTATCTTATTTTGGTCGATTTTAAAATTTGTTGTTCATTTATTTCATAATGTTTCACGAGATGGAATGTTTTTTCTCGTTTTTAATGATTTCCTTCCTGCAATAATAATGCTTTTTTTAATGGCAGTTCCTGTGTTATTATTCATACGAAATCTTAAAAACAAAAAAGGAATAATACTTCCGATTATTTCAATAATAACAAATTGTTTGGGCTTCTTGTGGGTGTTATTCTGTTCGATGACGCCTGCTATTCCACAGTATCTTATATATAGCAAATTGGGATTGATAGATACATATTTAACCGCAATCACTAGTTTTTTGGCGAATGGGGGATGGCTTCTTATCGTTGGATATTTATCTCTAACTATAGGTAGTTTTCTTTCCTTGTTCCAAAAAGAAAAAACAGAGGACAACCGGTATTGAAATGGTTTCTGTATCAGAGTATGTTAGCTGGTAATTTCTTTAAATTTGACAAATGTATATAATACACTCAAGGCGGTGAAGGAATGCAAAAAGAAATTTTAACAAAGGCGATAATAGAAAAAGAATTAAAGAAATTTTATCCCAAAAATTTATTGGCGGGATTGTTGTTTTTTCCGTTTTATGCCTTAATGTGTTTTTTATTAGTGTTTTTCTTTATTTTGTTTATAAATTTGTTAGTAAGAGATAAAGTGACTTTGAATATTATCGCAGGGATAATTTTTGCGATATTAGCGGTTATTTATTTTCAGGCATTTGCAAGCTCGATTAAAGTAATGCTTGATATAAGAAAAAACAATTATACTATATCAACCGATTGGGTTGTTGATAAATTGCCGCGTGTGATAAGCAGATACTACAACTCAAGACCGAATACCTTGGTATTTGCAAGAGGCGGCGAGTATTATATACCCGACAATAATTACAAATGGTCAAAATTATACGCAATGAATGATGAGTCGGTTTTTAATTCAACTAAAATTGATGATGATTTTTATGTGGTAAGCTCGGGTAAATACAAAAATATTTTGGCGTACAATAAAAGAATGTTTGAGCTTGTGGAAATAACTTCCACAAGTTAAAAACACCAGAATCCCTTTAAAGCGATGGAGGCTAAACTTGTCTCTGATTTAACATAAGTATATAATACCCAAGGCGGTGATGATATGAAACACATATTAATAGTTGTTGATATTCAAAACGATTTTGTTGATGGGGCGCTTGGTACTGCCGAGGCGGTTGCCATGGTAGGTAATGCCGCAAAGAAAATCAAAGAGTTTAACGGCGATATTTTTGTAACCTTCGATACCCATTTTGAAAATTATATGGAAACTGCAGAGGGTAGTAAGCTTCCTGTTCCACATTGTATTAAAGGCACTGAGGGTTGGGAGCTTGACCAAAACATAGCAAAATCACTTGAGGGTAAAAAATTTACAAAGGTGGAAAAACTCACATTCGGCTCGGTGGAGCTTCCTGAGCTTGTTAGAAAAGTTGCGGGAAATGAGGATTTTGACATTACCCTTATCGGACTTTGCACCGATATTTGCGTGGTGTCAAACGCGCTGATTTTAAAGGCGAATTTCCCCGAAAAAGACATATATGTGGATGCAACTTGCTGCGCGGGAGTAACACCCGAAACACATAACGCGGCATTAACGACAATGAAAATGTGTCAAATTAATACAACGTTTTATAAATAGGAGCTATAAATGGTAGATATAACCTTGTGATTTTACATTTTGTGCTAAGTGTAATAGGTATCTTTGCGGTTTGCTCGGTTATTGAAATGCTTCGCATAAAATTTGTTGAAAAGCCCTTCTTTAAATATTGGGATAAAAAGGCTCCCTTAATTGAAGGTAAATTAAAGGCTATATGCCAAAAATACAATTTTTTGAAATTTGCCGAATCAGACGAATAAAATTCATAAAGAAAATAAAAAACGGATACAAGCAAACGCTTGTATCCGTTTAGTTTATATATTTTAATTAAGCTTTACCAACAGAACCGAAGCAATCTGGATTCGATATATTTTTTGATGTCTACATCGACACATCTCTATTGACTAAACAAGCTTTTTATGATAATATATTATTCAAAATTCAGAAAAGGAGTTGATAACGTGGACCCTCTCCCTCGAAGTAGTAATATTTCAACTACTCGAACACTTTTAAAATATAGCGAATGTGTTGTGGATATGATTCGGTTTTATTATGTTTACCGAAATTAAAATGGTTTAAATCAATAACATATTTACTATATTTTGGAGGAAAAACAAATTATGTCTGATTTAATAGGACAATTATTATTACAGATTGTACTTATTTTATTAAACGCGTTTTTTGCCGCTACCGAAATTGCGGTGATTTCGCTTAACGAAAAGAAAATTAAAGCAAAAGCAGAGGATGGCGATAAAAAAGCTGTTAAAATGCTTGAAATGATAGAAGAACCGACGAGATTTCTTTCCACAATACAAATCGGTATTACACTTGCAGGATTCTTAGGTTCGGCTTTTGCGGCGGATAATTTTGCCGAAAGACTATCGGGTTTTATTGTTAAAACCTTTAATGTCCCCAGTTCGCAGATAGGATTGATTAATACCGTTGCGGTAATTATCATTACCTTGGTTTTATCGTTCTTTACCTTGGTGCTTGGCGAGCTTGTTCCCAAAAGAGTGGCGATGAAGCATAAGGAAAAGCTTGCTGAAGCGGTTTGTAATTCGGTTTCAGGCTTGGCGTGGGTTTTAAAGCCTATAATATGGCTTTTAACGATATCAACAAATGGCATTTTACGCATATTTGGTATCGATCCTAACGAAAAGGAAGAGCCTGTATCTGAAGAGGATATTGTTTTAATGCTTGATGTTGGTGCAGACGAGGGTAGCCTTGACCAAAACGACATTGAATACATAAAAAATGTTTTTAAACTCGACAGTATGACCGCGCAAGAGGTTATGACCCCACGCAGAGAAATAGTTATGGTTTCTAAAGATACTGACAAAAATGAAATTTTAGAAATTATTGAAAAAGAAGGCTATTCTCGTATACCTGTGTATTCGGAAAATACCGATAATATTATAGGTGTTTTACATAGTAGAGAATATTTGCTTAAATATGCACAAGATAATTTTAAAATAGAGGACGCTATGCTACAGGCTACATTTGTGCCCGATACTGCACATTTGGATGTTCTGTTTAAGGATATGCAAAAGGAACATAAGCATATTGTGGTAGTTATAAACGAATACGGCGAAACCGCGGGTATAGTTACGATGGAGGATATTTTAGAGGAAATAGTTGGCGAAATATGGGACGAGCGCGATGAAGCGATTGAGGATTTCGCCCAAATAGACGAAAACACTTATCGTGTAATGTGTTCTGCCAACATAGAAGACTTTTTCGAATTTTTTGAATTTGAGCCTGAGGAGGAAACCGAAGCGGTCACGGTCAACGGTTGGATAACTGAGCTTATTGGCAGTATTCCTGAGCAGGATTACTCGTTCGAATACAGTAATCTTTCTATTACTGTTAGTAAGGCGGATGAGGTTATGGCTTTGGAAATGATTGTTAAGGTTAATGAAAAACCGAAAGAAATAGAATAAACAAATAAAAAACGGATACAAGCTTTAAGCTTGTATCCGTTTAGTTTATATATTTTAATTAAGCTTTACCAACAGAACCGAAGAGTTCCATTTTTTCTTTAACGGTATCCTTAATTGCCTGAGTACCGTCTGCCAAAAGCTTTCTTGGGTCGAAGCCCTTGCCCTGTAAATCCTTACCTGCTTCAACATACTTACGGGTTGCAGCAGCGAATGCTAACTGACATTCGGTATTTACATTGATTTTTGAAACGCCTAAGGAAATTGCTTTCTGAATCATATCAGCAGGGATACCTGTACCGCCGTGGAGTACTAAAGGCATATCGCCTGTTAATTGCTGAATAGCATCGAGTGTGTCGAAGCTTAAGCCTGCCCAATTTTCAGGGTACTTACCGTGAATGTTGCCGATACCTGCAGCCAACATAGTTACGCCTAAATCTGCAATCATTTTGCATTCTTCGGGGTCTGCAACTTCGCCGTTACCTACAACGCCGTCTTCCTCGCCACCGATAGCGCCAACCTCTGCTTCGAGAGAAAGGCCTAACTTATCGCAAGTTTCAACCAATTCCTTAGTTTTTGCAAGGTTTTCTTCGATTGGGTAATGTGAACCGTCGAACATAACAGATGAGAAGCCTGCTTCGATACATTTCTTAGCGCCTTCGTAGCTGCCATGGTCAAGGTGGAGTGCTACGGGAACGGTGATTCCAAGCTCTTCGAGCATACCGTTAACCATACCAACTACAGTTTTATAACCGCACATATATTTACCTGCGCCTTCGGATACACCGAGGATTACAGGAGACTTAAGTTCCTCTGCGGTTTGAAGAATGGCTTTGGTCCATTCAAGGTTGTTAATGTTAAATTGACCTACGGCATATTTGCCTGCTTTTGCTTTGTTAAGCATTTCTTTTGCGGATACTAACATTTTTAATTCCTCCAATTAGTTTTATCCTATATATTGTATATCAAATTCACCTTAAAATCAAGGTTTATTTACAAGTGTCTGCAAGAACTTTTTCGGGCTTTTGTTCAAGTAGTTCGGGATTTGCGAGATATTTCTTAAGCGTTTTAAAAGCGGTTGCAAAATAACTGCCCGAACAAATGCGCTCATCCATTGTAACGCCAATGGGAAGGCTTCGCTCAAACACGATTTCGCCGCCCTTACGTTTTGGGATTTCGCGCAAATTACCCATTGCCATAAATACGCTTGTGGTGCCGAATTCGTAGCAGTGGTGGTAAATGTGGTTTGTGCGGATGGATGCTAGGTTTGTAATACCAAGGCTCATATGGAAAGGCGACATATCAATAATAAACTTTGGTAAAAAACCGTGCTTATCTAAAAATTTGAATAGCTTTACGCCGAAGGTTAAAAGACCGGGAAAGCTTAAAAGGAATTTTATAATTTTTTCGGTTTTGTTTTTTTCGGGCGCGGTCTGATTTTCGGCTACGTATGTATTAATAGTGTCGTTAACCTCGAAAATAGTATTATCGGGCGAAAAATACATTTTAGACATTGTGCCGTTATGGTCCTTTAAGGATTTTAAAACAACCATACCAACTGCAATTTCGTTTCTTGTATAAATTTTTCTGTTCACAACAAAACGGTTAAGCTCGGGATATTCAGCCATAGTGCGAAGGTATGCCGCAATAACCAACGCCATGTGGCTTATGTTTATGCCCTCTTTACGTTTTTTGTTAACGTAATTTTGCATTGGCTCGTAGGGAATATCAATAGTGGTCATATTCATAGAGTCAACGCGTTTATCCATAATATGCGCCGCAACCCTGTACATAGGGTCGGTGTCTCTAAGTCGTCTTCCGTCTGCTCTCATAAAGTACCCCTTGTGTCGAATTTTGTAATTTAATGATACCATAAAACAAACAATTTTACAATATTTTTTTATTACACACTTTTAATCACTTGTTATATTTTAATGTTTGTGATATACTAAATTATGTATATATAATTAAATTCATTCCATACTAATTTGGGGTGAATTTAATGAGCGAAAAAAATTCGGATAAGAATTTAGAAGAAATAAAGGAATTAGGCTCGGTCACATCGTTTTCGGGCAAGCATAAAATATATTGCTTAACTGTTATAGGCGAAATTGAAGGGCATAATGTTTTACCCGAGCAGACCAAAACCACCAAGTACGAGCATATTATTCCGCAGCTTGTTGCGGTTGAAGAATCCAAGGATATTGAGGGCTTACTTGTAATACTTAACACGGTAGGCGGCGACGTTGAAGCAGGTCTTGCAATAGCAGAACTCATTTCGGGGATGAAAAAACCCACCGTGTCCTTTGTTTTGGGCGGCGGACATTCAATAGGTGTGCCCTTGGCAGTTTCGGCAAAGCGTTCGTTTATAGCGCCTTCCGCTACTATGACGGTACATCCCGTAAGAAGCAACGGCTTATTTATAGGCGTTCCGCAAATGTTTAACCACTTTGCGCGTATGCAGGAAAGAATAACCAATTTTGTTTCAAGAAATTCGGGCATAACGAGTGAGCGTTTTACCGAGCTTATGATGAAAACAGGGGAAATGGTTACCGATGTTGGCTCGGTGCTTTCGGGTGAAAACGCCGTTAAAGAGGGGCTCATTGATGAAATTGGCACCCTTGACCGAGTGATTGAAGGACTTTATGACTTAATAGAAAATAACGCATAGCCTTTGCTATGCTACATAAGGAGATTTTTATGGCAAAAAAAAGGACTAGCAGAACTAAAGCTGCGGCAAAAAGACAGGCGGCACAAACTGCAGCTCAAAGACAGTTACTTTCGGTAATATGGTTTGCGGTTGCAATATTTCTACTTTGCATTGTTTTTATAAAGGGGCAGAATGTATGGTCTGCGCTACATAATTTTATGTTTGGCATTTTCGGTGTAACGGCATATTTTTACCCGTTCTTACTAGGGTTTATTGCGGTTATGTCGGCTATGGATAAAATGGGAAATTCTATAAAAGCAAAGCTTATTGAGGGTACGGCAATAGTTGTTTTAATCGGCTCTTGTGTGGATATTTTCTCGAAGCACATTGAAGCTGTTACTTTCTGGAAGCATTTGGCTAACGCTTACACTTCGGGAATGGCGCTTAAAAGCGGCGGCTTTTTGGGTGCGCTTATTGGCCAACCGATTTATCTTGCATTCGGCAAAACGGGAGCGGCAATTACTATAATTTTGCTTATTTTCGTGCTTCTTATGATTCTTACCGGAACCACACTCATAACATTTTTCACTACAATGGCAAAGCCTGTTAAATCTATTCAGCAACAGGCAGAAAATGCATATCAGGAAAGAATGGAAAGGGAAGAAAACGGCTTAAAGGTAATTAAAGGCTTTAATGTTGATATTCCTGTGGATGACAGTCTTGAACAGCAAAAGAAAAACAAGGCAAAAATGTCACCCAAGCAGAAAAAGGTTGTGGATACATACTACGGTAACGAGGTTACGGTAGAAAAAGAAAATTACGGTATTTCTTATCCCGAGGGAAGCGAGGACAAGCAAAAGCTTGATACTGCGCTAAAAACCGCCGAGGAAGAGGCTATAGTTATTGATGTTAAAGCCGAAACCGAAAGCTTTACACAGGATGTTGAAGAAGTAAAAAGCGAGCTTGAAACCGCTAACGATAAGGGCTACGATTTCCCGCCACTCACTTTACTTAAGGAACCCAAGGCTTCAAGAGGTGGCACAACCGAAGATAATGCCGTAACGGCAGAGCATTTGGTAAATACCTTGCGCAGCTTCGGCGTTGAAACAAGAATTGTTGATATAAGCCGCGGTCCTACTGTTACACGCTATGAATTACAGCCCTGTGCGGGTGTAAAAATCAGCAAAATTACCGCCTTGGCAGACGATATTGCTTTGAATCTTGCGGCAGGTAATGTAAGAATAGAAGCGCCCATTCCAAATAAAGCGGCGGTAGGTATTGAGGTACCTAATAAGGAGAAAAATGCCGTTGGTATTCGTGAAATATTAGAATCTCCCGAATTTGTTTCGGCAAAAAGTAAGCTTACTGTGGCTTTGGGTAAGGATATTAGCGGTAACATTATTACTGCCGATATTTCAAAAATGCCGCACGGACTTATTGCGGGTGCTACGGGCTCTGGTAAATCGGTTTGCACAAACTCGATTATTATAAGTCTTTTGTATAAAAACACACCCGATGAACTTAAGCTTTTGCTTATTGACCCTAAGACCGTTGAGTTTGAGCCGTATAACGGCATACCGCACCTTTTGGTACCGGTTGTGACCGACCCAAGAAAAGCTGCAGGCGCACTCGGTTGGGCGGTCACCGAAATGGAAAAGCGTTATAAAATGCTTTCCGACCGCAAGGTTCGTAATATTGAAGAATATAACGAATTTGTTGAAAAATTGGGCGATGAAGAAATTGAAAAAATGCCATACATAGTTATTATGATAGATGAGTTTGCCGATTTAATGCAGACTGCATCTAAGGAAGTGGAAGACCATATTGCGCGAATTGCCGCAAAGGCGCGTGCTGCGGGTATTCATCTGCTTTTGGCTACTCAGCGTCCGTCGGTAGATGTTATTACGGGTGTTATTAAGGCGAATATTCCAACCCGTATTGCGCTTACAACCTCTTCACAGATAGATAGCCGTACAATCATAGATGCCGCCGGTGCGGAAAAGCTGCTTGGCAGAGGTGATATGCTATTTAGCCCTGTTGGTACAAATAAGCCTAAGCGTGTACAAGGTTGTTTTGTGAGCAACGAGGAAATCAGTTCGGTTGTAAACTTTATCAAGGGCGACAGAACTGCCGATTATGACGACGACATTATGTTTGAAATCGAGCGTCAGGCGGCGGTAGAAAAGAAGCAAAAAACAGGACTTGCGGAAGACGGTCCTTCCGATGACCCGATGATTAAGGAAGCTATAAAGGTTGTTGTTGAAAACGGACTTGCTTCAACTTCATTGCTTCAAAGAAAATTGAAATTAGGTTATGCCCGTGCGGCGCGTATTATTGACGAAATGGAAGAACGCGGCGTTGTAGGACCCTATGAGGGCTCTAAACCCCGTAAGGTGCTTATTACACAGGAACAACTAATGGAAATGGAGCTTTCTTCAAGTGACGAAGAATAACAAAAGAATAATATATATTTTAGCGGCGGTTTTGTGTATTGCCTTATTTGCCGTTTGTATTTATTTAGCGTTAAATCCCACTGCCGCACCGTTTGTGTCAGGCGGTGGGTTTGACACATCTGCAGATTTTATAAAATTTATGGATGTAGGTCAAGGTGATAGTGCGCTTATTTACTCTAACGGCTACAGCGCGGTTATAGATATGGGTGTGCCCGACTGTGCGCCCGATATTTATAACGATTTATCAAAATGCAATATTAAGGAAATAGATGCTGTGGTTATTTCGCATCTTCATTCCGACCATATAGGCGGTCTTGAAAGGGTAGCCGCCAACTATACCGTTAAAAATTTAATTATGCCCGAAATTCTCACTTCAAGCATTGCGGCGGCCACAAATAGCAGTAAGCTTATAACAGGCTACGGCTCGGCTTTTTATAATGCCGTGGCGGGAATGAATTTTAAATTGGGTGAATTTGAAATTACGGTTTTAGGGTATTTAAGTGATAAAAAGAACGAAAATAACCGTTCACTTTTTACTATGGCGGAAATTGACGGTGTTAAGTTTTTATTTACGGGCGATGCCGAAGCGAAAGCCGAAAAGCACATACTCGAGCAAAAGCTCAAACTGGATTGTGATGTTTTAAAGGTTTCGCATCACGGAAGTAACACGGGAAGCTCTAACGAATTTTTGGCCGCTACAACTCCCGAATACGCTGTAATTTCTGTGGGTAAGGACAATATGTACAATCATCCGCATAGTGTTATACTTGGAAGGCTAAAGCAAGCAAATGCAAAAATTTACAGAACCGATATGCAGGGTGACATTACCTTTAATGTTGATGACGGGGAAATTGAAATAATAACTGAGAAATAGAAAAATCCACCTATTTAGGTGGATTTTTCTATTTATAGAGGATGGCGCCGCTGTTCCGTTACTCTAAAGTTGGTTTTGCGAAAACCTTTTAGTTTGTCGCTCGTGCCGCGACTGGCACGTCCTTTCTTGTGTAGGCGAAAAGAAAGGACGCAAAGATTCGCCTTAAGGGGAAAGCATTCCCCTCGTTGTCGGGAATAAGGTTTTCCTAAAATTGTCTTTAAGAGCCGCTTCGCTTGCTATTTAAAGACGGGTTTTATTTTAAATTAAAATCTCATCTCCGACAACTCACCCTTTCTTTATACCGCCTATGGCGGTGGTTTATAATGTGTGCCTACGGCACAAATTTATTATTAAAAAAGCACCCCGAAGGGTGCTTTTTAATTACGCATTACGAATTACGAATTACGACTTATATTCAACGTATTCTTCCAAACACATACCAAGGCGGTTGATTTCCTTTGCGGTGTTAATACCAACAAAGCGCCAATGCCAAGATTCGTGAATAACGCCTGTAATAGATTGCTTTTCTGCAGAATATCGCATAATAAAGCCGTAATTTTCGGCATTTTCCTTAAGCCATTTAAAAGCGGCGGTTTTTTCGAACGAATGGTTTGCGCAGTTAATATCAAGCGCTAAGCCTGTATGGTGCTCACTTGTTCCCGGACGGGCAACAATGGTTGCCGCCTTATCTTCGGCTTGGTCGGCAGGCACTCCGTTGTTCTTTTGCTTGGTTACCTGATTTTCAAAAAGCCATTTTTGAGTGGCATAGGAACGGTAGGGTGACCAAACGCCAATATCTATGTTTTCTTTCCTTGCCGCATCAAGCATTGCTTGTAAATAAGGCCATATATCCTTATCAATTTGTGTTAGCGAGCCCTTTATATACTTTTGCGGAATAGTGGTAAGGTTACCCTCGTAATCGTAGTCTTCTGGTAACGGATTACTGCCGTTTACAAGCAATAACTTACTATAATTTGCATCAAGCGTAACGCCGTTTATTTCTACCTTTTGTGGTGCAGAGGGCACCTGTTCACTCGAGGTGCTTTCGCTTGAGGTATTTTCGCTCACATTTTCCTTGCTCGAGGTTTCGTTTATTTCACTTTCTTGAGAAGATGTAACACTCGAATTTTCGGAAATATTCGTATCAACTTTATCCTTGGTTAAGGCTGAAATTACAAATACAACAAGGCATATAAATGATATTAAAACAAGCGCGCAAAAGCCTAAAAATAGGTTTCTTTTTAAAATTGCTTTTTGTCTTTTGGTCATAAAATCACCTATTCGTCTAATTTCAAAACTGCCATAAATGCCTCTTGCGGTACTTCAACACTACCTAAGCGGCGCATTCGCTTTTTACCTTCTTTTTGCTTTTCAAGCAGCTTTTTCTTACGGGTAATATCACCGCCGTAGCACTTTGCAAGTACGTCTTTTCTCATAGCCTTAACCGTTTCGCGTGCAATAACCTTGCCCGAAACTGCAACCTGAACAGGAACTTCGAAAAGTTGACGAGGGATAAATTCTTTTAATTTTTCGGCGATTTTACGGGCTCTCGCATAAGAATTATCGGTATGCACAATAAATGAAAGGGCGTCTACCATATCGCCCGCAAGTAAAACGTCAAGCTTTACAAGCTTTGATTTTTCGTAGCCTTTCATTTCGTAGTCATAGCTTGCATAACCCTTTGTGCGAGATTTCAGCGCATCAAAAAAGTCGTAAACAATTTCGCCCATTGGCAAAATATAGTGAATATCTACGCGGTCACCCATATATTTCATATCGGTATAAACACCGCGTCTTTCCTCGCAAAGCTGCATAATTGTACCAACATAATCGCTCGGGGAATAGATATGAACATCCGCAACAGGTTCAAGGGCTTCTGCAATAATTGCGGGGTCGGGGTAGTTGGTAGGGTTGTCCACCGTGATAGTCTCACCCGTGGTTAAAACAAACTTGTATTCAACGCTTGGCGCGGTAGTTACAAGGTCCAAATTGTATTCTCGTTCAAGTCTTTCCTGAATAATTTCCATATGAAGAAGTCCTAAAAATCCGCAACGGAAACCAAAGCCTAAAGCGTTTGAAGATTCGGGCTCGAAAAGAAGTGAAGCATCGTTAAGCTGAAGTTTATCAAGCGCATCGCGTAAATCGGGGTATTTTGCACCGTCGGCAGGGTAAATACCGCAGAATACAACGGGGTTCACCTTGCGGTAACCTGCAAGCGCTTGAGGTGTTGGGTTGTCCGCTAAAGTAATCGTATCACCAACACGTGCTTCGCTGACAGTTTTAATAGACGCCGCCAAGTATCCAACCTCGCCCACCTCTAAAACGTCGCAAGGCTCCATTGAAGTAGCGCGTTTTCTGCCAAGCTCTACAATATCAAAGGTAGCACCCGTCGCCATCATTTTAATAGTATCGCCCGCTTTAATTTTACCGCTCATAACACGAAAATAAACAATAACACCTTTGTATGGGTCATAGTAAGAGTCAAAAATCAAAGCCGAAAGCGGTGCGTTAGCATCACCCGTTGGTGCAGGGATTTCGGTTACTATTTTTTCTAAAACTTCTTCAATGTTAATACCCGTTTTTGCCGAAATCAAGGGCGCGTTATCGGCGGGAATACCAATAACATCCTCGATTTCTGCTTTAACCCTTTCCGGCTCGGCAGAGGGCAGGTCTATTTTATTAATTACGGGTAAAATTTCAAGTCCGTGGTCTACTGCCAAATAAGTATTAGCAAGAGTTTGCGCTTCAATACCCTGCGAAGCGTCAACAATAAGCACCGCGCCCTCGCAAGCGGCGAGTGAACGTGAAACCTCGTAGTTAAAGTCAACGTGACCGGGAGTATCAATTAAATTAAGCTCGTAACGGTTGCCGTCCTTAGCGTCGTAATAAAGGGTAACGGCGTGCGCCTTAATGGTAATACCGCGCTCCCTTTCTAAGTCCATACTGTCAAGTATTTGTTCTTCCATATCCCTTTGCGCTACCGATTGGGTATGCTCTAAAAGACGGTCAGCCAATGTAGACTTACCGTGGTCGATATGGGCTACTATACAAAAATTTCTTATTTTATCTAGCGGAAATGACACTTACATTTCTCCTTTAAATATAATCATATTTAATATAACATATTTTCACTGATTTTACAAATCATTTATTTTAAAAATTAAATTCAATTTTCTTGACATTATATATATATCGTGGTAAAATATGAAAAGTAAATAAATCTTTAAACACGGTGCTGTGACGCCGGCAAGATTGTAATATGTAAAAATAGCATTGTAGCCCCAAGGGGTTATGCTGTTTGTTATGCGTATACCACCTTGCCTGTCGGCAGGGTGTTTTTTTGAAAGTGAGGCTGAAAACTATGAAAACCGTAATAGGAAATGCAAATGTTTACGAAAACGGAAAATTTGTTTGTAAAGACTTTTCGGCTGATTTGGGTATTACTGTTTCTAATTTGAATAATTTATTTATTTTTCCGGCCTTTTGTGACGTTCACGTTCATTTAAGAGAGCCGGGTTTTTCATATAAAGAAACAATTAAAAGCGGAACCTTGGCTTGTGCCAGGGGCGGCTATACCGACGTTTGCTCGATGCCAAACCTTAACCCCGTACCCGACAGCGTAGAAAATTTAAAAGCGCAGACCGATATTATAGAAAAAGATGCGGTTATAAACGTTCATCCTTATTGTGCAATTACAAAAGGGCAACGCGGCGAAGAGTTGGTGCCTTTCAGCGAGCTTTCTGACGCTTTTGCTTTTTCGGATGACGGCAGAGGTGTTCAGTCACGGGAAATGATGCGCGAAGCCATGATAAAAGCAAAGGCTTTAGGTAAAACAATCGTTGCTCATTGTGAAGATAACAGTCTGCTTTTTGGCGGATATATACACGACGGTGAATATGCAAAACTTCACGGTCATAAGGGTATCTGCTCCGAGAGCGAATGGGGACCGATAGCACGCGATATCGAGCTTCTCTGTAAAACGGGAGCTTCTTATCACGTCTGCCACATATCGACAAAGGAAAGCGTGGATATAATCAGAAAGGCTAAAGCAAAGGGAATCGACATAACCTGCGAAACCGGACCGCATTACCTTTTGATGAACGATATGGATCTGAAGGAAGAGGGCAGATTCAAAATGAATCCCCCCTTGCGTGATAAAACCGACAGGGAAGCGCTTGTTGCCGGTATCGTGGATGGCACAATCGATATGATTGCCACCGACCATGCGCCCCACAGCGCAGAAGAAAAGAGCAAAGGTTTAGCCGGCAGCGCCTTCGGTGTGGTTGGTATCGAAACGGCATTCCCGGTGATGTATACCCACCTGGTAGAAACCGGTGTTATCACCCTTG
>JAZRMY010000058.1:0-25092 GCA_045647925.1 Acutalibacteraceae bacterium | reverse complement strand
TCCGTAAAGCCAAGGATTTCTAAGAGCTTTGAATTGTGAAATGCTCTTAAGCATAAGCTTAGAGGCATAAACGCCCATGATAAGGTTGAATATTGTACCTACTAAAAGGGTGTAACCGAAGGAGTAGATAGAACCGGTGATTTGTGTGCCGAAGAGTGACATCAAGGGAGCAAAGATTTTAGCAAGTAAACTGTCGGGAGTACCGAAAGCACCCATAAGCACGATAGATACGATAGTAATGGTTACGTTACCGTCGATAATAGCGCTTAAAGAGTTTTTATAACCCGAATCAATAGCACCGTCAATTGTTTTGCCTTTTGCAAATTCATCACGGATACGTTCGGAAGCAATAACGTTACAGTCAACACCTACGCCGATAGAAAGGATAATACCTGCTATACCGGGTGTTGTAAGTGTGAAACTATCAGCACTTGCGAAGTATCCCGAAATACAAGCTAGTGATCCTGCTAACTGGCCTAAAAGCGCAAGTGAAGCAATTACACCGTTAAGACGATATCTAAGTATCATCAATAAGCAAACGAGTGCAAATGCAATAGAACCTGCGATAAGCATAACGTTAAGAGCATCAGAACCCAAAGTAGGTGATACTATTTGAAGTTTGCTATCGTCAACAGTAAGTGCGAACGGAAGTGAACCTGCATTAATTTTATCAGCAAGTTCTTTTGCTTCTTCAGCACCTGACATACCAGTTATGTAAGCTTTACCATCAGTTATTGCACTATTAACTGTCGGCGCGGAAATCATTTGGTCATCCATCCAAATAGAAATGGTTTTATTAAGCATTTCTTTTGTAGCTTTGGCAAATTTCGAAGTACCTGCAGATGTAAAATCAAGATATACTACATAATTGCCGTTTTCATCAACGCCTGCCTGTGCAGATGCAATATCTGCCGCGCCGCTTAAAATTACGTCCTTACTGTCTTCATTTCTACAGAATGACAAAAGTGCAGTTTCGCCTAATTCTTGAACTGCTGCTGCAGCGTCAAAATCGCTTTCGTCAGCTGCCCACGGAAAACGAACAATGATTTGATTATTGTCGTTATCGGCGTAAACTTCATAGTCTGTAATATTGTTGTTTACAAGACGTGTTTCAATAATTGCTTTTGCCGAATCCATATCTGCTTCAGTTATATCAACATCTGCTTTATCGGGCGAGAAAACTGCTTCTACGCCGCCCTTAATGTCAATACCCCAGCGGATATCGTTGGCACCTTTGAAAATAATTTTTCTGGTATCGCCGTAGTAATTATCAATTCCGAAAAAGGCGGTATAGGTTAGCGCCAAAATCAAAACGAAAACTACCAAAAATACCAGTTTGCCTGTTCTTTTGGACTTCATTGGCATATCCTCCAAAAATATGATTATTTATTAATTATACATAATTAAATAACTAAAGTCAATTGTATATTACTTAAGTAACATTTCGAGCGCAGCGTATTTTACTGATGTACAAAGAAGTTGGGATGCTTTAGCAATATCCTCAACAGACGGGAAGGAAGGAGCAATACGAATATTACTGTCCTGCGGGTCCTTACCGTAAGGATATGTAGCGCCTACAGTTGTTAAAATCATTCCTGCTTCTTTGCAAAGTGTTTCTACACGCTTTGCGCAGCCGCTCATTACGTCAAGGCTTATAAAATAGCCACCTTTGGGCTCGGTCCACTCAGCAATTTCTTTGCCACTAAGCTCGCTTGCCATAATTTCAAGCACCTTTTCAAACTTGGGGCGAAGATTATTTGCTAATTTCTGCATATGGGCGTTAACATCATCAAGATTTGCAAACATTCTTGCATGTCTTAACTGGTTAATTTTATCGGGACCAATGGTTTGATATTTAAGTCTGCTCTTTAAAATTTCAATGTTTTTAGCGCTTGCGCCCTGAGTCGCAACACCGGCACCGGGGAAGGTGATTTTTGAAGTTGATGTGAATATAATCGGTAAATCAGGGTTGCCTGCTTTTTCACATTCGCTGTAGATATTTAAAAGCTTATCGCTTTCACTGTACAAATCGTGAACAACATAGGCATTGTCCCAAAAAATTCTGAAATCCTTTGCGGCAGGCTTAAGACTTGCCATTCTTTTTACAACCTCATCGCTGTAAGTAAAGCCCTGCGGATTAGAATATTTAGGCACACACCAAATACCCTTAACGCTTTCATCCTTAACTAATTCCTCAACCTTTTCCATATCGGGACCGTTTTCGGTCATAGGAACACAAATAAGCTCGAAGCCGAAATATTCGGTTATTGCGAAGTGGCGGTCATAACCCGGTACGGGACATAAGAATTTACGGTTTTCGCATTCGTACCAAGGCTTATCGCCAAATCCGTGAGTCATACCCTGTGCTATTGTATCAAACATCATGGTAAGAGAAGAATTGCCGCCAACAATAATCTGCGCGGGGTCTAATTCCAAAATTTCGGCAAAAAGCTTTTTCATTTCGGGTATACCGTCCATACCGCCGTAGTTACGGCTATCTGTACCCGAGCAATCCTTAAAGCCCGTTTCCTTATCTACCGATGTGAACATTTCGTTACACATATCCATATTTTCAAATCCCGGTTTACCACGGGACATATCAAGTGACAAATTAAGTGATTTTAATTCCTCATATTCACCTTGAACCTTTTTAAATTCATTCTCAAGTTCACACTTTGTCATTTGCTTATAGCTTGCCATAATAAATTCCTCCTAATAACTAATTAATAATACTATAACAAGCAAGATTTATCAAGTTATTTTATTGCTATTCGCAATATTTTTTAAAGCCGTCGGTATAAAGTCTTTTTCCGTCAGGCAATACCCACATAACCTCGGTATCTATACAACGCTCCAAAAACTTTTTGCCATCCTCATAGCTCATACAAAAAAGTGTAGTTGAAAGGGCATCCGCCACACCTGAATCGGCACAGATAACCGAAACCGATTTAAAATTATTAGCCGGCATAAGCGTTTCACTATCTATTATATGGTGGTAATTCTTATTATCCACTGTATAAAAGCGTTGATATGAACCGCTTGTTACCAAGGACATTTCGTCGAACAATAGTGTTTCTATATACGGATTTTCAGTATCCTTTGTATCGGGATTCTCTATTCCCACCTTCCACTTTTTACCGTCCTCACGCTCGATTGTTCTTACATTGCCGCCAATATTGATTACATAGCCGTAATATTCCTTGCCTATCATCCATTTTGCAATTTTTTCTGCTGCAAAGCCTTTGGCAATAGCGCCAACATCTATAGTCATTTCATCATCCGAAATATAAACCGTGCTTTTAGCCTTGTCTATTATAATATCATCAAACAAAACATGCTCGTTTGCGGCCTTAAGCATTTCCATATCGGGCAATTTGGCATTAGCGGGGTTTGCAATACCGTCCTGCCTGTAGTTGTGCCAAATTTTAAGCACACTGCCCATAGCAACGTTCAACTTACCACCGGTAAGCATATACATTTCCTCTGCAAACGTAAGCAGGTTAATAATCTTTTTATCCACCTTAACAGGCTTATGCTTACCGTCAACCAATTGGTTTACCGTATGCAGATTATTAATACCTTCATAAGCATTATATATGTCGTAAAGCTTGTGGTATTCCTCTAACAATGCTTTTATTTCCTTGCATTTAGCATCAAAATCCTCTTGATTGTTTTCAAAACCCGAAATTGTAGTTACGGTATCAAAATAATCAAAAGAATAATCGTTAAATTTTGTTTTTTTCTTTTCACAACCGGTAAATAGCGAAGCTATCAAAGTTAACACCAAGACAAAACAAGCTATTCTTTTCATTAAAACACCTCAAAACGAAAAGGGCTGCCGTTACACAACCCTTTTTCTTATTATTTTACTGTAACAGCCTTTTGTGCAGCCTTTACCATATCGCTGATTGCTATTGTGCAGCCTGCCTTTTGGAGTGAATCATCACCGTAGCCCTTATCGGTAACAAGCTTTGCTACTGCTGCAGCATCCTTACCAACTAAAGCGGCATCGAAAGCGTCTGCTTGTGCATACCATTCTTTAACGGCACCGTCACCGTTAAGGTCTTGGCCGTATTTTGCCATACCGTAATTATCGCCTGCGGCTCTTTTTGTAGTAATTTCGCCGTGCTTAGTAGTATCTTCGCCTTTTAAGTTAAAGGAAATCTTTGCTTGTAAAGCGTCAGAGCAAGCAGTTACAACCTTATTACCGTCAAGCACTGCAACAGTGAAGGATGTATCTACACCGTTTTCACCATCTGCCTCGGCAGTAGCATTTTTGCCGCCTGTCTGTGTTGCAACCATGCCTATTTTAAGGGTGTTTCCTTTTTTAGCTTCGGATTCTTTTGCATTTTCAATTGCCTTTTCAAGTGCCTTGATATAGTCTGCAACGTAAATTGTACAACCTGCGTTTACAACTTCTTCATTACCCTTATAATCTTTTGCAACCAAAGCCTTAACTTCTTCTAATGATTTGCCTTTTGCAACTTCTATCAAAGCGTCTATCTGTTCAAACCATTCTTTTTTAGCGCCGCCGTAAGCTTTCATGCCGTAAGCATCGCCTTTTTCATATTTGCTTACTATTTCATTAGCAGCGGTGTATTCGCCCTTTGCGGTAAAGCCTAAAGAATAGTCTATACAGTCAATTGCGCAATCAACGATTTTGCCGTTACCGTCAAGTAAAACAGCCGCAACGTTTATAACGTTCTTTGCGCTACCGTTGTCACCCTCAAGTGAATTTAATTCGGGTTCGCTGTAAGCGTAAGTGCCTACACCAAACTTAAGCGCGGAATTGCCACAACCCGCAAGTGACACCAATGAGAATAACATTAACAGTGCCAAAAGGATACTTAAAATCTTTTTCATAACAAACCTCTCAAATTAAAATTTTAATTTTTTTGTATATTTTATAACATAAGCCGAAATTATTCCGACTAATATCCCACAAAACGTTCCGCTTAAAGCAAGTACGCCCATGTAATATGCAATTTGTGGTGTTTCGAGTAGCAATATTGCTACTGCAATTTGTCCAAGATTATGCGCAACGGCGCCAATCACACTTACACTTATACAGGAAAAACGGTTGACTTTTTTTAGTATTCCCATAAAGCAAATACTTAACACTGCGCCCGCAAAACTGTATGCAAACATTACCGTATTGCCAAACAAAAGGGAAACTAAAACAACCCTTAAAAGCGAAACTGTAAAGGCTTCCTTAAAAGAAAACCTATAAAGCAAAAAAACAGTTACTATATTCGCAAGACCTATTTTAATACCCGGTACAGCCGGATAAATAGGAGGCAGAAGCATTTCAACGTACGAAAGCACCAAGCCCAAAGACGTTAAAATACTTAATAAAATCAATTTTTTTGTTTTATTCATAAAATTCTTTCTACTCAATCGCAACAACAAGCTTGTGCGGTAAGCACACTATTGTTTGCCCTTCTTTTGAAATCGCCTTGTGAGCAACACATATTTTATCGGGACAGTTTGCACTTTCTACGTATGCTTTGCCGTTTTCAATTACTACAGTGTTCTGAAACTCGTCGTTTTCGCCTGTCAGAACAACTTTCTCGCTGTCATCACTTAGATTATAAGTATATTGAGTTTTTCCGTCAACAATTATTTTTACGGTTTCACCTTTTTTTGTCAGCAATGCAAATATTATAATACAAATCAGCGTTAAAATTACAACTGTCCCAATTAAAATAAAGTCGTTTTTGTGTTTATTAAGTAATTTATTCATTTACAACCTTAATACATTTTGTAACACAATTTTCAGCGCAAACACCGCAGCCGTTACATTTATTATAATCTATAACCGCAAGATTATCAGTAACGGTTATTGCCTTTTGCGGACAATTAAGCTCGCATTTTTTACAGCCTATGCAAGAATTTTTACAATTCTTACGCGAAACTGCGCCCTTATCCTTACTGTTGCACATTACAGCAACCTTTGCGATTTGCGGAATTAATTCTATTATATTTTTAGGACACTCTTTAGCACAAAGACCGCAGCCAACACAAAGATTTTTATTAACTCTTGCAATAGAATCTTCAATACAAATTGCATTGCAAGGACAAACCTTAGCGCAGTCGCCGCAACCCAAACAACCGTATGTACAGGTGTTAGGACCTGCATAAATCATACTTGCACCTTTACAAGTGTTAATGCCGTCATAATCGGCAAGCTTGGTTGTAGCTTCACAGTTGCCGTTACAATTAACAAAAGCAACCATTTCTACAACATCCAAAGCTTCTACGCCTAAAACCTTTGCAACATCTGACGCAACAGCATCTGCACCGGGAATACAAAGATTTGTCTTTGCATCTCCGCTTGCTACCGCTTTTGCATATTCGTCACAGCCTGCATATCCGCAAGCGCCACAATTAGCGCCGGGCAAACATTCGCGCACAAGCTTTACTCTTTCGTCTTCCTTAACACTTAAAAAATGGGCAGCCAAAGCCAAAAGAAGTGCCGCTGTCAAACCTATTAATGTTACAACCAAAAAGGCTGTTAAAACATCTATTATCATCTTTTTACTCCTTTAAGCAAACAAATTATCTACTATGCCTGCAAAGCCAAAGAACGCAAGTGAAACAAAGGATGCCGCAATTAAAGTAGCGGGAAGTCCTTTAAAGCTTTCGGGAATTTCGCTTTCCTGAATTTTAGAACGAACACCCGAAAAGAGCACCATTGCAAGCAAGAAACCTATACCGCAGCCCAAGGAATTTACAATTGATTCTATGAATTTATAGCTTTCGTCTATATTTTCAATGGTAACACCCAAAACTGCGCAGTTTGTGGTTATAAGCGGTAAATAAACACCTAAGCTTTTATGAAGGGAAGGTATAAATTTCTTAAGCGCCGTTTCGATAAACTGCACTAATGCAGCAATAATCAAGATAAATACAATTGTCTGCATATATCCAAGTCCGTTAGGATCAAGTAAATAATGCTGTATAGGCCATGTAGCAGCGGTTGCCATTACCATTACAAATATAACGGCTATACCCATACCTACCGCAGAATTAAGTTTTTTAGAAACACCCAAGAAAGGACATATACCTAAAAATCTGCTTAAAACATAGTTGTTAACAAGCACCGAGGATAAAAGAATTACTACTAAACTTCTGAAAGCATCCATTTAATTTTCCTCCTTTGCTTGACATTCAGCCTTACCGCAAAAAGCAGCCGACGGACAGGTAGCGCACGAAAATTCCTTTTTATAAGGTGCTTTTCCGTGGGTTAATTTATAAACTATTGCTATCATAATTCCGTATACCATAAAGCCGCCCGGCGCTTTGGTTAAAATTTCAATTTTAAAGTTGCTTAATACGGGAATTGTAAGCCCGAAGAATGTACCCGCGCCAAAAACTTCTCTGATAAACGCCATTGAAATAAGCGCTAAGGTAAAGCCTAAGCCCATACCCACACCGTCAAGCACGGATTTGCCAACACTGTTTTTACCTGCAAACATTTCGGCACGGCCGAGAATAATACAGTTAACGGTTATAAGCGCTAAATACACACCTAGCATATCATAAAGCGCAGGTAAATAAGCGTGAATAAACATTTCAACCACCGTTACAAAGCCCGCAATAATTACAATATAGCAAGGAATTCTTACGCTATCGGGTATAACCTTACGGAGTAAAGATATAACCGCGTTGGAGCATATAAGTACTGCAGTTGCCGCAAGACCCATACCGATTGCGCCTATAAGTGTAGTAGTTGTAGCAAGTGTAGGGCAGGTACCCAGAATCAGTACAAAAACAGGGTTTTCAAGGAGAAGCCCTTTTAAGATTATAGACATATTATTGTTTTTTGCCATAATTAAAGCTCTCCTTTCAAAATCTTTAAGGTTTCAAATGCTTTTGCAATTGCAGTTTTGTAAGCATTTGTAGTTATTGTAGCGCCGCTTATAGCGTCAATATCGTTATAGTCGGTTTCAGTTTTGCCGTTAAACTGTGTATAGAAGGACGGCTTGCCGCAAGCGTCGCCAAAATCCTTGCTTTCTTTTTGAGAAACAGTTTTACAAGCGATTATTTTGCCGTCTTCAGTTAAAGAAACCTTTATTTTAATGTATTCACCCGAGGGGTTATACCACTGGTCACCCTTTAAGCCGAAGCCTGCCGCCTTAAGCTCGAAAACATAGCTACCACCCGAGGTTTTGTATGCCTTTTCAACCCAAGTGGAAACATCTGTATATTTTGTAAGGTCGATTTCTGTAAGGTTAGAAGAACTAAGCTTTACAGCTGCCGAAGTAACCTCGTTATACAACTCATCACCCAAAGCACCTATTACGTTACCCTGTGAATCTGTTGCCATAAAGTTTTCGCCCTTAACATATACAAAGCCTGTACCGTTGTCTGCAGAATATACTGCCGAAATATCACCAATATCCTCGGTAATGAAGACTTCGGTAAATTTACCCTCTGCCGAAGGTAGTGAAGCCTTAAGATTATCTGCCAAAATTTCTTCTTCGCTTCTGAGTTCTACCGAGCCGCCGTTTAATATTACAAAGGAATTAAGGGCATCCTTAACGGCGTTACGGTAACCGAGTGAGGTTTTAGTAGAACCTGAAACAGTATCAACCGAATCAATTGTTTCAAGTGTTTTATCGGTAACCTTACTGCCGTAATCCTTTTCTACGCCGTTGGTTTCGCTGCTTGCAATACAGGTAGCACCTACTACCTTACCCTCGCTGTCAACACCGCAAAGAATTACAAGGCCCGAAGCATAACCCGAGGTAGTTATTTTAAAGACATAACCGCCGTTTTTCTCGCTATATGCTTCGGTAACGGTTTCGGGTAATTTATGGGTTGTTAAATCTATACTTTCAAAGTTTTCGCCGTTTGGCATTACAACCAAAAGCGCTTTTGCAACCGCGTCGCTTTCCTGTTTTGCAACAATAGGTGCGGTTATGTAATTACTAAGACTTAACAGTAAAGCAACTACTGCGCATATTGCCGTTAAAGAGACAACACTTTTTATATGTTTTTTCATTTGTGTTTTCCCCCAAACAATTTTCTTACTGTCCACGATTCTATATAAGGATTAATAATGTTCATTAAAAGTATTGCGAAAGATACGCCTTCGGGATAATTTCCGTAAAAACGAATAAGTACTGTAACAATTGCGGCACCAATACCGAAGATTATTTTACCCTTACTGCTTGAAGGAGATGTTACATAATCTGTTGCCATAAAGAAAGCACCGAGGAATAAGCCGCCCGAAAGGGTCCAACTAAGCGCCGCGGTAAAATCAAAGCCCTCTAAAGCAAGACTTAAAACGAACACGCCTAATATAAAACTTGTAGGGATATGCCAGGTTATAACACGGCGTGCGATAAGATAAATGCCGCCTATAAGGAGGGCTAATTTTGAGGTTTCGCCGATGGCACCGCCAACATTACCTAAAAACAGACTTATAAGTGACGGTGAATTTCCCGCTAAAATTTCGGGAAGCGGTGTTGCAGAAGAAACTGCATCGGGTAAAACGGGGAAAGCCGCCTTTGCCATTGAAGTAAATGCAACCAACATAAATACACGGGCGGTTATAGCGGGATTTACCACATTACAGCCTATACCACCGAAGATGCATTTAACAATAACTATAGCAAAAACCGAGCCTACAGCCGCTTGCCATAGCGGAACATTTGCGGGTAAATTAAGTCCCAATAAAAGACCCGTTACCACCGCGCTTAAATCGCCTATTGTTTGTTCCTTTTTAGCCAATAAATTGAAAATATATTCCGACAAAACGCTTGCCGCAATACAAACCACCAAAACAGCCAACGCCGAAAGACCGAAAATAATTACGCCTGCCACTGCCGCGGGCAAAAGAGCAATTATAACGTCAATCATTATTTTAGTTGTTGTAATACTGCTTCTTATATGCGGAGAAACCGAAATTCTAAGCTTTGAATCCATTTTTATTTCTTCTCCTTCATTTTATATTCTCTTAAAGCCGCCTTAGCAAGCTTATTATTCTGAACTATAGGACGCTTTGCAGGGCATACAAAGGAACAACAGCCACATTCCATACAAAGCTCTATTCCTGCTTCCACCATCGCTTCGCAATCATTTTCCTTTAATGCTTTTGAAATGCTTACGGGATTAATACCAAACGGACAGTTGTTAGCACACGAGCCACACTTTATACAAGCGGTTGTTTTTTGTGGGGTGGCTTGCTTTTCGTCAAAAGCCAATATTGCGTTAGTATTTTTAATAATCGGCACATCAAGATTAGGTACGCTTATACCCATCATAGGTCCGCCGTAGAGCACCTTTTTAGGCTCACTCTTAAAGCCACCGCAAAATTCAAATACTTCCCTTAACGGTGTTCCGATAGGTACTATAACATTTTGAGGATTATTTACCGCTCCACCGTCAACCGTTACGCATTTTTCTATAAGCGGCATACCTGTTTTAAGATATTTACCGATTGTAGCAACGGTTGTACTGTTGCATACAACACAGCCCACATCAATAGGAAGCTTACCCATAGGTATAACCTTACCGGTTGTATTATAAACCAAAACCTTTTCGCCGCCTTGCGGGTAAACGCTTGGCAATACCTTTACGGTAACTTCGGCATTTGGGAGTTTAATGCTTTGCATACTCTTTATAGCTTCGGGCTTGTTCTTTTCAATACCGATAACTACGTTTTTTATACCGAAATACTTTGTAAGCATATCTAAGGCAAAAACGATATCATCCTTATTTTCAACCATTGTAACAGAGTCGCTTGTGATATAAGGCTCACATTCAGCACCGTTAATTACAAGCTGTTCAATGTTAAGCGGTTTTTCTGCTGTGCCGAACTTAACGTATGTCGGGAAGCCTGCACCGCCAAGACCTACTATACCGCTTTTCTTTAAAGCATTGCTTAAATCCTCTAAGCATTCAACCTTAGGTACAGTAATCTCGGGGTCGGGTTGCATTTCACCGTCCGATTCAATTATTATAGCAGGTGCTTTACTACCGTTTGAAAGCAGAATATCCGCTACCGATTTAACAGTACCCGAAACGCTTGAATAAACGGGAGAAGAAACAAAACCGCTCTGCTCGGCTACAAGGGTTCCGACAAAAACCTTATCGCCGCTTTTTACAACCGGCACCGCGGGAGCGCCGATATGCATTACGGTAGGAAGGGTAACAGTTTTTATTTCGGTCATTCTTTTGGGAGAAGAATTTGCCGTATTTTTACTGTGGGGAACGTGTATTCCTTTAAGTTTAAAAGCCATAATCTTTTTACCTTTCAAATTTGCAATTTTAATTCATATAATTTAATTTTGCCAATACCACTTAAAAAGTGGCTAGTCGAAACGATTTTTAAGCGTTTCGTCCAACTACAATCATTATTATACTTTAAATTATATATTATGTCAATTTTTTAACACCAAGTAAGGTTTGTTATATTCTTTGGTTAAGATTACATTATTTCGCGGAAATAAAGACCTCTTGTATATTTGCCGGAACAGCTATTGCCTTTTTTGTAATCCGAAACTACTTTACAAACCTCGACAGACGATTCATTTGTAAAATAAAGAATTTGAAAATCGAGCGAAGAAAATAGGTTTTGTTTGTCTGCAAGCCAAAGCGGAACAGAATTTAAAAGCTCGCTGTATCCCATACGGCAGCGTATCGGGAATTCTATACCCTTACGGTCGGTAATACTGCCGTTTTGCTTACATTCTTCGCAATTTTTACCGTTCTTTACAGGGCAATTTTTAAATAACATAAGCGGTATATGACCGTAACTTATTAATCCTTTCTCAATGGAATCACCTAAAGAATTAATATTTTCAAGCAACAGTTCACTTGAAGCCACCGCAGAGGTTATGCCTAAAGCCTTTGCCGTTTCAAGTGAATAACTGTTAAAAATATTAAGCCCTGTATCTGCCATAATTTCAAAGCCTTGTTTTTTGGCAATTTCTACCGCCGCAATGTTGCCACAAAGCGCGGTTTTAAAGCCTTTTTGTTTATATACTTCAAGCCTTTTTTCTATTGCCTTTTCGCTTATAATTCCACGTGGTATTTCTACAATATTTTTAGCGTCGGGAATTAAATTGAAATCCTTTTCAAGCGGTACTATAACCGCCGAAATACCGCTTAAATCGGTAGGAATTTGTTCTTTATTTTCAACCCTTATGTACATTTGCGGCGTCTTATTTTTATTGCATTTATTAAATTCTAATCTGAATTCTGCATCTGTTTGAGAGTGATTAACTTCGCTTCTCTTGCTATCAAGCATTTCACACGCATTTCTACGTAATTCGTTAAGCTCGCCTGCCGACACAAAAAGACCGTCGTCCAATGTAACGTCGCACTCTGTATGATAATAAGGCGTAGCCCCTAATTTAGTTATATTTTTAATAACGTCATCTTTGGTTACAGCTTTGTTTTTAGCTTCTTGCGGAATATTACCGGATACTTCAACCTCGTTTTCACCATCGCTGATAGTTAACGAAATAGGTTTATTACGCAAGATTTCGGCTTTAATAGTTATTGCTACACCTTTTCTTTCTTTTCTGTAAAGCTCGTGCAAAATTGGAAATGCCTTATCGGCAGAAACGACGTCCTCTTTGGTTCTTATTCCGAACATTTCTTTACCTAATTTATTGTGATAATAGCCGCTCGTAAAGCCCGAACGCGAAAAAACATTTTGAAGCGTCCCGGAAAGCTCGGCTTCTACCCTACCGTTATCAAGCGCCTGTCTGCAAGCGTGAGTGGCGGCGGCAACATATTCAGGGCGCTTCATTCTGCCCTCTATTTTAAAAGAACGAACGCCGATTTTATAAAGTTCGCTTATATAATCAAGCAGCGATAAATCTTTAAGACTTAAGTCGTAACCCGTGCCGCCCGACACCTTAAAAGGAAGTCTGCAAGGACCCGCACAAAGACCGCGGTTGCCACTTCTCGTCCCCAAGAATGCCGATAAAAGACATTGCCCCGAAACAGACATACAAAGTGCGCCGTGAACAAATGCCTCCACCGTAATATTATATTTTTTTGCCTCTTTGCAAAATTCTTTTAAATTATCAAGCGACATTTCACGCGCTACTACAACCTGTGTAAAACCAAGCTTTTTAAGTACAGGCAAAGCAGAAACGCTATGAACCGACATTTGAGTTGATGCGTGCAAAGCTAAATCAGGCAAATATTTGTGAAGTATCTGAGCTAAGCCTAAATCCTGAACAATAATACCGTCAATCCCCAAATTATAAGCATCTCTTGCTAATTCAAAGGCGGCTTCAAGCTCGTTGTCTTTGATAAGTATATTAAGCGTCAGGTAAACCCTTACACCACGGATATGGCAATATTCTACTGCTTGTTTTAACTCGTCTATTGTAAAATTCTGAGCATTTCTTCGCGCCGAAAAAGCCTTTGCGCCAAGATAAACTGCATCTGCCCCGCTTTTAACTGCGGCCTCAAGCATTTCCCACGACCCCACGGGCGATAGAATTTCACCCTTTAAATTCTCTTGCACTTAATATCACCTCTACAACATAATACCCTAAAATTAGAGAAATTTAAAGTCTTTTTTCTTTACAAGCAAGTTTGTTGTTGATATAATAGTTACAACAAAATTTAAGAAGGTAGTAATTATGAAATATTTAGTATTATTATGTGACGGTATGGCGGATACGCCAAATGCCCTACTTGGTGGCAAAACTCCAATGGAGCTTGCTAATAAACCTATTATTGATAAGTTAGCTAAAACAGCCGAAGTTGGTCTTTGCAAAACGGTTGGTAAAGGCTTAAAGCCGGGTAGCGACGTTGCTAACCTTTCGGTTTTAGGCTACGACCCTTATGTTTGCTACACAGGTCGTTCTCCTTTAGAGGCTGCATCCATAGGTGTTGATTTAAAGGAAACTGACGTTGCATTGAGATGTAACATTGTAACCCTTTCAGACGAAGAAAATTATAGCGATAAAACTATGGTTGACTATTGCTCGGGTGATATTTCAACAGAAGAAGCGCATAAAATTATAGAAACTGTAGAAAAAGAGCTTGGTAATGATATTTATAAATTCTACGGCGGTGTAAGCTACCGTCATTGCCTTGTTGTTGATAATGGCACAACCGAGCTTGGCAATATGGTACCTCCACACGATATTAGCGGTAAGGTTGTGGGCGAATATTTAAGCGATAACGAAAACGCAAAGCCTTTAATTGAGTTTATGAAGAAAAGCTATGATATTTTAAAAGACCACCCCGTAAACCTTGAACGCCGTAAAAAGGGTCTTAACGAAGCAAACTCAATCTGGCTTTGGGGCGAAGGCAAAAAACCCGCTTTACAAAACTTTTTTGAAAAGAACGGCGTTAAAGGCTGTATTGTAAGTGCAGTTGACCTTCTTAAAGGTATCGGTATCTGCGCTGATATGCAAACCCCCGAGGTAGCAGGTAGCACAGGCTATCTTGATACTAATTTCGAAGGTAAAGCCGAGGCAGGTATTGACGCTTTCAAAAACGGTTGTGACCTTGTATACCTTCATATTGAAGCGCCCGACGAATGCGGTCACCGCGGAGAAGCAGAAAATAAGGTTAAAGCAATTGAATTAATTGAAGAGCGTACATTAAAAATGATGCTTTCTTACTTAGAAAACTGTGGGGACGATTACAGAATTTTAATTATGCCCGACCACCCCACACCGCTTGAAATCAAAACCCATTCAAGCGACCCTGTACCCTACTTGTTGTACGATAGCTCTAAAGCCTTAGGCTCGGTAGAAAGCTTTACCGAAAAATCCGCTACTGCTACAGGCAATTTTGTAGAACACGGACCCGACATTATGGAAAAACTACTACAAAAATTGTAATCTTTTCATTATGGCAAAATGCCAAATAAATTACAGTAAATCGTTATTATGTAAACCGTTTTAACCTAAAAAGTTTTTCAACTTATCCACCGAAATATTAACACTTGCAGCCCTCATTTGTTGTGAAAATAGGGTTTTGGGGGTTATTTTCGGTGGATAACTATGTTAACAAGTTGAAAAACCCGTTAATCTGTAATAATGACGATTAAAAAATTATGTAAAGTATTTCGATTGATTTCGACAAAATTTTTTCTTAAAAAGGAACCCTTATGAAACGTACTAAATTAAAAGACAGACTTCTTCCTCCATATACTAAAGGCGAGGAAATTTTCAATATGGTTTCGCACATAGTCGGTGGCGGTTTAGGTGTTATAATTGCCGCCTTATGTATTGTGAAAGCCTTTTTAAATCACGATGCATACCAAATTGTAAGCTCGTTTATTTACGGCTTTTCAATGATTATACTTTACACTATGTCCAGTATATATCACGGTCTTGTGCCTGTAACCGCAAAAAAGGTTTTTCAGATTATAGACCATTGTGCAATTTTTATACTTATTGCAGGAACATACACCCCCTTTGCGCTATGCTCTATAAGGGAATACAATACCGCACTAGGCTGGTGTCTTTTCGGCTTTGTATGGGCTATGGCTTCTTTAGGTATAACCCTTAATGCTATTGACCTTAAAAAGTACAGTTTATTTTCAAATATAACCTATATTGCAGTAGGCTGGTGCATAGTTTTCATAATCAATCACACTATAAAAGCAATTTCTATGAGTGGCTTTTGGTGGTTGCTTGCAGGCGGTATTGCTTATACAATAGGCGCCGTGCTTTACGGTATTGCAGGTAAATTCGGCTACCGCTATGTTCACTCTATATTTCACTTATTCGTAATATTGGGTACGCTTTTACAAGCAGTATGCATATTTTTCTATGTTTTAGTTTGAAAACCGATTGATTTCCGCATTTTAATATGCTATACTTTTCTTATCTTGCGGGGAAACAGGTGTAAATCCTGTACGAGCCCGTCGCCGTGAGGTGCAAAAATGTTATTTTTCTTGCTCGGTGCCGCAAACCGAGGACAGGCCATTGGATTTTTTCTGAGAAGGCGAAAAATAATCTACCGAAGTCGGAATATCCGCAAGGTAAAAGCCTTTATATAAACCGCGAAGGCCGGTTTTAAGGCAAAAAGATAAAAAGGAGAATACAAATTATGAAAAAGACAAACATTAAAAAAATGTTGTCGTTTATCGTTTGTATGGTGCTTATTGCGGCTATGGCATTGACTACAATCGGTTGTAACGATAACTCCACCTCATCCGAACAAACGGATAAAATTTTGCAGGAAACCGATATTCGAGAACTCGGTAACGGCGCAACACAAATGTCCTTTACCGTTGTTGATGTTGACGGTAAAGAATCCCACTTTGTCATCTATACCAACAAGGAAATTGTGTCTGATGCATTACTTGAACACAACCTTATAGCAGGTGAAGAAGGCGCATACGGACTTTATGTAAAAACCGTAAACGGTATTACGCTTGACTACGAAAAAGACGGTAAATACTGGGCATTTTACATAGACGACAAATACGCTACAACAGGTGTTGAAAAAACCGAAATTTCCGATTTTGCAAAATATTGCTTTAAAGCCGAGTAATTATGAAGATAAACATTAAAGAAATTGCTGTTTTCGGTATGCTTGGCGCTTTAATGTGTATTTCAAAATTTATTACGGAGCCTTTTCCGAATATACATTTATTAGGCGTGTTTACAGTTGCTTTTACGGTAGTTTACCGCCAAAAAGCCCTTTATCCCATATACATTTTTGTAATTTTAACAGGTGTTCTTTGGGGATTTGGCCTTTGGTGGATACCTTACTTGTATATATGGACTGTACTTTGGGGCGCAGTAATGCTACTCCCTAAAAATATGCCAAAAAAGATAGCGCCGATAGTTTATGCTGCCATATGCGGGCTTCACGGTTATTTGTACGGTGTAATTTACGCCCCAAGCCAAGCGTTACTTTTCGGACTTGATTTTAAAGGCACAATTGCCTGGATAATTGCAGGCTTCCCCTTTGATTTGGTTCACGGAACAAGTAATTTGTGCTTAGGTGTACTTATAATACCGATAGTTGCGGTTTTAAAGAAAACACAAAAAATAATATTATAACAAGGCCCCTTTTATGAGATGATTCTCATAAAAGGGGTTTTAAATTACGAATTACGCATTAAATTAAGGTTTTCGTTTATTTCATCCACCAAAGTATGCTCGTTTATCATATGCTGTACGGTCGAATAAAAACTCTCACTCAGCCTTAAATTCTGTGAATTTATATACACTCTCGGGTTGTTCGCTTTAACTAACTTTAAAAACTCCAAAAATGAAGAATTAAGCGCTTTAAATTCTTCAAAAACAGGTGCTAAACCAACCTTTTTAACGGGTTTCTTAAGCTGCGAAAGCTTAAATGCAATCATATTAAACTTATTGCATACATCGGTTAAAAATTCCTTTGAATAGCCGTTAATTGCATTGTAAAAAGAATTATTCCCCATTAAAAGTGATGGGTGCATAGACCCGATTATACACCAAAAATACATTTGGTTATAAATACAGGAGTAAGTATAATTCGAAAAAGGTAAAAAGTACTCGGTAATAAGCACATTTCCAACGGGGTTATTAACCGCAAAAATTGCGTTTATATATCTTTGCTCGTAAATATAGTGAAAAATCGATTGCTGTAAAATAGGGTAACCCGAAAAGCCCTCATATTTAATTCTTTCAAGTAAATTTATAAAACGCTGATTTATTTTAAAAAATACCGCCGGCTTTGGAATAAGCCTTCCGTTACCGCTTTTGTACATTTGATTGATTTTTTTAAATTCTTCATACAAGTTTTCAAGTTCTGCTTTAAAATACGGTTGTAAAACCGCCGTTGTGCCCTGCGGCGACTTTAAAAGCGAGGATATATGCTGAAAGCTGTTCTCACTCCAAAAAGCCACCGTTTTAATCATAAGCTCTCCCGATATATTATTCTGGCAATTAATAAAATTCATACCATACCCCTTTCGGTTTTAGTACAAATTTATTCAAAGAGAAAAAATATAATGATACTTTTTTCAAAATTCTTCCTTTTTTATTGATATTTTTATTTTATTTAAGTATAATATATTTAATATGGGCTAAATGTCTTGAAAAGAGGTAGTAAAATTGGATTGTATACAATTTTTCAAACAAATTAAAGGTAAAAAAATTGCAATGTGCGGAATTGGTGTGAGCAATACTCCACTCATTCTTAATTTTTTAAATAAAGGCGCCAAGGTTTACGCTTGTGACCGACGTACCAGAGAAATGATAGGCGAAATTGCTGACCAACTTGAAAATGCAGGAGCCGAGCTTCGTTTGGGCGACGGTTATTTAGATAATTTAGAGGTTGATATTATCTTCCGTACCCCTGGTATGAGCTTTAATTTACCCGAGCTTGAGTCTGCCCGTAAAAAAGGTATTGCCGTAACAAGCGAAATGGAAGTATTTTTCGATTTATGCCCCGCAACAATTTTTGCGGTAACAGGGTCTGACGGTAAGACCACCACCACAACCCTTATTGCTAAAATGCTTGAAGCCGAGGGTAAACGCGTATTTGTAGGCGGAAACATAGGTAAACCCTTGCTCCCCGAAATTGAAAATATTACAAGCGACGACTTTGTTGTAGTTGAGCTTTCGTCCTTCCAATTAATTTCTATGCGTAAAAGTCCTGACGTTGCGGTTGTTACTAACGTAGCCCCCAACCATCTTGACGTGCATAAGGATATGGACGAATACGTTGAAGCTAAGAAAAATGTAATTCTTCACCAAAACGCTTTTTCAAGAACTGTACTTAATAAGGACAATGACATTACAAACTCCTTTAACCCGTATGTTCGCGGTCAGTCACTTTCCTTTAGTATGGAAAGCAAGCTAAATAACGGCGCGTGGTGTGACAGTAACGGTACTATTCATATGTCCTACCGTGGTATTGATGCACCCATTATGCACCGTGATGAAATTGCCATTTTAGGCGACCATAATGTTGAAAACTACCTTGCGGCAATTTCTGCCGTTTGGGGTTATGTAAGTGTGGATTCCATTAAAAAGGTTGCACACGAATTTATGGGTGTTGAGCACCGAATTGAATTTGTACGCGAAGTGAACGGCGTTAAGTATTATAACGATTCTATTGCCTCAAGCCCCTCAAGAACAATTGCAGGTCTTAAGGCGTTTAAGCAAAAGGTTTGGCTTATTGCAGGCGGATATGATAAGCATATCCCTTACGAGCCGATGGTACCCTATGTGCTTGAAAAGGTAGAAAAGCTTTTGCTTTGCGGCGCTACCGCCGATAAAATTGAAGACGCTGTCAGAAATGATAAAAACTATAACGGTGTTCCCGAAATTATAAGGATAGAAAATATTGCCGAAGCGGTTGATTATGCTTACAAAAACGCAAATAAAGGCGATGTTGTTACATTAAGTCCTGCATCCGCCAGCTTCGACTGCTTCCCCAACTTTGTAGCAAGGGGTAATCATTTTAAGGAAATGGTTCAAAAACTCTAATGGAAATTAAGGATTTACTTTTTACACTTTCAAGCCTTGACGCTGTGGGAAATATTGCCGACGCGAGTGATAAGGCTTATGAAATTTTATCAAAATACACTAAAACTGAGAGAATGTCTAATTTAACCGTAATCGGCTTTTTAAAAGGAAAAGCTGATTATACCATTATGCTTGACGGTCACATTGACCAAATAGCAATGATTGTAACCGATGTTGACGATAACGGCTTTTTAACCGTATCTAATTCGGGCGGTATTGATATTCGTATGCTACCGTCACGCGAGGTTACTGTACATGGCAAGGAAAAAATTTCTGCCGTTTTTTGTAGCACCCCTCCCCATCTTGCAAGCGGTGAGATTGAATATAGTGACATTTCAAATATCAAGCTTGATACCTTACTTGGAAGTAAGGCAAAGAATATTGTTTCGGTTGGCGATTATGTTACATTTTGCGGAAAACCCTTTGAAATGGGTAACCTCTTGTGCGGACGTTCCTTTGATGACCGCGCCGCAGTAGCATGTATTTTAGAGGTCGCAAAGCGCTTATCCACAAAGCAATTACCTTGCAATGTTGCATTTGTTTTAAGTGACGGCGAGGAATTGGGTCTTCGCGGTATTCGTACTGCTTCCTTTAAGGTTGACCCAAACGAAGCTATTGCGGTTGATGTTTCTTTTGGCGACGGTCCCGATATTTCGGGGGATGATTGCGGAAAATTAGGCAAGGGCGGTATGATTGGAATTTCCCCTTCTCTTGATAAGCGTGTTTCACAAAAGCTTATTAATATTGCAAAAGAAAATAATATTCCCTATCAGTCAGAGGTTATGGGCAGTAGCACAGGCACCAACGCAGATATGATAAGCGTTACCCGTGAAGGTGTTAAAACCGCCACCCTTTCAATACCTCTTCGTAATATGCATACCGAGGTTGAAGCCCTTGATATTAAGGACCTGTACTCTGTATGTGATTTGCTTGAAAACTATATACTCTCAGGAGGTGTAGGTAATGCTTGATTTATTAAAACAGCTCTGCCTTCTTGACGGTACTTCGGGCGATGAAGACAATGTAAGAGATTTTATAATCTCTGAAATTGATGGTTTTTGCGACTACAGAATAGATAATCTGGGTAATGTTTTATGCTTTAAAAAAGGCAAAAACCGACCTTTAAAAAAGGTTATGCTTGACGCTCACATGGACGAGGTTGGGCTTATTATAACTTCAGTTACATCTGACGGATTTTTAAAATTTAAAACCGTTGGCGGAATTGATACTGCCGCTTTGATGTTCAGAAAGGTTAAAATAAACGGCAAAGTGAACGGTATTATAGGCGGAAAGCCTATTCACTTGATTAAGGGTGACGCGCGTAAAAAGTTACCCGAAAGTGATAGCCTTTATATCGATATAGGCGCATCCTCAAAGACCCAAGCGCTTGAAAAAATAAGCCTTGGTGACAGAGCGATAATAGAAAGCGATTTTGTATTATCGGGCGATAATATTAAAGCCAAAGCAATTGATGACCGTATTGGTTGTGCTGTGCTTATCGGTCTTTTAAAAAGTGACAGCGAATACGATTTTTACGCTTCATTTTCGGTTCAGGAAGAAATTGGAACACGTGGCGCTAAAACCGCCGCCTTTGCCATTAATCCCGATGCGGCGTTAGTAATAGAAGCCACCACCGCCGCAGATATTGCAGGTGTACCCGATGATAAAAATGTATGCAAATTAGGAAGCGGCGCCGCAGTATCGTTTATGGACAAAGGCACCGTTTATGACAAAAATTATTACAACTGTGCTTTACAAAGCGGTATACCATGCCAACCAAAGAGAGCGGTTGCAGGCGGTAATAATTCGGCAGGTATTCATTTAAGCCGTGAGGGTGTGCGTACCCTTGCAATTTCACTTCCGTGCAGATATATTCATTCAGCCTCTTGCGTAGCAAACCTTGACGACTGCAAGAGTGTAGAAAATCTTACAAAATATATGCTAAACGGAATTTGTAGCGGTAATATTAAATGATTAAGCTTGTAACAGAATTACCCGATTTAGACTTTTTATCTGCCGAGGCGGTTAAGATTAAATGCCTTTATGACTGTTATAAAAACGACAGTCACGTACTGTTTTGGATTCAAAACGAAGACAAGGCATATATTTCTATGACCGACGGGAATATGATAATATTTAACAACGGAGCCGATATTGAGGAGTTAACCACCTTTATTTCGGTGTTAAATCCCGTTTGTATTTTTAGCGATACCCACACCTTAAATGCAATCGGGTGCGAACCTCCTGAAAATATAAACATTATGTACCGCAAGGCAAGTTTAAGCGGTGAAGTCGTAAGCGACCAAATGTCCAGCAAGGAAGTTTATGACTTACTTGATGTGGACGGGCTTTCCCTCCCCGAATACCCCTACTTTGCAGTAGATTATTGCCGAAGGCTTAATATGGGGAGCGCAAAATATTTCGCGCTTAAAGACAAGTGTGCAATTATTACCTTTAACTCGGGCAACAAGGCAATTATTAACGGACTTGCAAGTCACCAAAAAGGCTATGGCAGTATTGCTTTAACTGCCGCTTTAAAACAAAACTACGGTAAGGACTTTTTGGTTTGCTGCAGGGACAGTGTAAAAGAATTTTACCAAAAGAACGGATTTAAAAAAATATACAATGCAGGATATTGGGTGAAAAAACGTGAATATAACTAATTTTTTTAATATTGATAACGACCTTTTAGAAATGGACAAACAATCACTTTCAGAGTGCAAGAGCATTTTCGAAAAAATTGATGATGTGACCGAATATAACCAACTTAAAGTTTTAAACGCCTTTATTAAAAACGGCGTAAACGAGGCTTCGTTTGCAGGCTCTACAGGTTACGGTTATGACGATAAGGGCAGAGAAATTTTAGAGCGTGTTATGGCAGACTGTATGGGTGCAGAGGATTCTTTAATGCGCCACAATTTTGTGTCGGGCACACATACACTCACAGTTGCTTTATTTGGCGTTTTAAGACCGGGCGATAAGGTTTTAGTTTTAACAGGCAGACCTTACGATACTATTACAGGCGTTTTCGGTATTGACGAAAAAACCGACGGTTCTTTAAGCGATTTCGGTGTTATATATGAACAGGTTGAACTAAAATCAGACGGCACACCCGATATAGAGGAAATAAAAAACCGTCTTTCAAAAGACAGCTATAAAATGGCATATATTCAGCGTTCACGCGGCTACAGTACCCGCCCGACACTTACTATAGATGATATTGAAATTCTATGCAAGGCGGTAAAAGAAGTATCCCCCGATACTTGCATAATGGTTGACAACTGCTACGGCGAATTTGTAGAGAAAAAGGAGCCTTGCGAGGTTGGTGCAGACCTTATTGCAGGCTCGCTTATTAAAAACCCAGGCGGCGGTATTGCCCCAACCGGTGGATATATCGCAGGTAAAAAAGAGCTTGTTGAAAAATGCTCATACCGTTTGACATGTGCGGGAGTAGGCCGCGAGGTTGGTGCTACTCTAGGTCACTCACGCGAGCTTTATTTAGGTCTTTTCCAAGCACCTCACGTTGTAGGCGAGGCGCTTAAAACTGCCGTTTATGCTTCGGCTTTATTGCAAAATTTAGGTTACCCTGTATCGCCTACTCCAACCGAAAAGCGTGGCGACATTATTCAGTGTGTAACTCTAGGTAGCGCAGAAAAATTAATTTCATTCTGTCAGGGTATGCAAAGCGGCGCACCTGTTGATTCCTTTGTAGTACCTGAGCCCTGGGATATGCCGGGCTACACCGACCCTGTAATTATGGCGGCAGGCGCATTTACCCTAGGCGCTTCAATTGAGCTTTCTGCCGATGCTCCGATACGTCCCCCGTATGCTGCTTGGATGCAAGGCGGTCTTAACTTCCATAGCGCAAAGGCAGGCATACTATTGGCTGCACAGAAAATGAAGGAAAAGGAGTAAAATTATGAAACAGATTTTCCAAGGCGAAGTATATGAAATTCTTCCTATGCCTAACGGAATAATTTTTTCATACTGTAAGGATATAATTGACCAAAATGTAGTTGTGGCATTTAAAATGCTATCATTTGAAACAGGCAGATTTACCGATATTGCCAAAAATATTTATTTGTTAACAAAATTCGGTAACAATTATAAGGCGGTTATAGAAAATTGCGAAAATTATATTACAGTAAAATCTATAATTCTGCCTAATTCAAAGGTTTTCTTGCTTTCTAATAACGGCGAAGCGCAATTAGTGGATACCGACGGCACGGCAATATGGAAAGGTACACTTTCATACCGCGGCTTTACCGCCACAGATATTGTACTTTACAAAAATTCCCTTTGGGCCTGTTATTTTGACAGTAATGTTATGGTACGCTACAACCTTTCAACCATGCGTGAGGAGCTTAGAATTGGCGGAAACAAATCACCTTTTTCTAATCCGAAAAGCCTTTTTATTGAAGAAAATTGTGTAACCGTTAGTAACTACGGCTCTAAAAAACTCACCCAAGTAAATTTGGAATCCTACACAACCACCTACGGCGAGGAATTTGAAGAACCTGTAAGACAATATATTAAGGCCGACAAATACCGTTTTGTTCTTTTAGAATCAGGCGTATATATGATTTAAAATGAAAAAAACCGAAACTTTCGTTTCGGTTTTTTATTTTAATATTCTTTTTTTAACAATTTCCGAAATATAAAATGCTATGGCTATAACAAAAACATCCTTTAAAAATACTGCAATAAATATAAGCACCGTAGGGCTTAAAGCTTTAATGCCCGTAATTAAGCAAAAATATGCAATTCCTATGCAATACATAATTACGGCGCCCAAAACGCCAATAAATATTTTCTTTAATTTTCCATTAAATCCAAATGACATTCCGCAAAAAATTGCCAACGGCAAAAAGCCTATTACAAATCCGCCACCGGGGTCGGTTATATGGTGAAAACCACCGCAAAAGCCTGAAAAAATAGGCATTCCCAAAATCCCCAATAGTATATACCCCAAAACCGAAAAGGCTGATTTTTTAACACCCAAAGTATACCCGCAAAGAGCAATTCCGAAGGTTTGAAGGGTTATAGGAAAAAATGGCGTAGGCAGCATTATTTGAGCGCATACCGCAATTATAGCCACAAAAAGGGCACAGAAAATTATATTTGCCGTCCTTTTTTTCATACTATCCCTCCCACAAAAATTATACATACTAAAATAATAAATGTCAATCTATTAGAGAATTGACATTTGTTGTTTTTCTTATACATTTTAAATCATAAAGCCATACTAATCAACTATATTTCCAAATATCATTTTATAATTTATCCTAAAAATCGGCTTGACTTTTTATAAAAACAGAGTTATAATAGTCTATGCTTTTGTATGCAGTTAATATATGTCGAGGCGTGGCTCAGTTTGGTAGCTTTGAGTTTGAGCGCATCCTGTGGATGAATAAGCGAAAACGAAAAGGCGCAGCGGTCGACAAGTGAGAAACGGCAGTTTCGAATCGTCGGGCACCGCAAGAGTAAGCTGCGTAGCGGCGCGGAAAAGATAAGCAACAAAACTAACTATTAAAATTTAATATATGTCGAGGCGTGGCTCAGTTTGGTAGCTTTGAGTTTGAGCGCATCCTGTGGATGAATAAGCGAAAACGAAAAGGCGTAGCGGTCG
>JAZRMY010000057.1:0-21785 GCA_045647925.1 Acutalibacteraceae bacterium | reverse complement strand
ATTCCGCCTTTAGCGAGTGCATTACTACCGTGAAAATCCGAACCTGAAGTCATAGGTTTCCCGTAATGCTTAGCAAACGTTTTTGCCATTTCGTTTCTGAAAGGCTCATTTCCGTAGTTAAAGCCTTCTAAGCCGAAAATTCTGTCAGGTGTAAAGGTAGTGCACTTATTTCTGAAAGGATGCGCCCATACAATAAGGGCGTGTTCGGGAATTGTATTAACCAATTCGTCAAGATTTTTAAGATTGCAAAGTATAGGCAAATCGTAAAAGTCTTTTTCGCAAAGCCCGTAAATCAAATAGTCGTTAGCGCAACTTTTTACCCTTACTTCTGCGCCGGGGAGAACGGTTATACCAAGTTTTTCGCCCTCGTTTTTTGCTTCGTAATACCCTTTAAGGTATCTGTCAATAATCTTTTTGTGGTCGGCGCCCTCAAGTTCATCTTTAAACCAAGTGAAAAAAGGGGAAAAATAGTGGTTTGTAATGACTAAGCATTGGTAACCCTCGTTTGCATACAGCTTTACGATTTCTGAACCACTGCACTGTGCATATAAATCACCCTCGCTTGAGTGTATATGCAATTCGGTTTTATACATATAAATCCCTCTAACCCATTATGGTTTCATATAAACTGTCCGCAAAGAGTTTATGCATTTCGGAAACCGGGTGGTTGATTCTGTTTGCTAAAAGCATTGTTATATCCTGTGTTTTAGAAAGCTCTTTCCATTTTGAATAACAGTCGCAAACCGTAATACCCAAATCCTCTGCAAGTTTTTTTGCTGAGTAAATATACTCGTCCATTTTGCCTTCATTTTGCATTTTTGCGGTTACCTTTGCATAATCGAGAATTGATGGGGGAGTATCCTCTGCAACAGAGGTGTTAAGCATATTAGGTGTCATAAAAATAACGTCAATATTTTCTTGCTTCAAACGGGTGAAGATTTCCTTAAGCGGATTAAGATAATCTTCCAAAGCGAAGTTGACATCGTTAAGCCCAAAGCAAACTATTACTAAATCGGGTTTATGAATTATAACCTGACTTTCTAATCGGGTTGCGGCTTCTTTAGCAACAGTGCCGGCAATGGATACGTTTATAAAGTTAATAGGCATATATTCACGAAATGCATGAAGCTTTTGTTTGAGTATATTCCAATAAACCTTTTCGTAATCGAAATATCCGTTTACAGCGCCGTGTGTAACACTGTCACCAAAAACTACTACGTTTATAGGTCCGTGTTCTTTTAGACCATCCATATCAAGCATGATTTTTTCTTTGATTTTCATATTTTCACGCCCTTTAATTATCTGCTAAAATCAAAACCGCACTTTTTAAGAAATTCTCTTGCCATTAATGTAGCACCTATTTGGTTGGGGTGAATTCTGTCCCACGCAATAAAGCAAGGGTGACGGTATTCACAATAGTCTTCATACATTTGTTGGAAATCTACAAAGGTGCAGCCCCATTTTTCTGCAAGTTCCTTACAAACGGCGGTGTATTCGTCCATACGCTTACGCATAGGGTCCTCGCGGTTGGGTTCAATTATGTAAGGGGACAAAATAAAAATTCCTTTTACATTATCTTTTACCCTTAAAATCATTTCTTCAACATTATTTCTATATTCTTCGGGCGTAATGTTTTTTTCGGGGAAAGCAGGGCAGTCAAATTGGCGCCAAACATCATTAATACCAATGCAGATTGAAACCCAATCCGGATTAAGCTCTACAACATCGCGGTCATAGCGTTCCAAAAGTGTACGGCTTGTGTTACCGCCAATCCCTGAGTTTGTAACACGAATCTTAAGCTCGGGATAGTAAACTGCAAGCATATTTTCTACAACGCGAACATAACCTCTGCCCACATTGTCAAAAAGGCCTTCGCCAACGGGATTTGTACTTCCGCAATCGGTAACCGAGTCACCCGCAAAAACAATTCTGTCCATATTTTCAAAAATCATAAAAAACACCTCTTTAAATCATTATAACACCTTGAAATAAAAAGACAAGTATGAGTTTAATTGAATAGTATTAAAATATTATTCAATCTGCTTTATTTATCGCATTTCAAGATTGACTTAATAAGCAAGTTGAGATATAATTGTTGCAGATGCAACAGTTGTGTTTGCAACAATTATCTTAAGGAGTAAACCATGCCCAAAATTATGAAAACTTTGAATAACATAAGCCGTTGCCAGTCGAATTACCGATCTTTAAAGATGGGGGTAGACAGATTGTGCGTAGGACATCATGCCTTTGTTCTGGCGGTTTGCCGTAATCCCGGAAATTCACAGGAAAAGCTGGCAAGAGAACTCTGTCTTAACAAAAGCACGGTGGCAAGAGCGCTTAACCACCTTGAAGAAAAAGGACTTATAAAAAGGGAAGTAAATGCAGAAAACAAAAGGGAAATTCTTGTTTTTCCAACAGAAAAAATGCTTGAAATACTGCCCGAAGTACGCGCAATAGCTAAAGAATGGAACGAACTTCTTGTGTCCGAAATACCTGAGGAAAAGTTGGATGTGTTTTATTCTGTACTTTCGCAGATTGAAGGAAAAGCAAAGGAAATTATTAAAGAATTGGAACAGGAGCAGAAATGAAGCGTATATTATCCTATTTAAAGCCCTTTAAAATGCGTATGGCTGTGGGCTTTTCAATCAAAATTATTGGTACGGTGGCAGAGCTTTTACTGCCCTTTATATTAAGTTTTATATTGGAAAACGTAATAAACACTTTTGATGTAGGCAAGATTGTTTTTTACGGCGTTATTATGGTGCTTTGTGCAATGGTGGCTTGCGTGGGGAATATTATTGCCAATCGTATGGCGGCAAGGGTTACTACAAGATTTTCCATAGAAATGCGAAAAGATTTGTTTTCAAAAACGCTTTATCTTTCCGCCGCCGACACAGATGATTTTACGGTACCGTCTCTTGAGTCACGAATCACCACCGATACTTATAATGTGCATAACTTTATAGGTATGATGCAGAGAATGGGTGTTAGGGCACCGATTTTGCTTGTTGGTGGAATATTTATGACCCTTATTATGGACAAGATACTTGCTTCTGTTATGATAGCAACTTCACCGCTTATATTTATAACAGTATACAGCGTTTCTAAAAGAGGTGTTCCGCTATACATAACGGTTCAAAAGTCTATAGATAAAATGGTACGTGTTGTCCGTGAGGATACACAAGGTATAAGGGTTATTAAGGCACTTTCTAAAAATGAATACGAAAACCGCAGATATGATAAGGTAAATGCCGATCTCTCTAAAAAGGAGCGTCGTGCAGGTATGATTATGAGCCTTGTAAATCCTGTTATGACCTTTCTTATGAATGTTGGTATAGCGGCAGTTGTGGCTGTTGCGGCTGTTTGCGTGGCAAAAGGTCTGTCCTCTGCGTCAACGGTTATTGCCTTTATGCAGTATTTTACCCTTATATCAATGGCTATGATGTCAATATCACGAATGTTTGTAATGTATACAAAGTGTGCGGCTTCAGCGCAAAGAATAGCAGAAGTACTTGAAACTCCCGACCGCTTTTTTGTTACGGAAAAAACCGAAGAAAAAAGCGGAAACGAATTTATTACCTTCGAAAATGTTGCATTTTCTTATTTGGGCAAAAAACCTAATATTGAGAATATAAGTTTTTCGCTTTCAAAGGGTGGAAGCCTTGGAATAATAGGGGCTACAGGAAGCGGAAAATCAACTATTATTAAATTACTTTTAAGGTTTTATGATGCCGATTCCGGCATAATTAGAATAAATGGAAGAAACATTACTTCTTATACAAGAAGCGAACTGACTTCTTTGTTCGGTGTGGCTCTTCAAAACGGTTTTATCTATGCGGATACTGTTAAGGAAAATATCTGCTTTGGCAGAAAACTTTCAGATGAGCAAATTAGAAATGCTGCAAGAATTGCTCAGGCGGAAGAATTTATAGATGCACTTGCTGAGGGATATGACAAAAAGCTTTCTTCGGGGGGAACGAATATTTCGGGCGGACAGCGGCAAAGAATTTTGATTGCAAGAGCACTTGCGGCAGGGCCTGAGATTTTGGTTTTGGATGATTCTTCTTCGGCACTCGACTATAAAACTGCGGCAAATTTGCGTAAAGCGCTTGATAGCGAAATGTCAGATTCCACCGTAATTACAGTTGCTCAACGCATAAGCTCGGTTAAAAACTGCGACCTAATACTTGTTCTTGAAGATGGCAGAATTATAGGTAAGGGTACCCACGAGCAATTGCTTGAAAGTTGTAAGGAATACAGGGAAATTAGCGAGTCGCAAATGGGAGGTGCCTTTGTTGAGTAAGAAAAATGAAAAAAATATAAAAGCCGCTCAAAAACGCGGTATAATACTAAGACTTGGCGGTTATGTTTTTAGTCAATGGCATCTTTTTATTCCTGCGGTAATTTTTACTCTTATTTCAAATCAGTTAGCGCTATTAGGTCCTCGTTATTCGGGAATCGCTATTGATGCTATTGAAAACAAGAATGGTATAGTTTTTTCAGTTGTTTTGGAAAATGTTATTAAAATGGTGATTTGCTATGCCGCTTCGGCCGTGCTTTCTTATCTTATAGCTATAACAATGATTTCTTTAAGTCAAAAAATTATTTATAAGATGCGTAAGCAGGTTTTTGAAAAACTTAATACCTTGCCTGTTGGCTATTTTGACACACACGCAACAGGAGATATTATAAGTCATATTTCTTATGATATTGATACAATCAACAGTACCCTTTCACACGATTTAGTACAGGTTATGACAAGTATATATACGGTTGTGGGTTCGCTTATGTTTATGTGGCAAATTTCTAAGCCGATGATATTGATTTTTGTATTCACTGTACCCGCATCCTTAATTTTTACACGTTATAGGTCTAAAAAAGTGCGTCCGCTCTTTAGTCTTCGCTCTAAAAAATATGGCGAACTTAACGGCTATGCAGAGGAAATGATATCGGGGGCCAGAAGTATCGAGGCGTACGGTATGCAGGATGTTATTTCTGAACGTTTTAATAAACATAATCGCGATGCAATGGATGCCTATTATAATGCTGAATACGGTGCGGCTCTGTTGTTTCCGTCTATTAATCTTATAAATAATATCTCAATTGCGCTTGTTGCAATTTTTGGCGGAATACTTTATATGTATTCGCAAAGCGGATTGGTGCTTGGGGGTTCGGTATTTTTTATTACCCTTGGCGGTGTTGCACAGTTTGTGCAGTATTCCCGTAAATTTGCAGGCCCCATAAATGAATTTTCTAACATCCTTCACGAATTTCAGTCGGCCTTTTCCGCAGCAGAACGTGTATTCCGTATTTTAGACGAAGAATCCGAACCGGCGGATGCTACCGATTGTACCGAATTAAGTGGGGTTGAAGGAAAGGTAGAACTTTGCGATGTAACCTTTGGTTACACCCCAAATAAAACTATTCTTAAAAATGTTTCAATTACTGCAAAACCCGGGCAGATGGTTGCTATAGTAGGACCTACAGGTGCAGGTAAGACGACAATTATTAATCTTTTAATGCGGTTTTATGATCCCGTGTCAGGTGAAATTAGGATAGATTCACTCCCGTCTTTAAAGGTGAAGCGTGCTGAGCTTCGTAAATCCTATACAATGGTGCTTCAAGATACTTGGCTTTTCTACGGCACGATATTCGAAAATATTGCCTACGGCAAGGAAAACTCCACTTTGGAAGAGGTTCGCGCCGCCGCCAAGGCCGCTAAAATTGACAGTTATATTGAAAGTTTGCCTGACGGCTATAACACCGTTCTTACAGATGACGGCACTAATATTTCTAAAGGTCAAAGGCAGTTGATAACCATTGCTCGAGCAATGCTATCCGACGCACCAATGCTGATCTTGGATGAAGCAACTTCTAATGTTGATTCAAGAACCGAAATTCAGATACAACAAGCAATGGCAGAACTTATGAAAGGTAGGACCTGTTTTATAATAGCCCATCGACTTTCTACTATACAAAATGCCGATACCATACTTGTTTTAAGGGACGGCGCCGTGACTGAGCAAGGAAATCACGAACAACTGTTAAAGCTTGGGGGCTTTTATAGCACACTGTATAATTCGCAGTTCTCGTAAAAGATATCTATGTGCATTTTAAGTTAAGGAAAAATTTTTAAAGTGCCACATTAGGTATAGATGTAGGGAATAATTTTTAATTATCTCTCATACAATTAATTAGTCCTTTTAGGAGTTGATTGAATGAGAGAAATATTGGATAACAGGGCGGTTATTTTAGGTGAATATATTATAGATACGGGGGCTACAGTGCGTGCAGCCGCAAAGGTTTTTAAAATAAGTAAATCTACCGTACATAAGGATGTTACCGAAAAGCTTTCGCACGATAATCCACAGCTATATAAGGAAGTAAAGGCGGTGCTTGAAAAAAACAAGCAAGAGCGCCACATAAGAGGCGGTATGGCCACAAAAAGAAAATATAAAGGTGTAAAAAAATAATGCTTAAGTCACGCTTAAGCATTATTTTTATCTTCTATAATATTTCTTATCCAAAGACCTTTTTTAATCATAACATAGCCGACAATACACTTAATAAATTCCAACGACTGAACTATACAGTACAAGGGGAGTATGGGCAGACCGGTGAACCTTGCAAGAATTAATGCGCAGGGAACACAAATGCCCCAAGTACACGCGCTGTCAAACAAAAAGGTTATAATTGTTCTGCCACCCGAACGCAGGGTGAAATAGCAGTTGTGGGCAAAGGCATAAATTGGCATAAACAATGCTATTATATAAAGAAATTCGGTTGCCATTTCACGAACCTGCGATGTAACTTCATATAAATTGGGTATTACGCTTGCAAGCGATGCCATAACGGCACCTATTACTATACAGCAAGCAACTGCCAATGCTATTAATTGCCAAACAGCAGCTTTTGCTTTTTCAATTTCGTTGGCGCCCAAATGCTGCCCTACGATGATTGCAACGGCATTGCCCATTGTTATAAATACTACGCTGAAAAGATTGTTTATGGTGTTTGCTATATTAAGCGCGGCCACAACCTCTATTCCGCGCACGGAATAGCATTGTAAAAGCACTGCCATTCCTGCTGCCCATAAAAATTCGTTAATAAGCAGGGGAAAGCCTTTTTTAAAAATTTTAAAGCATAAATCAAGCGGAACGTAAAGGCTTCTGAAAGCGCTTTTTAAGAATCTGTATTTATTTCGTCTTTTGGTTGCTACAATAATAACTATTGCCGCTTCTATAAAACGCGCTAAAACGGTTGCAATAGCGGCGCCTACTATACCAAGCTTTGGAAAACCGAGTTTTCCGTAAATCAGCAAATAATTAAAAACAAGGTTTATAAATATTGCAATAACGCTCGCAAGCATAGGCAACTTTGTTTCGCCTATTTCCCTGAGTGAACTTGAATATATTTGAGTTAAGGTGAAAGGCAAGAGACCAATCAGCATAATATTCAAATACGAAAGTCCGTATTTAAGGGTTAATGCGGCGTCCTTAGCAGAGGTTCCCTCGTTTAAATACATTTTAATCAGTGGGTGGGGAAAAGAAAGGAAAACGATTAGGGAAAGTATGAAAATAACAATACCAATTACGGTTTTAGCCCTGAAGCAGTGGCGAATGCCGTCGTGGTCTTCGACCCCTGCGTATTGGGTTGAAAAAATTCCCGCACCCGCAAGGCCGCCGAAGATACAAAGATTAAAAACAAATATAAGTTGATTAACAATTGCAACGGCAGACATTTGCAAAGTACCGAGTCTTCCCACCATTACATTGTCAAGCAAGCTTACAACATTGGTTATAGTGTTTTGTATAATCATAGGTAAAACAATTGCTATAACTCTTTTGTAGAAGTCCCTTGTTCCTATGAGTTTGGATTTGATGTACATATTCTTTTCGATCCTTAAATATAATAGATATGACAGACTAAATTAAATTATCATATTAATATATACTTGTCAATAATTTTCGGCGAAAAGTGTTGACAAATTTTAAATGCGGTGCTATAATACATAAAAATTGATTAAAGGCTTTGACGAAGACGGTTTTGAACGTCTGTTTTTAGAGAGTCGGCGGGTGGTGTAAGCCGATAGCAAGTGTTCATAATAGCCTATCACTTCCGAGCCGGAATGCTGAAAGCTTAACTGTTAGTAGGTTTTCCCGTGAATGCTGCGTAAAGGCATAAGAATTGTTGGATTCTGAGTGGCAGTTTTACTGCAATTTGAGTGGTACCGCGAGTGTTAGTTACACACCCGTCTCAAAGTTTGAGATGGGTGTTTTTATTTTGAGTTTACGAAAGGGAGTATACTGATGACTACCAATACAGCCAAAGAGCAACTTATGGAGATAGCGTCCAGAATTAAGGAAATGCGCGAAATTATGGGTTGGTCTACTGAGGAAATGGCACAAAAAACCGAAGTCAGCCAAGAGGAATATGTAAGTTACGAAGCTGCTAAGGCAGATATTCCCTTTAGCTTTATACATAAATGCGCTTTGATATTCGGCGTAGAAATAACCGAATTTTTAGAGGGTCATAATGCGGCGCGTCTTTCGGGATACACCGTAACCCGCAAAGGTCAGGGTCTTCAAACCGCTAAGGAAGATGGCATTGACATTAAAAACCTAGCACCAAAATTCAGGGATAAAATTGCCGAGCCGTATTGGGTTAGATACGAATATTCTGCAGCGCAACAAAATAAGCCTATTCATTTGGCAACCCACTCGGGTCAGGAATTTGACCTTGTTATGAGCGGTAGCTTAAAGGTTCAGATTGGTGACCATACTGAAATTTTACACGAAGGCGACAGCATTTATTACGATTCTTCAAAGCCGCACGGTATGATTGCGGTTGACGGTAAGGACTGCGTCTTCTGTGCAGTAGTATTACCGGGTGAAAGCACTAAGGAAGAGGTTGTTCGCAAGAGCATTGTTTCGGCTAAAAAATCGGAAAATTTGGTTTGCGAAAAGTTTGTTGAAACAACCGAAGACGAAAACGGTGCTTTGCAAAACATTAAGTTTAAAAATACCGATAGCTTTAACTTTGGCTTTGATATTGTTGACGGCATAGCAGAAAAATATCCCGATAAGCTTGCAATGCTTCATCTTGATGTAAACAAAAATGAACGCCGTTTTACATTCAGAGATATTAAACGCGCTTCTAATCAGGTTGCCAATTACTTTACTTCTTTGGGAATTAAAAAGGGCGATAAGGTAATGCTTGTACTTAAAAGACATTATCAGTTCTGGTTCTGTATGGTAGCGCTTCATAAAATCGGTGCAGTTGCAATTCCTGCTACAAATCAGCTTAAAGAACACGATTTTGAATATCGCTTTAAGTCTGCCGGCGTAAAAATGCTTGTTTGCACCTCTGATGGCGACACTGCACAAATAGCAGAAAATGCCGCTAAAAAATGCCCACAGGTAGAAAAACTTGTTATGGTTGGCGGCAAGCGTGACGGTTGGCAGGATTTTGACGGTGAATATCCGCTTTTCAGCGCTCATTATTACAGAAATGAAGAAACCTCTTGCGGCGATGATACTGCCCTTATGTTCTTTACTTCGGGTACAACAGGTAATCCTAAAATGGCGGCTCATAAGCATACCTACGCTTTAGGTCACTTTGTTACCGCTAAATATTGGCACTGCTGCGAGCGTGACGGCTTGCACCTTACCATTTCTGATACGGGTTGGGGCAAATCCCTTTGGGGTAAGCTTTACGGTCAGTGGCTTTGCGAGGGTGCAGTATTTGTTTACGACTTTGACCGTTTTGACGAAAACGAAATTTTACCAATGTTTGCAAAGTACAACATTACTACCTTCTGCGCTCCACCTACAATGCTCAGAATGTTAATTCGCGGCGACCTTTCTAAGTTTGATTTATCTTCAATTCATCATATGACGACCGCTGGCGAAGCACTTAACCCCGAAGTATTTAAACAGTTCAAAGCCGCTACAGGCCTTGAAATAATGGAAGGCTTCGGTCAGACCGAAACCACCCTTGCAATTGCAAACCTTTACGGCACCAAGCCGAAAATTGGCGCAATGGGTAAGGCTTCTCCTCAGTTTGACATTGATATTGTTGACCCCGACGGCAACCCCGTAGCAGACGGTGAAACAGGTGAAATTGTTATCCATACCGATAAAGAAATACCTTGCGGTCTTTTCAAGGAATATTATCTTGACGATGAAAAAACAAACGATGCTTGGTATGACGGTATGTACCACACAGGCGATCCCGCTTGGCGTGATGAGGACGGTTATTTCTGGTATGTAAGCCGTATTGACGATGTTATTAAGTCTTCGGGCTACCGTATTGGACCGTTTGAAATTGAAAGTGTTATTATGGAATTACCTTACGTTGTTGAGTGCGGTGTTTCTGCCGAGCCCGACGATATAAGAGGTCAGGTTGTAAAAGCAAGTATTGTACTTACAAAGGGAACTGAAGGCACCGACGAGCTTAAAAAGGAAATTCAGAACTACGTTAAAACACATACTGCGCCTTACAAGTACCCAAGAGTTATTGTTTTCCGTGATGAATTGCCCAAAACTATAAGCGGAAAAATTCAAAGAAATAAACTTTAAATATTGACAAATTCCATTTGTTATGATAAAATACACTGTACAAAAGCGTTGACGAAGAGTGCGTAATTTTTCGTATAGCAAGAGAGATGGCGGTTGGTGTAAGCCATTTATACGGTTTTACGTCTGTAACTTCTGAGCTGAGGGGAAGAAAGCGTAAGTTAGTAGAACCCCTTCGTGATTGCTGCGTAAAGGCATAGGAATTGTTAGATTCCAAGAGTGGTAGCAAAAGCTACAATTTGAGTGGTACCGCGGGTATATTGAGAGAATCAATGCTCGTCTCAAAGTCATAACTTTGGGACGGGTTTTTATTATATCGTCCCATCATTCTGACGGAGGAAAGAACATGGAACAGATTAAGGAATTAGATTTTAAAATTAAAGAAATAGCAGGGCGTATTAAAGAGCTTCGCGAAATTGAAAGCTTAAGCGTTAGCGATATGGCGCAAAAGACAGGTGTAAGCGAAGCAGAATACCTTGCTTGTGAAAACGGCGAAAGCGATTTGCACTTTGCTTTTATTTACCGTTGTGCAAATGCCTTTAACGTTGACGTAACCGATATTATTGAGGGTTACAGTCCGCGACTTCGTTCTTACACTGTGACAAGACGTGGCGAAGGTCAGCGTATTGAAAAAGCGCACGGAATGACTTATTATAACTTGGCGGCTGCTTTCAGAAACCGTATTGCAGAACCGCTTTATGTTAAGAGTGTTTACAGTCCGGAAGCGCAAAACAAACCAATTGAATGTACTACCCACTCGGGTCAGGAATGTGACCTTGTTATTAGCGGTCACCTAAAGGTGCAAGTAGGCGAACACGCCGAAATTTTAGGACCCGGGGACAGTATTTATTTTGATAGTAATACTCCTCACGGTATGATTGCGGTTGAGGGTGAGGACTGTACCTTCTATGCAATAGTTTTAAACCCCACAGGGGAACCCATTCCCGAGCTTACTTCTGAAAAAACTATTAGCACACAGGTTTCTAAGCGACTTCGTAAGGATAAGAAGGAGCGCATTTACAGTAAGTTTATTGATATTACCGAGGATGAAAACGGTACACCTTTAAAGATTGATTTTAAAAATACCGAAAAATTCAACTTTGCTTTTGACCTTGTTGATGAATTGGCAAATAAGGAGCCCGAAAAGCTCGCGATGCTACATATAGCTAAGGACGGTACAGAACGCCGTATAACCTTTAGTGATGTTAAGAAAGCTTCTAACAGATGTGCCAACTACTTTAAGTCGTTAGGCATTAAAAAGGGCGACAGGGTAATGCTTGTACTCAAACGCCATTACCAGTTCTGGTATGCTATGATTGCCCTTAATAAACTCGGCGCAATTGCAATCCCTGCTACTAATCAGTTACAGGAACACGACTTCGAATATCGCTTTAAATCTGCAGGCATAAGCGCAATTATTTGTACTGCAGATGGCGACACCGCTAATCAAGTAGATATCGCGGCTAAAAATTGCCCCGAGCTTAAGCATAAAATGATGGTTAACGGAACAAAAGACGGTTGGCGTAATTTTGATGAGGAATATCCGCTTTATTCAACCCACTTTGACCGCACAGAAGATTCACCCTGCGGCGAGGATTTAATGCTTATGTACTTTACTTCAGGTACAAGCGGCTATCCCAAAATCGCGGCGCACAACTACAAGTATCCGTTAGGTCATTTCCATACTGCAAAATATTGGCACGACGTTGACCCCGACGGTTTGCACTTTACTATATCCGATACAGGTTGGGCAAAGGCAATGTGGGGTAAATTATACGGTCAATGGTTGGCAGAGGCTGCAACCTTTGTATATGATTTTGACCGTTTTGATGCGGCAGAAATTTTGCCAATGTTTGCAAAATACAATATTACAACCTTCTGTGCACCGCCTACAATGCTTAGAATGATGGTTAAACAGGATATTTCCAAATACGATTTATCCTCGGTTAGACATATGACTACTGCGGGCGAGGCGCTTAACCCTGAGGTTTACCGCCAATTCGAAAAGGCAACAGGACTTCAGATTCTTGAAGGCTTCGGTCAGACCGAAAGCACCATGATTATTGGTAATATGGTTGGCACAAGCCATAAAATTGGTTCAATGGGTAAACCTGCACCGATTTATGATGTTAGCATTGTAGACCCCGACGGCAACCCCGTTGATGTTGGTGAAACAGGTGAAATCGTTATCAATATCAAAAACGGTATGCCTTGCGGCTTGGCAGTAGGTTACTACGGCGATGAAGAAAAGACCGCAGAAACCTGGTGTGAGGATTATTACCACACAGGCGATACCGCTTGGCAAGATGAAGACGGCTTCTATTGGTACGTTGGTAGAATTGATGACGTTATTAAGTCTTCGGGCTACCGCATTGGACCGTTCGAAATTGAAAGCGTTATTATGGAACTTCCGTACGTACTCGAATGCGGCGTTTCTGCAGCACCCGATGAAGTAAGAGGTCAGGTTGTAAAGGCAAGTATTGTGCTTGTAAACGGTACCGAACCAAGTGAAGAATTAAAGAAAGAAATTCAAACCTATGTTAAGGAAAGAACCGCACCTTACAAATACCCAAGAATTGTGGTATTCCGTGATAGTCTTCCAAAAACTACAAGCGGTAAAATCCAGAGAAATAAGTTATGATTTATAAACGAATAACCCTTTTATGCGGACATTACGGAAGCGGCAAAACAAATATTGCCGTAAATATGGCTTACGACCTTAAACGGAATCACGAGAAGGTTGTTATTGCCGATTTGGATATCGTAAATCCGTATTTCAGAACTAAGGACAGCGCGGGCGAATTTGAAGATTTAGGGATTCGCCTTGTCTGCTCGGAATATGCGGGAAGCAATGTTGATATTCCTGCAATGCCTCAGCAAATGTATTCATTAACCGACGATAAGGACCAGATGGCTATAATTGACGTTGGCGGGGATGACCGCGGCGCATTAGCGCTTGGCAGAATTGCCCCGTCTATTATAGAGGAAAATGATTACGAAATGATTTTTGTAATCAACTGCTACCGCCCGCTAACAAGGGATGCAGAGTCCACAATCGAAGTAATGAAAGAAATTGAAGATGCGGCAAAGATTAAATTTACCGCCATTATTAATAACTCAAACTTAGGGGAAGAAACCGATGCTTCTTGTGTGCTTAAATCAATAGATTACGCAAACGAGGTATCCGAAAAAACAGGCTTGCCTATAAAATGCACTGCTGTTGATAACAGAGTTTACGACAGTGTAAAGGCATTAATCCCGAATGCTTTCCCTTTAAAATTGCAAAGTAAAATCAATTAATATAAGGAAGTGAGATAAATGGCTAAATTGACATTTAAAACCGACAAGTGCAAGGGCTGCGGACTTTGTGTAGATGTTTGTCCGAAAAAAGTTTTAGTACTTGCTACCGATAAGATTAATCTTAAGGGACATCACCCCGTAGAAGCAGCTAATATTGATGCTTGTATAGCTTGTGCTTTCTGCGCTACTATGTGTCCTGACTGCATTATTACAGTTGAAAGATAAAAGTTCAGTAAAATTGCCCACAGCACCGTTTTTTGTTCGGGGCAGTACTTATTGTACGGCACCGCTCGCTTCAAACGGCACTGTGAACAATTTTCTTTGAACTTATTGGAAAGGAATGAATTTTAAAATGGCAGATAAAGTTTTAATGAAAGGTAACGAAGCTATTGCTGAAGCCGCTATTATTGCAGGTTGCCGCCATTACTTCGGTTATCCTATCACACCGCAAACTGAAATTGCGGCTTATATGGCAAAAAGAATGCCAAAAATCGGCGGATGCTTCTTACAGGCAGAAAGCGAAGTTGCCGCTATTAATATGGTTTACGGTGTTGCATCCACCGGCTTCAGAGTAATGACATCTTCTTCAAGCCCAGGTATATCCTTAAAGAGTGAAGGTCTTTCATATCTTGCAGGTGCGGATTTACCGTCACTTATAGTAAACGTACAAAGAGGCGGTCCCGGTCTTGGCGGTATTCAGCCTTCTCAGTCTGACTATTATCAGGCAACAAAGGCAGGCGGTCACGGTGACTTCCGTATGTTAGTTTTAGCCCCCGCTTCTGTTCAGGAAATGGCAGATTTAACTGTTAAGGGCTTTGAACTTGCTGACAAATACCGTATGACATCTATGTTTTTGGCAGACGGTACTATGGGTCAGATGATGGAACCTGTATCTCTTGATTACGATGTTAAGCCAATGCCCGAAAAGAAATGGGCTACAACAGGTACCAAGATGGAAAGAGAACACAATATTGTAAATTCACTTTTCTTACAGCCTGATGAACTTGAAAAATCTAACTTAGAGCGTTTTGAACGCTACAAGCAAATCGAAGAAAACGAAACAATGTATGAAGAATATATGATGGATGACGCTGAAATTTGTATTGCGGCATTCGGTATTGCTTCACGTGTTGCTAAAAATGCTATTGTTGAGGCTCGCAAAAAGGGAATTAAGGTTGGTATGATAAGACCTATTACCTTGTGGCCGTTCCCCAACAAGCCTTTTGAAAAAGCAAGCGAAAAGGTTCATACCTTTATTTCGGTTGAGCTTTCAATGGGTCAGATGATTGATGACGTTAAATTGGCTTCTAAGTGCCGTGGCGAATATGTGCTTTGTAACCGTGTTGGCGGTATGATTCCGTCACCCGAGGAAGTACTTGAAGCTATTGAAAAGGCTAACAAAAACGGAGGTGCAAAATAATGGTTGTATTTGAAAAACCACATGCCTTAAACGATGTGCCTATGCACTATTGTCCCGGTTGTACACACGGTATAATTCACCGTCTTGTAGCTGAGGTTATGGACGAATTGGGCATCGAAGGTAAGACCATCGGTATTGCACCGGTTGGCTGTTCTGTTATGGCTTATAATTATTTCAACTGTGATATGATTGAAGCGGCTCACGGCCGTGCTCCTGCAATTGCTACAGGTGTTAAGCGTGCATTACCCGAAAATGTTGTATTTACATATCAGGGTGACGGTGACTTGGCATCAATCGGTATGGCAGAAACTGTTCACGCTGCTGCAAGAAACGAAAATATTACCGTTATTTTCGTAAACAATGCAATTTACGGTATGACAGGCGGTCAGATGGCTCCTACATCACTCCCCGGTCAGATTACCCAGACTTCACCCTACGGCAGAGATACCGATCATTGCGGTTTTCCGATTAAGGTTTGCGAAATGCTTTCTCAAATCGACGGTGCGGAGTATCTTGAAAGAGTTGCCGTAAACAATGTTAAAAATGTAAAGAATGCTAAAAAAGCAATTAAAAAGGCATTCCAAAATCAAATTGACGGAAAAGGCTTCTCACTTGTTGAGGTTGTATCTACTTGTCCTACTAACTGGGGACTTACACCTAAAGCAGCTCTCCAGTGGGTTGACGAGAAGATGATTCCTTACTATCCGTTAGGTGTTTATAAAGACCGTAGCGCAAAGGAGGCAGAATAATGGCTACTAAACAGTATTTATTTGCAGGCTTTGGCGGTCAGGGTATACTTTTTTCGGGTAAATTCTTGGCTTATAAAGGTCTTACTGAGGGTAAGCAGGTAAGCTGGCTTCCGTCTTACGGTCCCGAAATGCGCGGCGGTACAGCAAGCTGCGGTGTTATTTTAAGTGATACCCCCGTTGGTTCTCCAATTGTATCTAAACCCGACGTTTTGGTTGCTATGAATCTTCCGTCCCTTGATAAGTACGAAGATTCAGTAGTACCCGGTGGTGTTATTTTCGTAGATTCTTCACTTATTGAACGTAAGGTTAAAAGAACTGACGTTACCGTTCACTATATCCCTGCTACATCACTTGCAGGCAAAAACGGTATGCCAACTTTAGCTAATATGATTATTGTTGGTAAAATTCTTAAGGAATTCGGCGAATTTGGTGACGGCGTTAACGCGGCGCTTTCAAAGGTTATATCTGCAAAGCGTGCAGATATGCTTGAAGTTAACTTAAAAGCAATGCAGATAGGTTCCGAAAATTAGGAGGCATTAAGATGGAAATTAAAATTACAAAAGCTGCGGTTTTAAAAGAAAAACCCGATAGCAGTACATTAGGCTTTGGTAAAATCTTTACCGACCACATGTTTTTTATGGATTGGAACAGCGAAACAGGTTGGACTAATGCTAGAATAGTTCCTTTTGAAAACATTTCTCTTCATCCTGCTTCAACTGTTTTACACTACGGCTCCGAAATTTTTGAAGGCTTAAAGGCTTACCGCACTAAAGAAGGTAAGGTTCAGCTTTTCAGACCTATTGAAAATATTCGCCGTATGAACCGTTCGGCAGATAGACTTTGTTTACCGGGGATCCCCGAGGATTTGGCTTTGCAGGTTTTGGAAGCATTTGTTGAATTAGAACAGGATTGGACTCCTTCTGCAGAGGGTACTTCACTTTATCTTCGTCCGTTTATGTACGGTAACGACGAAACCTTGGGTGTTCACGCAGTTCACAATGCGACTTATTGCATTATTGCGTCCCCCGTTGGCAGCTACTATGCAGAGGGTATTAACCCCGTTAAAATTATGATTGAGGATGAGGATGTTCGTGCAGTTCGTGGCGGTACAGGTTACGCTAAATGCGGCGGTAACTATGCGGCTTCTAACCGTGCAGGCGAGCGTGCGGCACAGCAGGGTTATTCTCAGGTACTTTGGCTTGACGGTGTTGAGAGAAAGTACATCGAAGAAGTTGGCGCTATGAACGTTATGTTCAAAATCGGCGGCAAGATTGTAACACCTATGCTTTCCGGTTCAATTCTTCCTGGTATTACCCGTATGTCTTGTATTCAGGTGCTTAAAGAAAAAGGCTTCGAGGTTGAAGAAAGACTTTTAAGTATTGATGAGTTGGCAGAGGCTCTCGAAAACGGCACTTTAGAAGAGGCTTGGGGTTGCGGTACTGCAGCTGTTGTTTCTCCTATCGGTGAGCTTTGCTATAAGGGTACAAAATACCCCGTAAACAACGGCGAAATCGGTGAAGTAACTCAAATGCTTTACGATACATTAACAGGTATTCAATGGGGCAAGATTGAGGATACATTCGGTTGGACATATCCTATTAAATAATTTTAAAACTGCTACCTTTTTGGTAGCAGTTTTTTTATATAAATAAATTAGCAATAAAGTTAAACAGCATACAAACAACAATACTTATTAAAGTAGGCAGTAGGACGGCTATGGCGGTCCATTTTATACTGCCTGTTTCTTTTTTTATTGTAAGTACGGTTGTCGAGCAGGGCCAGTGCAAGAGGGAAAATAGTATTACCGATACTGCGGTTATAAAGGTCCAACCGTTAGAAATGAATAAATCGTATAAAGCGGCGGTGGAGGAAAGTTCGGTTAAAGCGCCCGTTTGCATATATGCCATTATTATAATAGGTATTACAATTTCATTGGCGGGGAAGCCTAAAATAAAGGCAATTAAAATCACGCCGTCAAGCCCCATTAATTTTGCAAAAGGGTCTAAAAAAGCGGCGCAATGACTTAAGACGGATACGTCGCTTACATAAACGTTAGCCATAAGCCAGATTATAAGGCCTGCGGGAGCGGCGACCGAAATTGCTCTGCCTAACACAAAGAGTGTTCTGTCAAAAATGGAACGCACTATTACTTTTGCTATTTGCGGTTTTCTGTAAGGCGGTAGTTCTAAAGTATAGGATGACGGACTGCCTTTAAGAGCGGTTACAGACAGTAATTTCGTTACCAAAAAGGTCATACAAAGCCCGAAAATTATAACAAGCGTCAGAATAATCGCCGAAAAAAGCGAAGAATAAATTCTGCTGCTAATACAGAAAAACATTGTAATAATCGTAATAATCGTAGGGAATCTTCCGTTGCAGGGAACAAGGTTATTAGTAAGGATTGCAAGTAGTCTTTCACGTTTGGAATCTATAATTCTGCAACCCGAAACACCTACGGCGTTACAGCCGAAGCCCATACATATTGTAAGCGCTTGTTTTCCGCAAGCGTTACATTTTTTAAAGGGTTTATCTAGATTATAAGCAATTCTTGGCAAGTAACCGGAATCTTCAAGTAAAGTGAACAAGGGAAAAAATATAGCCATTGGCGGTAGCATTACGCTTACCACCCAAGCGAGTGTTCTGAAAACACCTGAAACTAAAATTTCCTGAAGCCAAATGGGTGAGTTTACTGTTTTTAAAAGGGTTAAAATACAGTCGCCGATATAGAATAAAAATTTTGAAAGCAAGGCAGAGGGGTAATTCGCTCCGCTTATAGTTATCCAAAATATTAAAGCAAACAACATTATCATAATAGGAAAACCAAATGCTTTGCTTGTAAGTATTTTATCTAATTTTCTATCAAAAGCTGCGCCCTTGCATTTTTTTGTTATTATTACTCCATTTAAAAGATTATCACTGCTTTTAAGTATTTCCGATACAAGAATATCTTTAAAAATATCATCTGTTACGTTGTTTTTAAGTAAGTAATCGTTTGCTTTTTTAATTGCCGTTTTAATTTCTAAATCCTCGAAAAAGCTTTCTTTTAAATATTCCTTTATTTCCTTTGAAAGTAAAAAATCGGTTTCTAAAAGCTTTAAGGCAAGCCAACGGGAATTAAGCCTTTTATCTAATTTTTCCTTTAGCGTATCTTCTAAAATTGTAATGGCGTTTTCTATTACGTCGGGATATTTTACGGTATAACCTACGGGATTAGTATCAATAAGACTGTCGAGAGCATAAAGCAATTGCTTTATGCTTTTTTTACTGCGCGCTATTGTGCCTATTACAGGGACCTTTAGCCGTTTTTCAAGGAGTTTTAAATCTACCTTAATTTTTTTGCGCTTGGCTTCATCTAATAAATTAACGCAAACAATAATATTTTTAGTAATTTCCATTGTTTGCAAAACAAGATTTAAATTTCTTTCAAGGCAAGTGGCATCGCACACAACTATTACTGCCTTAGGGTTAGAAAAACACAAATAATTTCTTGCAACCTCTTCTTCAAAGGAATGCGCCATTAATGAATAAGTACCGGGTATGTCAACAAATTCGTAGGTATGTTTTTCACTTTTGCAGTAGCCTTTTGCGGTGCTTACGGTTTTGCCTGTCCAATTGCCTGTATGTTGCTTCATACCTGTAAGCGCATTAAAAATTGTGCTTTTTCCAACATTGGGATTGCCCGCAATAGCTACCGTAATATTATGTGAAATTGGATTTCCCACTTAAATCACATCCTTAATAAAAATTTTTCGGCAGTCGTCTTCTCTTAGCGCTATAACCGCACCTCTTATTAAAAATGCTTTTGGGTCGCCTAAAGGACTTTGCCCCACGCAAGAAACCTTTGTTTCGGGGGTTAATCCTAAGTCTAAAAGCCGTCTTCGCATACTGCCCGTTAGGGTTATTTTATCAATAAGGCATTCTTGGCCTGAGCGTAATTCAAAAAGATTCATATTAAAAAATCCTCCTATACACTCTATACTATTCTTAAAAATATAGTTTGTCATAAAAGAAACTGGTAGCGCATAGTATTTTACAAAGAAATGTTGATTTAAAACGGAGGAAAAATTATGAGTAATACCAATATATATAAGGATATCGCCGACCGCACGGGCGGTGATATTTACATAGGCGTTGTGGGGCCTGTAAGAACGGGAAAATCTACCTTTATAAAGCAGTTTATGGATAAATTGGTGTTGCCGAATATGTCGGGCGAATATCAAAAGGAACGCGCTAATGATGAATTACCGCAATCCTCCTCCGGCAGAACAATAATGACTACCGAGCCTAAATTTATACCCGAAAAGTCTGCGGAAATTTGTATTGAGGATTCGGCAAAAATGAATGTAAGGCTTATTGACTGTGTGGGTTATATTGTGCCTAGCGCTTTAGGGTATATTGAGGGCGACCAACCAAGAATGGTTATGACACCTTGGTTTAAGGAAGCAGTACCCTTTAATATGGCGGCGGAAATAGGCACACAAAAGGTTATTAATGAGCATTCTACAATAGGACTTGTGATTACTACCGACGGCAGTATAAGTGATATTCCGCGTGAGGAATATGCTGAAGCTGAAGAACGTGTTATTGACGAATTAAAGGCTATAAATAAGCCTTTTATAGTTCTGCTCAACTGTATGTATCCCGAATCGGCAGAGGCAAAAGCTACTTCCGAAGAATTATCTTTAAAATACGGCGTACCGGTAACACCTATTAACTGCCTAGAGCTTGATATGGATGATATTAAGGGGATTTTATCACGCGTATTATTTGAATTTCCTGTAAAAGAAATCGGTATTTGTTTTCCTAAATGGGTAAATACTTTAGCAGTTGACCATCCGCTTAGAAACGAAATTATCTCTAAAATCAAAGAAACTGCAAGGGATGTTAAGCATATAAGGGATATTGCGCGGTTTGAGGGTGTTTTCAAGCAGGGCGAAAGCATAGAAAATGCCTTTGTTAATGAAATAAATCTTGGTAACGGTAGCGCAGAGGTTACGCTTAATATCAAGCCGTCGCTTTTCTATAAAATTTTAGCCGAAACTACGGGGCTTGAAATAAACGACGAGCAGGAATTAATGGAAAATATAAAGGAATTAGCGTCTATGAAAAAAGAATACCAAAAGGTTAAGGGCGCTTTAGATGAGGTTGAAGCCACAGGCTATGGAATAATAATGCCAGATATTGAAGAATTAGCTTTGGAGGAACCCGAAATTGTAAAACAGGGCGGACGTTACGGTGTAAGGCTACGCGCGTCGGCACCATCAATTCATTTAATGAAAGCGAATATCACTACCGAAGTAAGTCCTATTGTCGGTAGTGAAAAGCAGTCGGAAGACTTAATTATGTATTTACTTTCGGGCTTTGAAGAAGACCCCGTTAAAATTTGGGATTCAAATATATTTGGTAAATCCTTACACGAACTTGTAAACGAGGGACTTCATACTAAGCTGGCACGTATGCCTGTGGACGCAAGAATGCGTGTTCAGGAAACGGTTGAAAGGGTAATAAATGAGGGCTGTAACGGCTTGGTTTGTATATTACTTTAAAAATTTTTAAATTTTTTTAAAAAAGTGCTTGACAAATGTGAAACGGTGTGGTATTATAGCAAAGTCGCCTGAGGGTGACACACAGTTGGTGTTGATTGCGGCGAGGGTCCACCCGTTCCCATACCGAACACGGAAGTTAAGCTCGCTTGCGCCGAAGATACTTGGCGGGAGGCTGCCCGGGAAAATAGGTAGA
>JAZRMY010000056.1:0-7707 GCA_045647925.1 Acutalibacteraceae bacterium | reverse complement strand
TTCGGAAGCGGTACAACCGAAAACAAATTTTAAAAGCGCAAACCAAATGGAAATATCCAAAAGGCCTAAGCCTACTACTGTAAAGCCCATTACTGAGCCTGCAGAGAATGCTACGCGAAGACCCTTATTAAGACCCTCACGGCAAGCGTTTGCAGTTCTGCCGTTTGAAGCGGTAGCAATTTTCATACCAATATAACCTGACAATGCAGAGAAAAAACCACCGGTTACAAAGGCAAAAGGCACATACCATGTAAGCATACCGAGTGCCGCCATAACTGCTAAAATAACAAACATACATACGAAGAAAATAATAACTACCTTATATTGCCTTTTAAGGTATGCATTAGCACCTGCACGAATTGCAGAAGCGATTTTCTTCATCTTGTCGGTTCCTTCAGAGAAGCTTAAAACACGCTTTGCAGTAATTACTGCATAAACAAGCGCAATTAGAGCACCTATGAAGGTAAACAATACCAACAAATCTTCGAATTTCATACTCTTTTCACCTTCAATTAAAAAATTGTAACATATATTTTACCACATTGACAAATAAATATCAATAGTAAAAATGCACCCTTTTTTAACTAAAGGGTGCACTTTTTTAGAATAATATTATCAAAAATTGAGATACAAGAACTACTGCAATAAGTGCAATCGGATAGGTCGCCGCATAAGCCGAAGCTACATTTTCAGTTTTAGCAACATTAATAAGTGTTCCTAAAGCGGGGGTACTTGTCATACCGCCGGTAATTGAACCTAAGTTGTTTAAAAGGCTTAGCTTTAAAACATACTTTGCAAACAAGAAGCCAATAAACATTGGGCAGATGGTCATTATAATACCGTATACGAAGTACATAACATCAAAGTTCTGAACAAACTCTGCACCGCCGGGAATACCCGCGCCAACAAGGAAGAATACCAAGCCTAACTCTCTGAAAAGCTTAAGAGTAACTTCTTTTGGCATAATACTTACACGACCGATTCTGCCAAAATGTCCCAAAATAAGACTTACAAGTAGGCAACCGCCTGTTGTTGTGAGTGAGAAGCAAGTACCGTCAAAGCCCTTTGAAGAGAGCGGAATTTTAACCTGACCTATAAAGGTACCCAAAATTGCAGCTAACGAGAATGCAGCAATACCCATATGGTCGATTTCAAACAGCTTTGCAATTTTGCTTTTCTTTTCTTCGCCGTTATCTATAGAGATTTTTGCAACCTCTTCTTCCATATTAGCCTTTGTTAATTTTGGAATTAACTGTACAAAAAGAACAACACCAATTACACCAAAGATGTACGCTATACCGTGACCTACCGAAACTAAGCCTTGGAATTCAGGTGCAACGGTAGCCTTTGCAGCAGAGAAGGCAGGAGTTGAAGTAAGTGAGCCTGATAACAAGCCAACTATCATTGCAACAAAGCCGTCCTGTGATTCGATTGAACCGCCATAGCCGAAAATTTCGCCCATTCCGATACAAGCCGCAGCAGAAAGGCCGCCTGCCAAAATGATTATTAAGCCTATTAATACATAAGACTTAAAGTTTCTTTTAAAGTTACCGAAAAATTTAGGACCTGCTATAAAACCAACCGAGGTTACAAACAACACAAGACCCAAGCTTTCGATTAATGTAAGGCCGCTTGAAAAATCATACGGCTTGGAGGATGCGGCAAACATAAGACCGTCTTCCCCCATAGTAAAGAACAATGCGCCTGCGAGCAAAGCGATAATAAACACGCCCGCGTCGCCTAAGGATACGCCCTTAACAGTAATTCTGCCCAAAGCGTAGCCTACGGCCAAAACAGCAAACACAACAAGCAACATTGTTGAAATATTACTGATAGTAATTAATCCGCCAAATAAACTCATTTTATTAACCCTTCTTACCTTCCAAGTAAGCCTTTCTGCCGTCTACATAAAGGTTATTACCCTCGCTGTCAATAATTACAACCAAAGGCATATCCTCTACATAAAGCTTGCGAAGAGCTTCTGCACCTAAATCCTCATAAGCGATTAATTCTGCACTCTTGATACACTTAGCAAGTAATGCGCCTGCGCCGCCGATTGCACCGAAATAAACACCACTGTGCTTTTTCATAGCGTCAACCACTTCAGGAAGACGAGCGCCCTTACCAATCATACCGCGAGCACCAACAGACATCATAGTAGGTGCATAAGCATCCATTCTGCCTGAGGTTGTAGGACCTGCAGAGCCGATTACTGTGCCCGGCTTTGCGGGAGTAGGACCTACGTAGTAAATTGTAGCGTCCATTGGGTCAAAGGGCAACGGTTCGCCCTTTGCCAAGGATTCGCACATTCTTTTGTGACCTGCATCACGAGAGGTGTAAATAGTACCTGTAAGTAATACCTCATCGCCTGCTTTTAAGGTTTTTGCCAATTCTTCTGTTAAAGGTAAATTAATTTTTCTTGCCATTTTAAATTACCTCCGATTTATGACGTGTTACGTGGCAGTTAATATTAACTGCGCAAGGCATACCTGCAATATGAGTAGGTAAGGTTTCAATGTTAAGACCGATAGCGGTTGTTTTACCGCCGAAGCCCTGAGGTCCGATACCTAACATATTGATTTTGTCGAGCATTTCTTCTTCAAGCTCTGCATAGTAAGGGTCGGGATTCTTTGAATCGAGCGGACGCATTAATGCTTTTTTAGCAAGTAAAGCGCACTTATCAAAGGTACCACCGATACCAACGCCAACAACCATTGGAGGACAGGGGTTAGGACCTGCGGTTTCAACAACCTCAAGTATGAAATCCTTAATACCCTGAAGACCTGCAGAAGGCTTGAACATACGAATCATACTCATATTCTCGCTACCGAAGCCCTTAGGACCAACAGTAATTTTAATATTTTCACCGGGTACGATTTCGGTATAAAGCATAGCGGGAGTATTATCCCCTGTATTGCCTCTGCGAATAGGGTCTGCCACAACAGACTTACGAAGGTAGCCGTTAGTATAACCGCGGCGTACACCCTCGTCAACAGCTTCTCTTAAGTCGCCGCCTACAAGATGAACATCCTGACCGATTTCAAGGAAAACACAAGCCATACCTGTATCCTGACAAATCGGAACATTTTCATTGTCTGCAATTTCAAAATTTTCAATAATGTTATCTAAAACGCCCTGTGCAATAACACCGTCTTCACATTTACGGCAGGTTTTAATAGCGCACTTAACATCACTTGGTAAATGCACATTTGCTTCAATACAAAGCTTTTCAATAACATCTGTAAGTTGACTTACATTAATTTCGCGCATTCTATATCCTACCTTTCATGACGAGCGTAGTTAGGAAGCAACATTGGAGAAACATTATCAGTTTCAATGCCTGCTTCTTTAAGTTCTTTTGCATAGTCTTCAATATGAGAAAGTGTCATTTCACCCAAAGTAACATCCTTAGACTTTTTAGCAGCAGCCTTACCTGCATTACGTCCGAAAACGATAATATCAAGAAGCGAGTTACCCATAAGTCTGTTTCTGCCGTGAATACCGCCAACAGCCTCACCTGCTACAAGCAAGTTATCAATAGCTGCGGTAAAGCCTTCGCCGCCGATTTCAAGACCACCGTTTTGATAGTGGAGAGTTGGGTAAATAAGAATCGGAACTTTACGCATATCAATACCGTAGTTCATATACATACGGAACATAGCGGGAATTCTCTTTTCGATGGTTCCTTCTCCTCCAAGGATTTCTATCATTGGAGTATCAAGCCATACGCCCTTTGCACCACCGGGAATGTCAACACCGCGACCCTCGGCACATTCACGAATAACACCCGATGCATTTACGTCACGGGTTTCCAACGGATGAATATATGCTTCGCCTTCGCCGTTTACTAATTGAGCACCTACAGAACGAACCTTTTCAGTAACCAAGGCGCCAAGAATTTGTGAAGGATAAATCGCACCTGTTGGGTGGTATTGGATAGAGTCTTGATATAAGAGGTTAGCGCCTGCTCTGTAGCCTAAAACAAGACCGTCGGCTGTTGCACCGTAGTGGTTAGAGGTTGGGAAGCCTTGATAATGCATTCTGCCAGCACCACCGGTAGCAATAACAACAGTTTTAGCACGAGCTACTGAGTAATCGCCGGTTTCCATATTAAGAAGAACCGCACCTGCAACATGACCCTTATCATCCTTAATAAGCTCTACTGCAGAGGTGAATTCTACAACAGGAATTTGACGGTTGATAACTTCATCGCGAAGTGTTCTCATAATTTCTGCGCCCGAATAGTCCTTACAAGCGTGCATTCTCTTTCTTGAAGTACCGCCACCGTGGGTGGTAACCATTCTGCCATCCTCGGTCTTATCAAACATAACGCCTAAATCGTTAAGCCATTTGATTGCATCGGGAGCTTCCATAACAAGTCTCTTAACAAGCTCGGGCTTTGCAGCAAAATGTCCGCCACCAAAGCAGTCAAGATAATGCTGTACAGGAGAATCGTTTTCCTTATCAGCTGCCTGAATACCGCCTTCAGCCATCATTGTGTTAGCGTCACCAATACGAAGCTTGGTAACAACCATAACGTTAGCGCCTGCCTTATGTGCTTCAATAGCGCAAGAAGAACCTGCACCGCCACCGCCGATAACCAAAACGTCTACATCGTAGTCGATTTTACTAAGGTCGATTTTTTCATTTAACAATCTACTGTTTGAATGAAGCATTTTTGCTAATTCTAATGGAGCCTTTTCGCCTTTGTTGGCACCAACCTTGATTTCTGCAAAAGCTTCCGGTTTATAGTCCGGATGGAAATCTTTTAAGAGGTTATCTTTTTCATCAGCAGTTAAACGTCTTGGCTCGCTTGCCATACGCGCAGCTCTGGAAGCTTCAACTTTTTTGATGGATTCCATCATATTTTCCGGATATGGTGTATACATATTGATCTCCTCCTTATTTCTCGATTTCTCTTGTATTGTAAAGTTCTTTCATTTCGGTGATGGGCTTTTGCATAATCTGTTCAATAAGCTCATCAAATTCGCCCTTGTTAACCTCTTCAACTCTGTTTTTGAGATGTTCGGTTTCGGGAGCGAGGTATTTACCTGTAAGACGGCGAGCAAGTAAACCAACCATTGGGTGAGAGATACCTGCAGGACATCTTGTAGAACAACATCCGCAACCTACACAGTCGAAGGATTCTTCTGCACACTTTTCGAAATCTGCGCGTTGTGCGTAAGCTATGTACTGCATAACGTTAAGGCTCTGTGTACAAGCCTTTGTACAAGCGTTACAACCAATACAGCTGTAAATTTCGGGGTAAAGCTCCATCATAATCTGATTATTGGGCTTTATTTCGTTTATGTCGTAAGTTCTCTTATCTGTTGGGAAGAAAGGAATGCTTGCAACATACATACCTTCCTGAACTTGAGTCTGACAAGCAAGACAGGTCTTAAGCTCGTTATCACCTTTTATACGGTAGATTGTAGCGCAAGCGCCGCAAAAACCGTGACGGCAACCGCAACCTCTTTTAATGGTATAGCCTGCGTATTCCATAGCAGTCATAATAGTAAGGTCTGCGGGTACTGAATACTTTTTGCCGTAAAAATATACATTAACCATATTTTCCATTTTACTTACACCTTCCTTAATATTCGTTAGGTAATTCGTCTATTTCATCAAAGCGGAATACGGGGCCGTCCTTACAAACGTACTTAGAACCTATATTACATCTTCCGCATTTACCTACGCCGCACTTCATACGAAGTTCGAGTGTAGTGTAAACCTGTTCTTTTGTAAAGCCCATTTCCTGTAAAGCCTGTAAAACAAACTTAATCATAATTGGTGGTCCGCAAACCAAAGCGGTTTTGTTATTAGAAAATTCTAATTCCTTTAAATATGCAGGAACAAAGCCAACGTGGCCGTCCCAACCTTCTTGCTCACGGTCGATAGTAAGATAAACATTAATACCTGGGGTGTTCATCCAAACCTCTTGAATCTCTTTAAGACCTACAAGGTCATCTGCCGAGCGTGAACCGTAAAGAATATCAACAGTACCGTAGTTTTCGCGGTTATCTATTACATAATTAATTACCGAACGAAGCGGAGCTAAACCGATACCACCCGCAATGAACAAAAGGTTTTTGCCCTTAAGCTCGGTTTCTACGGGGAAATTGTTGCCGTAAGGTCCTCTTACGGTAATCTGGTCACCAACGTTTAAAGAATGTAAATAGTCGGTCAACTGACCGCATTTCTTAATACTGAATTCTTGGAATTCCTTATTTGTTGGTGAAGATGTTATTGAAAACATACCTTCGCTAACACCGGGAGCGCAAACCATAGCGCACTGACCGGGCATATGTTCAAAAAGCTTTCCGCCTTCAGGCGCATTTACACGGTAGGATTTAACATCAGATGTTTGCTGAATAATATCAGTAATAACGCCAACCTGAGGGATAAGTGTATCTAAATTATAATTCTTATGGCAATCACAATCACACATTATGCGTTACCTCCATTCTTTGAAAATGCTTTAATTACCTTTACAATGTTAAGGCTTTGCGGACATTTATCAACACAACGTCCACAACCTACGCAAGAATACATACCGTCGTTATTTGCAGGGAAGTATACAAGCTTGTGCATAAATCTTTGACGGTATCTCTGCATTTGGCTTGTACGGTTATTACCGTGAGCCATCATAGTAAAGTCGGAATACATACAAGAATCCCAACAACGATAACGCTGTACACCGTTGCCTGTGTTATAGTCCTTAATATCATAGCACTGACAGGTAGGACATACAAAGGTACAAGTACCGCAAGCAAGACAAGGCTTGTAAAGCTCTTCCCAGATAGGAGAATCGAATTTTTCTGTTAAAGCGTCGCCGTTCCAACCCTCAAGCGAAATATCAGCATAGGGTAATTTTTCGGTTATTGCTTTAATTTCTGCTTTTTTGTCTTCTACTGCCTTTTCGTCAGCATCTTCCAAAAGGTCTGCTACTGTTTCGGTTAATACTTCGCCCTTAGCTGTTAAAGCATTCCAATAAAGATAATCGCCCATATCGTAAACCGCAACGTCTGCATTAGGACTTTCGGGATTAATACCGAAAGCAGTACAGAAGCAGGATTCTTCGGGCTCATTACAAGCAAGACCTACTATAATTCCGTGGTCTCTTCTTGCAGCATAGAAGGTATCAATCGGGTCTGATAAGAATACCTTATCAAGCACTTCTACACCCTTAATATCGCAAGCCTTCATACCGAAAACTACGAAATCCTTATTTTGTAATTCTTCGGGTGTGATTGAAATTTTTCCTTCATCCTTAAAGCAGGTGTAAAGGTTTTCGCTTTGGGGGAAGAACGCATCCTTAGGAGATTTAACAGTTTTTAATGTGGTTAAATCTACATCTGCTTCCTCGGTATAAGCGGCAAAGTTTACCTGACCGCCGTTTTTAACCGGCAAGTAAAGGTCTTTGGTTTCACTAATTTTGGCGAATAATGCCGATAAATTGGATTTAGCAATTTTTTTCATACATTATCCCCTTTCGTTAACAATGCTAGGTTCACAGTCATCGAATGTAAATTCGGTAAGCGGACCCTTAGCATCCTTGTCGGCACCGGCTTGGTATTCACCGTAGAATTCGTTAATATCCTTAATAAACTTACGGTTGAAAAGGTGAAGCGGAATGCCTTGCGGACATACACGTGAGCATTCGCCGCAGTCGGTACATCTGCCTGCTACGTGGAATGCACGGATTAT
>JAZRMY010000055.1:0-1342 GCA_045647925.1 Acutalibacteraceae bacterium | reverse complement strand
CGTTTGTCTTATCAGCAACAGTTGTCTGACGAAGACCTCTCTTACGCTTTGTGTTTTTCTTAGTAAGGATGTGTGACTTGTTTGCATGGTAGCGGATGGGCTTACCGTTCTTTGAGAGCTTAAAACGTTTCTTTGCACCGCTGTGTGTTTTAATTTTAGGCATTGTTAATTCCTCCTATTACTTTTTAGGCTTTGGAGCCAAGAACATCATCATTGATTTACCTTCGAGTTTTGCAGCTTTTTCAACTACGCAGAACTCAGCGCAGGCATCGGCGAAGTCTTTCATTGTGACAAGACCGTTTTCTGTGTGAGCCATTTCACGGCCTCTGAATCTGATTGAAACCTTAACTTTGTTGCCGCTTGTAAGGAAGCGCTTAGCGTGGTACACTTTAGTTTCAAAGTCGTGGGTGTCGATACCGAGTGAAAGGCGGATTTCTTTAATTTCAACAACGTGCTGATTTTTCTTTCCTTCCTTTTCACGTTTTGTCTGTTCAAAACGATACTTACCGTAGCCCATAATCTTGCATACGGGAGGAACGGCGTTAGGAGCGATTTTAACTAAATCCAGATCTTTTTCTTCGGCAATTCTTAAAGCTTCATCCGCAGACATAATACCGAGTACTTCACCATCACCCATGATTACTCGAAGTTCCTTATCGCGGATTTCCTCATTGATTTGCATTTCTTTGATAGCGATGTTCATACACCTCCAAAATATTGCGTGGCTTTTTCGCCATAAAAATCAAAGCGTGAACGCAGTAACGTTCACGCACCAATACACTAAAACTAGTCTATTGACCTTACCGAAACCCTATTCGTAAGGTGAGAACGCATAGCTGCTCTGCTTTGTTGTGCAGATATATTACCATAAAGCTATCGGTTTGTCAATAGTTTTTTCTTAAGTTTTTTGAGTTTTTTCAGGCTTTTTATAAGTCTCTTTTCCCGATATTTTGCGCAGACTATCAATGCACAAATATACCAACTTATTTAACAGATGTAGGACAGCTTTAATTTTTTTAATTTTTTCTGTTTTACATATTGCAAAACATATAAGTTTTTGTTATAATAGGGAATCAGAAAATAATTACTATAATAAAACAAAGGAGGCACTGATATGTTTACAATACTTTTCACTTACGTTTCAACTATTATCAATCTTGCACTTGTAAAAGGTTTCTCAAAAGCTATCTGGAACATTCTTTTCTAAATCATTACTTCAAGAAGTTTACATAATAATCACAATAACGCAGAGGTTTATCCCCTGCGTTTATTTTTTTACATATCGTTTTTTATAAGGTCTTCAAAGGTTTCGCGCTTGACTGCAACATAATCCTTACCGCCT
>JAZRMY010000054.1:0-2671 GCA_045647925.1 Acutalibacteraceae bacterium | reverse complement strand
ACCGTAAAAAAATTTTTAAACCGAATAACATAGTAATATAAAACCGTGAAAAAATTTTTCATAAGATTAAATAGTAATATAAAACCGTGAATTTTATTTCTTGGTTCTTAAATTTTTCACGGTATTATATTACTATAACCTGCCACAGATTTGCTTTTTGCTTCAATTATTTAATTTCGATTTTCAATTTTTATTATTGTATTTAAATATTTATATGCATATGGTATCTAACTAGTATCTTAACTATACTATGACCGATACCTGTACCGATTGTCGAACGAATGTTTGCCTACGGATTTTCAGCCGCTTCTTATAGTATATAGGGGGTGCAGGATTTTAATTGGTTTTATATTACTAAAATTTTAGACCGATTTTTATTTTTATTTTGTAATATAAAACCGTAAAAAATAATGTAATATAAAACCGTGATTTTTTCGTCACATTGTGATGTAATATAAAACCGTTTATTTTTAGTCACATTGTGATTTTTAGATTTTGGCTTCCGATTGTAATATAAAACCGTAAAAATAATGCGGATTTTAGATTTACACAATGTGATATATAGGCTTATATGCCTTTATTTTGCGATTTTAGGCTTATATATGCGTTTATGGTATATTTTATCAATTGACTATATAAAGCGGCTATATAAGGCTATTAAAGCGGTTATACGCCTATATGTGAATACAGTATACGGATAGATTGAATTGACAGGATAAAAAGGGCGAAAAAAAACAGGGTGCGGAAAATCGCACCCTGTTTTGCTTTTTAGTTTTTAGTATTCGATATTTTCACACCACTCATGATATGATGCTAAAATATCCTTTTCATAGCACTCCGCCGCCATGTATCGTCTATGCGCCTCCGTTTTCCGTTTTTTTGTTTCCGCTTTCCGCTTTGCGCTTTCCTTTTCCGCCCAGCGTTTTCTATTTTCAATTTGTGATTGTAATGCGCCCTCATGCTCAAGTTTTCTGTATTCGATATAATCCTCACAACGCTCATAGGATTTTGAAAAGTAAAGAACCGTACGTACTTCTTTTCCGCATCTTGTGGCATATCTTACAACCTCAAAACCGTCCTCTTTGTACCCTTCAATGTACATCTTTAACAACTGTTTTTTTACCATGGTAAATCCTCCTTTTTTAGGTTTTGGGAAGCGGTAAAAATACCGCCTCCCTTTTCCGTTTTCTGTTCTAGTTTTTAGTTACCCTTTGCGTATTTACTTTTCCACAATTTCAATTGTCTAGCGCACTTTTTTCCGAGTGCGGTAGTGGTTAACCGTCCCTCATCCACAAGGGCGCCTTTTTCATTAACGATTGCAATCACGCCACGCCACCATTTACAACACGTTATAAACTGCTCATTGTCATGGATACGGCTTAATCTAAACTCGATTGTGTTGTGTTCCGTGCGGTAGTTTATCGCACAACCATGACCGCCCACATTATCGGAAGCATAACCGCGAAAATCAGAACCGAAACGGCGCTCGCGTTCCTCGGCACTCAATGCCTCGATACCCTGCAATACAGGCTTAAAAACCGCCTGACCGCACCATGAACGCCTAGCATAATAGCATGATGCATGGATATGCGCACCGCATCTAATATCACGGAAACACTCTAATTCTTCCTCGGTACAAAAGTTAAGGAAACGGCTCAAACCTTGTAAAGAACGGAAACGGCAATGTCCCTCGGCGGTGACTGTACAATCCGCCTCGATATTAGCGGTTTTCTTTTCCTTTTGATACCCTAGGAAAAGCAACCTCACATAGACAGAACAGAATGCATAGTCAATGATACCCTGTTCTAACTTTTCCTCCCATGTTAACTCGGGACGGTCAAAACCGAAAGCGGAACGTACCGCCATGACGCCTGTTCCGTACTTTTTAGAAACAACCTCAAATTCGACCGATACATGCGGTAAGCGGTGCGTTGTGGTATTGTCAACGCCATCCATGTTTTGTGATATAGGGCGCTCGATACCATTGTTGCGGTCATACCATGTATCGCCGTTCTCACCGCTCCCATAGGATATAGGGAGAAAACACTCCAAACCTATATACCGCGCTTTACCGTCTGCGGCAAAACCTACACAATTCTCGATTTTGACGTACTCGTCATGCGGTAAACCGCAAGTGGAACACTCGCCCGTTCGACCCGCCGCCGCTTTCATTTCCTCGCGCTTTACGATTGTAATGCGCATCTCCGCCGTCATTGTGATTGCCTCCGCAACTCGTCTGTTTCTGTTCATATTAAACCTCCTTTAAAATGATAATGTTGTGGCGGTCACCATTAACCGCCTGTATTCATCATATCACCGCCACAAACGATTGCAAGCGGTGCGGAAGCGGTGCGATTTTGGGTATCGGTTTTGACGTTCAAAATGCCCCCTTTTTATTTTAATAAGGAAGAAACTCATTTTTTATGATTTTCAAAAATGCCAAAAAAGCCCGAAAATACGGCATTTTTAGCGGTTTTGAAAAGTGATATAATTTTATGCGAAAATCGCACAATAATGGAGGGTGATTTATCGGACACCATGCCTTTAAAGTACAATTTATCGGACAATAAACAGGGGGTATTTTATAGACACATTGTGTAAAAAAATCGGTCAATTCACCATAGCACCCCCATTACCCAATCCCTAAAATATTTCAATATTTAATCACCCC
>JAZRMY010000053.1:0-4542 GCA_045647925.1 Acutalibacteraceae bacterium | reverse complement strand
TATTTCGCGCTTTACAAGACCTTTCGCTTTTTGGGGGTCTTCGGTCTGTTCGCAGATTGCAACCTTATAACCCTTGTCAATAAGACGCGCAATATAAGCCTCACAACTGTGATAAGGCACACCGCACATAGGTGCGCGTTCTTCTAGGCCGCATTCTTTACCTGTAAGCACCAAATCCAATTCTTCGGAAGCCTTTTTAGCATCTTCGAAAAACATTTCATAAAAATCGCCTACTCTGAAAAACAGTATACTGTCTTCATTTTGCGCTTTGATTTCATTATACTGCTTCATCATTGGTGATAACTCAGCCATTTTTAACTTCCTTTCTTTAAATTAATTCTTTAAATTAGTGACATCCGCCACAGGTTGAACAGCTACCTGTACAGCCTGCATCGGTTTCGCAAGTAGCGGGGTCTTCACCGTCAAGTGATTTTGCAAGAATGGTATTAACTTCGTTCATTAATTGGTCTAAAAGCGCTTTAGCGGTGTTATATTCAACCATTGATTTAGACGCCATAATTTCGCCGTATAAGTTACGGAGTTCTTCGTTAAGAGCTTTAACCTTTTCTTCGTCCTTATTTTCTTCACTTACAGCCTTTTCAAGCTCCATTCTTTTAATGTTAAAATTACCGATTGCATTCTGTAAATCAGTATCATTATCGTTAGCAAGGCGAGCCTTTGCAAAACGAATATAGCGTTCGTCAGCTTGTATTGCTTTTCCTAATTCTCTTGTTAATTCAATTACGTCCATTTTAAATACCTCTTTTTAATTATTATTTATTAAAGTTCCGTTAAAGCAAGTTTCGTAAGAATCTACTCTAACATCAACAAACTTACCAAGTAAAGCTTCATCAGCTTCAAATTCAATTACCGCCGTACCCGAAGTATGACCTGACATATAGCCTTTCTTAGAGCCGTAATCATCACAAAGTACACGATAGGTTTTGCCAATAAATTTATTTATATTTTCCTTTGCAACCTCTTCTTGCGCTAACAGTAGTTCGTTAAACCACTTGCCCTTTTCTTGCCTTGAAACAGGATCCCCCATAATAGCGGCAGGCGTACCCTCACGCGCAGAGTAAATAAAGGTGAAAAGTGATGCAAACTTAACCTCTTTAACAAGGCTTAAGGTTTCTTTAAAGTCCTCATAGGTTTCCCCGGGGAAGCCGACTATAATATCACTTGTTAAGTCAACATCCGGTATGCGTTCCTTTGCATTTTTTATAAGCTTCAAATACTGCTCACGGTCGTAATAACGGTTCATAAGCTTAAGTATTCTACTTGAACCGCTTTGGAACGGCAAATGCAGATGATGGCTTATTTTTTTACACTCCTTAATGGTGTCAAGTAATTCTACCGTACAGTCTTTCGGGTGTGAAGTCATAAATCTTATTCTGAATTCGCCCTCAACATCGTTTAACATACGCAAAAGCTTTGCAAAGTTAACACCGTGAGAACAGCCCTTACCGTAGGAATTTACATTCTGACCTAAAAGGGTTATATCTTTATAACCGTCCTTAATCATTTGTTTAAATTCTTCAAGAATTTTTTCAGGCTCTCTTGAGCGTTCCCTGCCCCTTACATAAGGTACTATACAATAGGTACAGAAATTATTACAGCCGTACATAATGGGAAGCCAACCCTTAAAAGTACCGTCACGCTTTATGGGGATATCCTCAACAATGGTATTATCCTCTTGCGAAAGCTCGAATATACGTGGCGAACCGCTTAGGCGTTTATATAAAAATTCGGGCAGACGGTGTTCTACGTGGGTGCCCATAACAATATCAACATACGGATAGCTTTTCTTAATCTTTGCAGCCACCTGTTCTTGCTGAACCATACAACCGCAAATTGCAACAATTGTACCGGGGCGTTCTTGCTTAATTTTTTTAGTGGTACCTATATTACCGTAAACTCTATCCTCCGCGTGTTCGCGAACTGCACAGGTATTAAAAATTATAAAATTTGCTTTTTCGGGTTCTTCTATAATAGAATAACCCATAAGTGAAAGCATACCCTTTAAGCGTTCAGAGTCACTTACATTCTGTTGACAACCAAAGGTTATAACACAAGCGGTAGGATTATTTCCGTACCTTTCCCTTGCAAGTGCAAAAACACGGTTAGCGTATTCATTTTGGTGTTCAAAAACAGTGTTTTTTTGCAATTTTTTTACTCCTTAAAACATAATCAATTTATTATACTATATTTTTATATTTATTGCAAGTAAAAAAGCCTAACAAAATTGTCAGGCTTTTAAAAATTTATTTTACTGAATTATTGGAACCGATTTTTAAATTGGCTGAATAATAGTTACCGTTTCTATATATCTTTATAGTTACCTGTTGGTTAGGCGCAACCTCTTCAAAAAGGCTATTGAATTTATTATAGTCATCCACAACCGAGCCGTTAAATTCGGTAATTATATCGCCCTTTCTAAGTCCTGTCTGATATGCGGGACTGCCATCTGCCACGCTTAAAACAACCGCACCCTTTGGATATCCGTATAGCATAAGCCTTTGAGCTGTGTACTTTTCACTCAGGGTAATTCCTATATAAGGTTCGGGCGAATTTTCTTTTTCTATAATTCTATTGCAAATTTCAACAACCGTATTAGATGGAATTGCAAAGCCCATTCCCTCAAATTCTTCGGACACGATTTTAGAGCTGTTTATACCAACCAATTTACCTGTTGTATCTACCAAAGCACCGCCTGAATTACCGGGGTTTATTGCAGCATCGGTTTGTATAAGCGAAATTTCCGAATCACTTGATACTATACGGTCAAGACCGCTTATAACACCGTATGTCACGCTATCCATAAATTCAAGACCACCGGGGTTACCTACAGTAATTACATACTGACCTACCTTAAGTGATTTTGAATCAGAAATTTCAACTGCACTAAGACCTTTTGCATTGATTTTAATAACCGCAAGGTCGGAAGAAATATTATATCCTACCACACTCGCTTCATAGCTTTCGGATTTTGCAGTATTATCTAAATATACCTCTATTTTCGAAGCAGAATTGCCAATAGCATCGGCAATAACGTGGTAATTAGTGATAATATAGCCATCCTGCTTATAAATAACACCGCTTCCCTCGCCACTAGCTTCCTGATTACCAAAAAAGCTCATAACCGAGGTGGTTGTTCTTATTCCAACAACACTGGGTGTTACCTTAGTTGCAACCGCCTCTACAACGCTTGTTGCTTGTTCATCAACGTTAATATTAACATTATTTCCCTGTAAAATAGGTTGTTGCAAATTATCGGATTTTGTGTTACTACTTAAAAAAACAAATACCGAAGCGGCACTGCTAGCGCCAATAAAAGCCGATAATATACAGCAAACAACTATTACCCAGGCGCCGTATTTTTTGCTTTTTTTCTTTTTAGGCGTGGGCGGAGTATAACTGTAAAACCCATTATTATATTGGTTGTTATTAAAATCTTGCATATAAACTCTCCTTCTGTTTGAGTGTATACATATTACGATAATATTATTTCCTATTTTGAGAATATTTGTTAACAAAACGTAAATTTTAAAATATCCCTCACATTATGAGGGATATTTTTTATTTTGCAAGGTAAATAAGAAGCACCGAAACATCAGCAGGGCTAACACCCGAAATACGTGAAGCCTGACCGATATTCGCAGGTCTTATTTTATTTAATTTTTCAATTGCTTCAAGTCTTAAGCCATAAACATTATTATAATCAATATCCTGAGGAATAAGTTTATTTTCGAGCCTTAGCATTTCATTAACCTGCGCTTGTTGACGGGTTATATAACCTTCATACTTAATCTCGGTTTCTACCTTTTCGGTAACATCCTTAGAAAGCGCGGGACGTTCCTTATCAAACTCGGCTAAAATATCGTAAGTGAGCTGAGGTCTTTTAACCAAATCTGCAAGGCGCATACCGGTTGTCATAGGCGCGGTACCTAATTCTTCCATAATAGCGTTAAGCTTAGGATTAGGACCGATAAATGTAGAACTAAGTCTTTCAATTTCTTCTTCCTTTTGCTTGGTGCGAAGTCTGAAAGCGTTATAAGTTTCTTTACTAATAAGACCGATTTCATAGCCTATCGGCATAAGTCTTTCATCCGCATTATCCTGTCTTAAAAGCAAACGGTACTCACTGCGCGAAGTCATCATACGGTAAGGGTCCATACAACCCTTGGTCACCAAATCATCAATTAAAGTACCGATATATGATGATGCTCGGGACAAAATTAAAGGTTCTTCACCCTTGATTTTAAGGGCTGCATTAATACCGGCAACAAGACCTTGGGCTGCTGCCTCTTCGTAACCTGAAGAACCGTTAAACTGACCTGCGCCATAAAGACCTTGAAGCCCCTTCATTTCAAGGGTTGCAGTTAAAAATTGTGGGTCCACGCAAGTGTATTCAATAGCGTAAGCATTACGCATAATCTTAACATTTTTAAGGCAAGGAATTGTCTTATAAAGGCTAACCTGAACCTCCTCAGGCAAAGAGGAAGAAAGACCTTGAAGATACATTTCCTCGGTATCTTCACC
>JAZRMY010000052.1:0-2420 GCA_045647925.1 Acutalibacteraceae bacterium | reverse complement strand
CTACGTATCCCGATTTATCCTTGACAATTCCGTATTGCAATATTAAAGATTTCAAGTTTTGTTCTATTTGAGTTTCCTTAAACTGATGCACCTTACCCGCAATTGAGTTAAATGTTGAATCATTTTCGGTTACAAAACTTGTGCTCTTTTCAGCCATTCCGTAAAGATAGTTCAAAACTGCCGTTGTTTCTTTATTGAAATAAGTTACTATATCCATATACTCCATATCGGCGAAATTCGGTTTTTCTTTTTGGGTCGCAAGGCTGAAATTATCAGTGTATTTTTCTATGTAATATTCCTTGTATGCGCTTGTAATTAACATAATTACGTTTTCTGAATCAAGGTGTTCCGTGTGTTTAGATGCGTGATACTCCACAACAAATTCTGTGGATATATGGTAATTTGCCTTATCGTCCACATCGCCCTGAACATAAGGATATACGGACAAACAATTTTTAAGTTGCTTTACCGTTACGTTATCAAAGGCGCCCATTTTAATGGCTTTTTCCACAACCTCGTCACAAATGATTTCAGACATATTGTATCTTGTGCCGTTTGAATTTTGTGCTAAAGAGGCTTCCGAATAGTTAAGCGAAACCACCGCCATAACAGACTGTTTTGCCTTAAAATGATTGAAAAATCCAAACGTTCCCGCAAGGATAAATACAAATATCAACACACCGGCCGATAGGTATTTTGTGTTTTTTAATATTTTTACAAATTCGCTCTTTGTAACATTCTTTGAACGAAAATATATCGTAAGCAGTGCCACTAAAAGCAATATACCCGCGATTAAAATCGGTATCTTTTGCAAAAGTGATGAAAACATACGCTACTCCCCTTTTGAAGATTAAAATTTATTGATATCTACGATTACAATTTCGGGCTGATTGTTTATGCGCAGGAAATTGGTGTTTTCAAGACCTGAACTTACAATCAAAGGTCTTCCCTGCACATCGTATCTGCCGTAAACAAAATGACCTGCCCGTGCGGGTAAAATTCCGCCATCGTGCGTATAGGCGGGACCAACCAGAGGAATTTTTGCCGTACCGCCGTGGGTGTGGCCTGCAAACATTAAATCTCCCCAGGTATCAGGTGTATATTCTTCAAAAACCAACGGCTCGTGAATTGCCGTAATTTTTAAGTTGTTTTCGTCTTTATAAATAAATTCGTCAAAACTATCGCCCGCATAGGACCAAAAAGATGACGGATTTGAGGTTAGAACTCCGTAAATGTCAACATTTGTTGAACCTACGGTTATTGAATCCGAAGCGTTTTTGAGAACCTTAACGCCAACCCCCTCAAGTTCTTCTTCAAGAGAATCGGTGATTTCCAGAAGTTTATTTGGGTCACGGGTATCATTATTAAATCCAAACTTTTTGTCTAACGAATCTTGCGTCAAAGGATTATCGTAATATTTTTCAACCTCGTTATTTCCGTACACAAAGTAAGACGGTGCGAGTTTTGAAAGTGAGGCGCACAATTTTATAATCGCATCATCTGATTTGGATTTTGAATCAATAATATCGCCTGTATATATTATTAAATCGGGCTTCAGTTTTTCAATTCGGTTAATCATTTTATCGTTATTATTCCCAAAGGAACAATTATGTAAATCCGAAATTTGAACGATTCTTATCTTGTTGTTAACCTTAAGACTGCTGACACAATAAAAAGTCTCTCTGAAATTTTGATTTTCAAGATAATTGTAGCCGACCACCGCTACTGAGGCGGCCAATATAATAAAAATCAAACTAAATATAAGAAGAATTACAGCCCACGCTTTCTTTTTCGGGCGTTTATATTTTTCCATAATATAAAATTTCCTTTCTTTTAGTTTTGTGAAACCTTTTTGTAGAGATTACTTGTAGCCAAAGCAACGTCGTTCCAATTATATTTACTTAAAATAAAATCTGCGACGCCGATTTTAATCTTTTCAACCATCTCTTCATCATCACACAACGTTTGTAATTTCTCGGTTAAATCAGGCACGTTGCTTTTTTCGAAAAGCACAGCCTTATCTTCGGTTACAAGTGTGTTTTCGGGAATATTTGATGATAAAACCGCATTTCCGTACGCAAGAGATTCCAAAAGACTGATTGACATACCCTCAACGTCAGACGGTATTGCAACTATATAGGCGTTGCTAAAAATTTCGCTCAGTGTATCGCCCGAAACAAAACCTGTGAATATAATATTGGGGTTGCTACCCGCTTTTTCCTTAAGAAAACTTACATAATCATTAGTATCGCTTGTGTCACCCGCTATAACAAGTTTTTTATCTGTTTTTATGTTGTTATAAGCATCAATCAAATAATGGATACCCTTTTCCGCAGTAAGTCTTGACACGGTGCAGATATATTCGCCTTTTGATAAGCCGTATAATTCTGTAATTAATTCCGCCTGTTTTATTGTTGGCT
>JAZRMY010000051.1:0-12926 GCA_045647925.1 Acutalibacteraceae bacterium | reverse complement strand
ATTTTTTTTTGATTTGGAGCCGCCCCCGGCTCGGTCGCGGTGCGGATTGTTTCGCGGGTGGATTTTTGCGACCGACCACGGGGGCCGGTTCGGCGTCAATCCAGAACATGTATTTACCGAACTGCCGCAACTGCACGGCATGGAGCAACGCCGAACCGTCGAAGCAACCCGGCGCGCTACACGCGAGCGCGCCGCCATGTAGACGCGAACGTCGAGCGTTTACACGCTCTGGAGTTGGTAGCGGATACAAGCCCCCCAACCCCCCAGAACCAAAAAAATAATGATCCTGGAAAATTGGTTGGCAAAGTTCGCTCTATCGTCGTATAGCCGGAACTTTAGCCCCCCCGCATAAAATCACGCGGCCTCTTAAGCCATTTCGCCGGAGTTTGTCCGATCGCGCAATTTACGCGCGTCTAGCGGGTCAACGCGTCGCCCGCATGATTAAACGGGCCTTTCTATCGTTCCCGCTTTTTTGCGGGCCTAGTGCCGCTTGCCTCATTAGGTGCCACGACGTCTAAACCACTAAACTAACCATTACGGGGCCGTTACCTCCCGTAAGTCGATAATAATATACAAAAAAAAGGCTTTTTCAGCCTTTTAAATACGTTTTCTGTATTGTTTTCGAGTTGTTTTTATTCTATTTTTGACAAAAGAAAAGAAACCGGGCTTTAGCTCGTTTTTTTTACAAAGATAATTCACTTAAACGGGTTGCAAATTATCTATATTTGAAATGTCGGACGCTAAACTGACAAATCGTTGACCGCCCCGCGTCCTTTTTAAAGGTTCGCGGGGTGTGTTTTTTTTTATGCGTCTTTGCAAAGTCTAACGGGTACATATCTTGTTGAATCTTCATTCCAATCTTGAAAACTTAACGGTCCCGTGCCTGTACTAGAAACAAAACCGCCATAATTATTTCCGTTAAATTTATATCTAAGAGCAAAAGCAGAACCGTCGTTCAACCAAAAATTACCGTTAGAAGTATTACCAGAAGCAACACAACTAAACCCGGTTGCATTTGTACCGCCGCCAAAACTTGTAAGTTTTCCAATATCGCCCGAAACTGCATTATTCAAGTCTATAAAATCTTGTTTGGTCGGAACGCGCCAACCGTTACCAATATTATTGTCAAGATATTTACTAGCGGGTGAATTATAGTATAAATTATATTTTGTTCCATTATGCCCGTAGGTAGACTCATCATTTTTACACCAAAAAGCGGCGGGCGTTGTCTTGTTATCTGGGCCACCAATAACAAGCCCACTAAAACTACTGTACGCATTTTCAGCCGTCCAATATTTATTACCTATCTTTACAATAGGGACAAGTACGCCAAATACATATAATAGCGGATCAACGGGCGCGCTAACTTGTTCTATACTGTAAGAATCGCCCGTAATATTTACCTTGTAATCGTCACCGGCCGTTACCGTATTTCCGCCGATATTGCTTAACAGGTAGTAAAGGCCATTCTTTACAACATAAACATTTATAGTCGCATTTACGGCCGTCGTAAGCTCAATAACACTATTGATCATTTCACCGTAGGACACTTCAAAATAGAAGTTTACCGGGTCGCGGCTCGTGTTGTCGTAAGTGCTTATAGAGTTGTTTGTAACCTGTATAAAGTCACCGTCAACAAGCGCGCCGCCGTCGCTATATGCTCCGCCACCAGAACCGCCGCCGCCTTGATTATAAATACTAGGGCCGTTATAAATCATACTACATTCCCCCCGTTATCCAGAACGCCCGCCGTGTCGATCATGAGTTCTAAGAACGCATTAAACGTTTCTCCCTCATACGCACTTTGCAAATTGTAGTCATCTACAGTAATTCTACTATAGGCATGATCTACGGATAAATAATAGTTGTCGTTCACCTTTTTAGGCAAGAACGAAACGCCCACGTCTTGCCACTCATTAAAATCGTCAATACCGAACGTAAAGCCGCCGAGCGACTCGCTAGTAATGTCGTATTCGGAACGACCAACTAAAAGGATAGTAGCGGCTTTAGAAGCGTCTATAGCGCGCTGCAAACCGGGTGCCCCGCTTGTAATGATACGGGCCGCCAACACGTTTAATCTATTTTCCGAAATGAGGCTTACAGTCGTGTTAATAGGTCGGTCTATATCATCACACGACAAGTTCAAAAGAAAGTCGGCGGCGGGCTGCAATACGGCCGCGCGGTCGTCATTGGTGAACGTGTAACCGTCCACAAGATCGCTTAAACTAGCGCGTAAAATGTATTTTCCTTTAATTAGTTTCATTTTCTTTTACCTCGCTTTGCTGTTGCGGTATCACGTCCATTTGATAGCCGAACCCGGCCGCCAACGCGCGGGCGTTATCCGTGCCATAATTTTCTTTTGCTCGTTCAAAAAACTTTTGCGCCAAATCCGGGTTATTCATGATTAGATCGTTAACCATGGGATTTTCCCGCGCCTGTTGCCCGACCGCTTGATAATTATTGTTGTTTGCCTTTAAAAGCATTGGCAAATATTGGAAAGCCTTGTCTAAAATAAAGCTCATGTCGCCCCCCTCGGCGTCGTCTTCGTTGTTGTTGTTGTCGAAAATTTCCTTTAGCGCGTTATAGTCCGCGATCTGTTGAGCTATGGAACTTTGCGGGCGTTCCTGTTGCTGTTTCATGCTCTTAAGGCTTTCTATAACTATCGCCTCGCTAACGCTCGGTTTGTTGTCGCTTTTAAGCACTTCGAGCAATTTAACAAAATCTATTTGCTGTGGCGGCGGCGGTGGCGGCGCGAAAATTTCTTTAACAGCCTTTACGGCGGCCGCAATTGCTGCCACCTTGTCAACAGTCAATGAACCAAGCAAGCCGCCCAAGTTCAACCCGTCGGCGGTGCAAGTCTCCGTTGGTGTATGGGCGGCCGAACTTTCTTCTGTTTTGACAAACTTGTCATACTCCGCGCCCACATTGTAATTTAATTGCTTTTCAGCCTTTACGCCGTCTTTAGATACCCTGTACTTAATATGGTAAGTTCCAGATCCGAAATTATGGCCTAACCAGTCTTCGTCAACCACTTTATTAATTTTGGCTATAGCCTCATAGGTTGGACGCCCTAGACTGTCTTTAGGCGAATTAACGCGATAAACGCGGCCCACGATCTCCGCGCCCTGATCCCCGCCGCAATCTTCGAAAATCGCGTCAATGTCAAGGCCGCGCGGCTCGTCGTTTTCCCCGTTGTATTCAACTTCAATCATTTTTGGTTTTCTACCCATAGTTTAGACCTACCTTTTTTTGAATAAGAAATACGCTGCACCCGCCCCCACCCCTAAAGCAACGTATAGTTTTTTGTTGTCGTTTTTTGCGATCAGGGCGACGCCCTCGGCGGCGTTGGCGTCAACCACTTCAAAAAGTGCGTCGCTCAAATCGCCGCTAATTGTTTCGCCGTCGCGGTTCGCGGCAACCAATACGCACCCCGTCGTGTCTTTAATTGTGTTGCCGCCGTGGAACATGATATTTGAACGCCCCGGCACATCAATATAAACTTTATTGCGGCCAAACTTTGGTGAGGTGCGGCCGTACAAGCTATATTGACCGTTAGGGAATATGTACGCGCTATTCTCCAGACCATACCCAAAGAAAGAACCGTCGATATAAATTTTAGATCGAACGGCCCCGTTTTCTGTAGGTTTTTCGCGCACTAGCTCAATTACCATTTTATGCCTTTAGATTGTAGCCCGCAATTTTGACCGCCTTTAGGTTGTTCACTCCGACGCGGTAAAAATTAAATGAAACTCTAATCAAAAGTTCGTTCGCCGTCATTCCCGTTAGTTGGTTCACCTCTCCAGAAATAGCAAGTTCAAACGCTTCCTCTTGCTGTAGGTTGGACCCAACTATTTCCCACTGTGCGCTAAAATTGTCACCATGGGCAAAAGCGGTAAACGGAAACGGCCCCATATTGATAGGGGTTTTATTGCTACCGTGCAATACTTGCAATTTTAAAGGTTCTCCAGCTTCCAACGCGCTTGTAAATTGGGCATCAGTACAATTGGCCGAAATCATCACGCCCGCGATAACGCCCTTTTGGCCCTGTAGCAACTTTCCAAATTCAACCGGCGGCGTCGTGATCTTGTTAAAAATGTACTTTCCGCCAACTACCGGGGCCGAAAATTCCGTATAACAAGGAATAACGGTAAAATCTTCGCCCCGGTTGTTAGTCAATGGAAAAAGGCTTTGTAACGTATTCGCCATTTATGCCCCCGTATCGTTATAAATGTTTATTTCGATACCCGTCAAGATAACATGACCGCGCAACGGTTCGGCGTTGTTCGGCTGCACATCTACATTAATAGTCATTCTTTGATCTAGGGAAAAATAAAGGTTTTTAAATTCTTCCCACCGCCCAAGGTGTAAGCCCTCGCGGCCAAATACTATTGAACTATCAACGGCCCCCAGGTCTTCCGGGACGGTGCCATACGGCGTTGATGGTGCGAAATCCTGAAACTTAACGGCAACTTTCGGCAAATCCGACGCGGGCGTATCTTCAAAGAACACGGCCGCACCCGTCAAAATAAAGTACCAATTGGCCTTGGTGGTTACGGCTTGAGTTTTACGCAGTCCGTCGGTAATGTCGAAATTAACCACATAATCTACAGAACGTACGCGACGCGCGTCAAATAAAATTTGATCGCGCTGTGCTGACGAATAGATCACGCGGCCCGGTTTAACATCTAGCAACTTATCGAAAAACTTTTCGGCAAAAGATTTGAGCATAAGCGCCCCCCTCTTTTAGTTGTTCATCGGGTACAACTTGCCATTAAAGCAAATTTCGATTAGTTCATCTTCCATGGTGTAGACATCGCCGTCTGTCGGGTAAGTCGTAGACGGCTTAATTAAGGACACCGGGGCCCTGTTATCGTATTCAATAACCAATACGTCGCCCTTTGGGTAAATATGCAAGAACGGGCGCGCACCGTATCGCGGCAAACCGTCGGCAAAAGGTGTTGAAATGAGTTGTGCCGGGATATAGTCGTTAGATTGCGCGCTGTTGTCGCTTTGGCCCCTAAACTTAAGTTTAACGGCGCAAATATTCTTTGTCGTTGTAACGCCGTGATAAGTTCGGGTAAGAACGGAATTAGACGAGCAGCGAATATTATAGCTTTCTTGCAAGAAAGGGCCCTCGTTTGTAATAGGAATTGCAAAAGCGTTAGCCTCGCCCGCTTTCGCTACAAAAGAGCGCGTAAAATCAAAGGTTTTTTCGAAACTTTGCGTTTCCTTAAGGTCGGCAATTTTCTTTGTAACTTCGGCCAAATTCATTTTAATTTATCCTTTTAAAATGTTTGAAAAATGACGCGGGGGGCATGAGGGGGCACGCCCCCCGCGCTTGTAGGTCTAACCCCTCTTGGGTTACGACTTAACTACCTTAAGTCCGCTCATAATCACGACAAAGCCGAAACTGTTTTCAGTCGCGTAAAGGCTTGCCGGTACAGGGCGGGTAAAGCGTACGGAACCGCCAATATTCAAATTGGCCTGAATTGCGACCGGCACCGGTAAATTGATCCAAGCGGTGTTATTGATTGCGCCATTCTGGGCCGCGCACGTGTTGGTAGCGTCGGCGGCGATATAGTCCACGGGTGCCATGAGGTGCAAGCCGGAAAATTCGCCGATCTTGGTTTCGTTGCTGCCGTAAGTCAAGGTTATGATAGAGGACGCTAAAAGGCTTTTCATATCTTCAACAACTGCCGGACTAAGAACCGCGCCAGAAGTGAGCGGAATAACGCGCAAACCAAGCTGCACGGCCTTAAATGCCATGGTAGAGCCGATTTTCTGGGCTTCGGTGAGGTTGGTGAGCTGTTCGGCGTTCGGCATACTCAAATCAGTTGATCGGAACGTGAAAAGCGGGTTTACGGACTTGTTGGCGATATTAAAACCGCCCCAAATGTCCGCGATATACATTTGACCGCCCGCGCCGAAACTTTCGAGTTCTGGAGCAATTGCGGAACTTGTAACGCTAGAAGTAATATTAGCCATGTTTTGACCTCTTTTTTTTGATTGTTAAATTTTCACTTCTTCGCCGTCATACGGGGCGCATAACGGTACATCATCACCGGCGAACGGTGCGGCCAACGGTGCGGCCATGGTAGCGGGCAAACGCGGAATAACGCGATAGCGCGGGGCTTCATCATACCCAGCCATGGTGGGCACAAAGTTTGCGATAATACCGCGAACACCCACGGCGGCCATACCAAGGCCCGCGCCCATGATCAGGCGGTTACGCTTTTTAATGCCAAAAGCGGTAAGAACGCCACCCAAGGCAGCAACTCCGCCATTAGTTACAACGGCGGGCAAACTCGAAGGCAATTTCGTAAGAACGACGGCACCGCCAATAGAGCCAACACCGGCACCCGCCACGGCGAGTACAATGTCCTTTTTGCTCATGGGTTGAGTTGCTGCGCGACGAATTCGACGCGCGGCGCGCTTGGCCTTGACATAAATTCTTTTAGTCTTGGTCTTTACGATTGTGCGGGTTTTTGTTTTGCCCCGGCTCTTTATCCTTTTAGCCATATTTTGACCTCTTGTTATGATTGTTTACTTTTTGATATAGTTCCAAAGAATTAAACCGCCGCCAATCAAAAGCCCCCATTTTACCAAAGTTTTGGTTTCCGGGAAAAGGCTTTCGAGAGACGGATAAGAAACTCCGTAACTAATTGTTTCAACCGCGCTTTCAATCGGTTTTACTACAACTTCGTTTAAAATGTTGCTCGCGGTATCCAGAATATCGAAACCGCCGCCCGCAAAATAATTAACAGCGTCGGGGTTGTTCTTTGCAAAATTATAAACCCAATTACAGAATTTTACAATAGCGGCCAATGAAACCTGACCCGCGAAAACGTTGTAAAGTTCGTTCGCAATCGCGTTAATTGCGCTTGAACGTTGCGTGTAATCGTCGCTAAACCAACCCGTCGGATATGTCTTTTTTAAAAACTCGATCGTATAATAGAGTTTATCCAATGTATAATTGGCGAAATTGAAAAACACCCCGGAACCCGTAGAATAGTTCGGAAAATTATTAGGCGAGTTATACCATTTATAAAGAGCATTATAAATGTTTTTCGCTTGCGAATCTGTCAACGCCCAAGGTAAAGCCATTATCTACGACCTTTTTTTCTTGTGAGCAAATAAACGAGAACGCCCGCGCCGAGTCCTAACAAAAGAATTTTTCCACTGTTTTCAGTGATATAGGTCAAAGCCCCACTAGCTGAATTTACACCCTTTGCCGTGTCTACCGTCTGGCGGAATCTTTCAACGCTCGCATTAATAATGGGTATATCTTCGCCCTTTTCTAATAGCCAATGCGTACCGCTTTTAACGCTGTCCCACAAATCCGAGAAAAAGCCATCTCCCAGAAGTTCGCTACAGTAATTTTCATTAACTCCCAAAAGTTCGTAAACAAAAGGATCATCGCCGCGCAACGTGGACGCGCCACGGGCGCGCCTAGCGGCTTCAATCAGGATATTACGGGAATTAGCGCGATTTGCGGCGCGCTTGGCGGCGTTATACAACGCGGCCGGATTGTTGCCAATCGCACGACTAACGGCGTCTTGGGACAATGCCGAAACGGCGCGTTTTAGGCCGTTCCACTTTGTCGCGCCCATGAGTTCGACGCCCAATTTGTCGTTTGGCGCGTACATGGCATTTAACACGTTATCCATAGCGGGACTAAACATTTTTTTAACCTCACTTTTTATTTTTTCAAAATCATGTAGGCGGCAAAAGCAAACCCGCCAATCAAAAGCCATTTTTTAGCGTCAAGGCCCCCGCCGTTCTTTACTTCTTCCAAGGTCTTTTGAGCGACCGCGCTTTCTTCTTGCAATTGCTGCAATTGGCTAGAAAGGTCTTTAACCTCGTTATAGTAGGCAATATCCACGGCTTGTTTTGCGGTTGCGTCACCGGCTGCCCGCGCCGACGCCTCGGCGTATGCTTGGGCCTTTTTCTCGGCCGCGTCGGCTAGTTCTTGCGCCTGTTTTGCCGTTGCAAGCTGTGCGGCCTTTGCGGCGGCCTCGGCGGCGTGCTGTTGCATAATTTTTTTCAGTTCGGCCGCGTCGGTCAATTGGTCGGCCTGTTTTGCCGTGGCGATCTGGGCGGCCTTTGCGGCGGCCTCGGCGGCCTTGCGGGCCTCGTCTTCCTTTTTCCTTTTCAGTTGCTCGGCCTGTTTTGCGGTGGCAGCGGCAGCGGCGGCGGCGGCTGTAGCGGCGGCGTGTGCGGCGCGTGAATTCTCTTCCAATTTGCGTTTAGTTTCAAAATGTATTGTTGCGGGCGTTGCCATTATCGAACCCATTTAGAAAAAAGTTTATAAGCACCGTATATGGCAAGAGAACCCACGACCAAACAAAGAACATTCGGCTTTTGCTTGTCGGCATTTATTACCACTTCTGGCAGCTCTATATTTTCTTCGTTCATTTGTCTTTACTCCCTATCAAAAAAAACAAACCAATTACGCAACCAACTACAACAAATAAATTTCTTTTTTTCTCTTTTACAACTATTAATTTTTCATTTGCCTTTTCAAGATTTGATAATGTGCTTTCTAGATATTGCTTTTCGTTTCCCTCGCTCATTCTATGCTGTAAGGTTGTCCGCCCGTCGCTTTCAATCTTATTATGTATAAGAGCTTCTATAGGAAAAAATAGACTCCCCCCAACTCTTACACCCGCGCCACTTTCTATTTTATCTAGTCCAAGGTCATGTGCTACCGTTGCCGGGTCTTCGCCTTGTTGCACTCTTATATCAGCCTCATAATATTTGCGCGCTTGGTTATCTATTGCCGCCTGTAATGCCTCACTTAGTTCAGACATAAACGCCCCCGGACACTATTTATTTTTCTTTCTATTCTTCCACCAATACAGACCCAAGAGCAAAGCCCCACCGGCGGCGACATAACCTATATATTTGTTGTCGCTCAATCTCTGTTGAAATTCAATGTCAAACAAAATATTATTCAATTTGTCTTGTTCGGCCTGAATAGCTTCGTTGTATTCGCGTAATTGCTTTGAATATTTCAATTGCTCGGCCTGTTCGGCGGTGGCGGCGTAAGACGCCTTTGCGGCGGCCTCGGCAGCCTTGCGGGCCTGTTCGTCCGCTATGTACTGTTTGTAAACTTCGCTTTGTTCGTGTCGAACTTCGGCCGCCTTTTCTTCGATCGGGCTAATGTCCGTAACGCCTGTACGTATTTTAGCTTCTGTAACTAAACTGTCGGGGCGAACATAACTCAAAAGTTTGTTACCCGGTTCGTAAACGTTTTCATAGAAAAAACTATATGTCGGTATATTCTTTACCGGGGTTTTTTCGCTAACATACGTAATTGCCGACTTTGCGGCCGTGCCGGGTAAGTTCGAAAAAATATCTACATACCCAATTCCCTTTTTAATTGTGTCCCATAAACCGCCCAAGAGTTCATTATCCATCTTTACTTTCATGCGTTCCCAAGGAATCGAACCCATGAGCGCACAACCGGCGGCGTCGTTAAATCCGAAAACATCGTCAGCAAGTTTAGACGGCTTGTAGTTCTTGTAATCGTCTTTGAGGCTGTCGATATAGAAAACAATCGGGTTACTAATCGCCTTTTGCGCGATTTGGCTAGCGAATTTCTTTATCTTGTTCCAATCGTCAACGCCGAAAAGTCGAACGCCCAAAAAGTCGTTCACGTCGAAAAGATCGTCGAGCGAAATTCCCGTTTTTTCGTCACCCTCTAAAATTGCCAATTGTGCCATAATTACTACAAGAACCTTTTAAAAAAATTCCGTCAATGCTACTAATCTAGTTATTTTTTCCATAAAAGGGTACACCCCAAAAAAATTTTTATTCTTTGGGTACGTTCCGTCTATGTAAATTCCGTTCTCTAGCTGTAAAAAAACGTGATGTAATTGCCCCGTTGGGCGCGTCGAAGACGCTACAAACCTCTTTTTTTCGCCTTTTCCTTGCCACCACGCCCCCAGAAGTACGCTTTTGTCGTCACAATCGCGGGCAATACTGAAATTAGGGTCAAGGGTCAGGGCCGGACGGCTTATAAATTCCACATTGTCGGGATCGGGAATATAAGGCAAATTACAAACATATTCGTAAAACTGCAAAAATGGGACGCTCAACCACGCCCCCAAGTCCGTATAATAATTTTGTACTAATCGGCGCATTTCGTCGCCGGTCTGGCGAACATCGCGCAATTTATTTTTTGTCAGTATCATTTTATTTCTGGCTTTCAAAAAAATCTATAAGTTTTTCAAGATCACTTTTTACGTGGCGCGCAATATTCACGGCGGCGGGACTAACTTTTTTATTTAAATATTTTCCCGTTTTAATGATCTTTTCTTTTTCGTCTTTGTAACAATTAAGCGCGCTTATAATTTGTCCCACTTCTTTATTCTCTAATTCAACCTTTACAGACATTTTTTTTGCTCCCAAACCAATTTTTATTTTGGTCTTTTTCGTATTCCTTGAATTGTGGGCATTTGTCGCGGTCTTGGCACTGCATCAAAAAACACTCGCGCCAACCGCAACTAATGCACCCTTGATAATATACTTTATTTTTAGTCATTTGGGCCCCCTATTTTAAAAGGTGTTCCTTTTTTTTTAAGTTCGTCTAATAATTTCATACATTCAGGGCAAAAAAGAGTATTAATAGGATTAGGACGTTTACACATTTCGCAAAGTCTTATATTATGGATCATTAACGGCCCCCCGCAATTTCGGCACAGCTCAAAACATCGCCATGTTCACAAAGATTTCTAATAGTGTATTCATACCATGCCAAAACGGCAATTAATAGAATACTAGAAATTATTATTAAAACTAATCTCATTTTTTAACCTCTCTTTTTAGTTCGTGTTCGATAAGTTCCCGGATAAAAAGGGAATCGCTACAAAGACGGCACAAGCCGCCGCGCCAAATCCTTTTTAGGTCGTTGAAATCCTTTTCATTGATAAGTAACTGTTTTCTTTTAATCATTTTTAAAGCCTCTACTTTCGCAAAGTTTACAATATTTAGGCGTCTTGTTAATAGACATACCTTTTTCGTTAAATTGAATTATCGCAGTAAAAAAACGTTCGCAATTTTTACAACATACAATAAATTTTTGTTTTTTTAAATTCATTTTTTTAACCTCTCTAACATCATGTAAAAGTTTTCGCGCGCTTCTGGTCTCCAATTTTTAGCGAATAATTTAGCAACGTCTAACGCGCCGTTATATACAGCCTTTAAAATATCCTTTTGCAACTGTTTGTTCATTACAGCACCTCGAAATCAATTTGCATCACAACACCTTTATATTTTGGATAGTATTTGTAAAATAGAGGATCTATATTTTTGTGGCCGTAAGTAAGCCACGAAACACTTGTTACAATACACTCTATTATATTTTCTTTATCGTCTTTTTTTGGGTAAGCGCAATAAAGTTTACCCAATACTCCGATAAATGGGCCAACCGATCTTTTAAACGGTTTTAACATTTCTTGTTCAAATTTTTTCCAGACGTGTTTATTATAATAATCGTTATCCGGGCGGAACTCCGATTTTTTCAAACCGTCTTTAACCTTTTGAAAAGCCTCTCTAGTTAAATGTAAATGAATCATTTAATACCCCATGAAAATAAAAATTATTAACCGTCCAAGCGCGCAACCGAGGCAGCAAGCAACAAAAGCGATAAATAAAAAGTCGTATTCGTTCATAAATAAAGCCTCCGTTTGTCAAATGTTCGCGGCGTAACTCTTTTATTATCTTTAAATTCTATACATTCAATATTCCCGGCAAACGGCGGTAAAGTTTCGCCGTCATAACATGCAAAGCACATAAAAAAATCATTTCTTTCAACAATTCTATTGCAAATAAATTCGCGTGTACGCCAAGAATTAAAATAAATTATTCCTTCGTCTGGAGCTGTTCCGGAAAGATAAATTTCTGTTTCCGGAAAAAGCTCTTGTAACTTGATAGCAAATCCATGAGCCCCCATAAAAGACATAGGAAACTTATTTTTTATTTTTGGAAACGGTAACCGTTCGCCAAATTCTCCATATAGATATTTAATCATTTTGATATTCCCCTTAATAAATCCTCTAAATACAAAGCTCGTTCAACATCATTAATAAAACCTAAATTTTGAAACGCGTCTAAAGTAACTAAACAGAATTCTTTAGAATTCGACTTTTTTATTTTTTGCCACGCTTTATTATCTAACACATCTAACATTTTTACCCCTCTATGTTGTTTTCATTCAAAAATTTTTCTAATTCGTTGTATTTCAAAATTAGTTCTTGCATATGTTGTTTTAAAAAATGAAATTCATTTTTATAAAGCGATAAAATATAATCTTCTTTACTGAATTTATTAAAATAAGCAAAATTTGAAGTTATTACAGCGTTTTCAAGTAAAAAATTACACCATGTTTTAAAAGAACATGACAAATCGTGTAGTTTTTCGTAATCCATATTAGACCTACCTTTTTTTTGAGCGCGGGAACATTCCCGCCGCCTAAACACAAATATACACAATTATACACACTGCGTCAACATATTTTTTCGTTTTTATTATTCCAAGTTGGAATAGTCGGCCGCTACTCACTTTTAAAGGCTTCAAAAATTCGCGCGGCCCTGTTTGGTGCCCCGCCTCGATCTGTGCGCCGCCACTCCGCGACGCTTCCCAAAGTCGCGTTTTACATACAAACTCTATTTTCAGGAAAAAGTCGTTTTTACTTTGTACGTGGTCGCGGCATGGGGTGGCGGTCGCGTCCCGTTCGATAGCGTCAGCGCGGATTTTTTCGCGCTCCGCATACTTACGTATAAATTTTTTTTTGATTTGGAGCCGCCCCCGGCTCGGTCGCGGTGCGGATTGTTTCGCGGGTGGATTTTTGCGACCGACCACGGGGGCCGGTTCGGCGTCAATCCAGAACATGTATTTACCGAACTGCCGCAACTGCACGGCAT
>JAZRMY010000050.1:0-1335 GCA_045647925.1 Acutalibacteraceae bacterium | reverse complement strand
ATCGAAAATAATTTGGGGCTTGTACATTCTATTTGTAAACGTTTTTGCGGCAGAGGTATTGAATACGAGGACTTATATCAGGCGGGTTGTATGGGGCTTGTAAAAGCACACGATGCCTTTAATAAGGATTTAGGTCTTTGCTTTTCTACCTATGCGGTACCAGTAATAATGGGAGAGGTAAGGAGACTTTTCAGAGACGGAGGAGCTGTTAAGGTTTCTCGCTCTTTGAAGGAACTGTCTATTAGAATAAACTATCAACGCGAAAAATTAGAACAGGAATTAAACCGCGAACCTACGATAGCAGAAATAGCAAAAAGTCTTGATATAACTTCAGAAGAGGTAACGGAAGCGGTCTGTGCAACACAGGGTACTGTGTCTCTCACCTTTGAGGCAGAGGATGGTATCAGCGAAATTGATTTGCCGACACAAAGTCTTGAAGAGGAAATAGGAAATAAATTAATTTTGGATGAGGCTTTCAAAATACTTAGTGAAAATGAAAAACAATTGATGGTGTATAGATATTATAAGGGATTTACACAAAGCAAAACTGCACAAATACTTAATCTCACGCAAGTACAGGTTTCAAGAACAGAAAAAAGGATACTCGAAAAATTAAGGCGGTTCCTCTCTGCGGGATAAATTATTGTGGTCGAAAAGTGCAGAAAAACGCTATATATTGGAACGTTTTTGTGCATAAAATACTAATTGGAAAAATTTTTAAAAAAAATTAAAAAAAGTGTTGACAAAGGGTAATTGATGTGGTATTATAATCAGGCGCTCCAAACGAGGGGTGCTAAAAACGGACCTTGAAAATTAAACAACGACAATAATAAGGACCCGACAATTCTTAAGAGAAATCGAGAGAAAAGTCAAGTGTACTTTAAAAAGTAAACGGACAAAAAATAATGCGTCAGCATTAAAGTAAAGAGCTAAAGAGCGCTTTAAAAAAGGTTTTAACACGAAAGTGTTGAGATATAATTTTTTAGAGAGTTTGATCCTGGCTCAGGACGAACGCTGGCGGCGTGCCTAACACATGCAAGTCGAACGGAGTGTTTCGCTGAATTGATGTAAGCTTGCTTATGGATTTTCTTGAAACACTTAGTGGCGGACGGGTGAGTAACGCGTGAGTAACCTGCCTTACAGAGGGGGACAACAGTTGGAAACGACTGCTAATACCGCATAACATATTCGGGAGGCATCTCCTGAATATCAAAGGAGCAATCCGCTGTAAGATGGACTCGCGTCCAATTAGATAGTTGGTGGGGTAAAGGCCTACCAAGTCGACGATTGGTAGCCGGACTGAGAGGTTGAACGGCCACATTGGGACTGAGACAC
>JAZRMY010000049.1:0-3775 GCA_045647925.1 Acutalibacteraceae bacterium | reverse complement strand
GGTGAGTAAATATGGCAGGACCACATGGACCAGGACCAGGAGGAAGTCCTCCTAGAGGAATGAAACCACAAGTCAAAGATCCAGGCAAATTATTGGCAAGATTAATGAAGTTCGTATTCAAAAAATATAAATGGCATTATATTCTCGTAATGGTTTGCATTTGTATTGGTGTATTTGCGAGCGTGCAAGGAACTATGTTCCAAAAGAGCTTAATCGATGATTATATTGGACCGATGTTACTTTCTGATCAGCCAGATTTTTCACCACTTTTGAGTGCAATGAGTAAAGTAGCGGTATTTTATCTCATCGGTGTTGTAGCTGTATTTATTCAAAACAGAATTATGATTTTTGTTGCACAAGGTGTGCTTCGAGACATGAGAGATAAGGTATTTGGACACATGGAAAAACTTCCAATCAAATATTTTGATACACACTCTCACGGTGATATCATGTCGGTTTATACAAACGATATTGATACATTACGTCAGTTGGTTTCACAATCTATACCTTCAATTTTACAAGCAGGACTTATTGTAATTACAGTATTCTTTATAATGCTTTGGTACAGCGTTTGGATGACATTGGTTGTAATAGGCGGTATTTTCGCTTTAATGTATGTCACCAAAAAGGTTGGCGGAGGCTCTGCAAAGTACTTTATCCGTCAACAACAAGCAATAGGTAAAACCGAAGGCTTTATTCAGGAAATGATGTCAGGTCAGAAGGTTGTTAAGGTTTTTTGCCACGAAAATCAAACCCAAAAAGATTTTGATGAGATTAACGAAGCGTTGTGTGCAGATAGCCGCAAAGCGAATAGTTACGCTAACCTTTTAGGGCCTATTAATATGAATATAGGTAATATACTTTACGTTATAATTGCTACTGTCGGCGGTATTTTCTTGCTTTCAAAAGGCTTTACAAATATAAGTCTTTCAAAGCTTTTCGGAATGGAAGTAATTTTCGGAATAAGCGTTGTTATTCCTTTCCTTAATATGACCAAGCAGTTCACAGGTAATATTAATCAGGTTTCTAACCAAATAAACGCTATTGTTATGGGTCTTGCAGGTGCTAACCGTATTTTCGAATTAATGGATACCGAAGCAGAAACCGATGACGGCTATGTAACACTCGTTAATGCTAAGATTGATGAGAACGGAAATATTACCGAAACAGACGAGCGTACAGGCGTGTGGGCTTGGAAGCATCCCCACAGTGACGGCACACTTACCTATACAAAATTAGAGGGCGACGTTACTATGACCGAGGTTGACTTTGCTTATGAAGAAGGCAAGGACGTATTACACGATGTAAGCGTTTATGCTAAGCCGGGTCAAAAGGTGGCCTTTGTTGGTGCTACGGGAGCAGGTAAGACTACTATTACCAATCTTATTAACCGCTTTTATGACATTGCGGATGGTAAAATCCGTTATGACGGTATTAACATTAATAAAATCAAAAAGTCGGATTTGCGCCGTTCTTTAGGTATAGTTTTACAGGAAACAAACCTTTTTACAGGTACTGTTATGGAAAATATCCGCTACGGCAGACTTGACGCTACCGATGAAGAATGTATTAAAGCAGCTAAGCTTTCGGGTGCGGATGACTTTATTACAAGACTTCCTAAGGGCTACGATACCGAGCTTTCCAACAACGGTTCAAACCTTTCACAAGGTCAAAGGCAGTTAATAGCAATCGCCCGTGCCGCAGTTGCAGACCCACCTGTTATGATACTTGACGAAGCAACCTCAAGTATTGATACAAGAACAGAAGCCATTGTACAAAAGGGTATGGATAGTCTTATGAAGGGCAGAACTGTATTTGTTATTGCTCACAGACTGTCAACCGTTAAGAATTCCGATGTTATAATGGTGCTTGATAAGGGCAGAATTATTGAACGTGGCAGTCATAACGACTTAATAGCTCAAAAAGGTCAGTATTACAGTCTTTACACAGGTGCATTTGAGCTTGAATAAACTAAAACCCCACCTTTATGGTGGGGTTTTGTCATATTATTATTTACTTTTACATAAAATTTAATAAAAAAGTTTTAAAGAGAGGATAATAATATGGAAAATAAATGTCTTAAAACGAGTGTGTTTGCAAACGAAAATATTTTTGAGGATTTTTGTGAACAACCAATTGATGCGGATTTCAACCTGCCTGATTACTGTCCTGACATATCAAAAATTTTTAAATGTAAAACGGTTGTTCGTATTACTTCTAAGGGTATAAACGGCAATAGTATCAATGTTGAAGGGATTATCTGTATAACGCTGCTTTATTGTGATAAGGAAAATAGGCTTAATTCATTTGAATATCAGTATCCGTTTAGTAAAATTAAGGATAGCGACCGTGACCTTACGGGCGGTAATTTGGTATGCAAGGTTAAATGTGATTATATTAACTGCCGTGCTATAACAGGCAGAAAGGTTGATATTCACGGGGCGGTTACAATAGGTATTCGCGTATTTAAGCGTAAGTGCAGCGATATTATTTCGGATATTGATGACTGTAATATAGAGGTTTTACGAGGTACCGCGCCTGCAACTGTACCTATGGGTTATAACGAAAAATACATAATGATTGAGGAAGAAATACCAATAAGTAATTCTGTACCGCCTATTCAAAGTATTTTACGTTATGATGCATATCCTACAGTTAAGGAAACAAAAATACTTAACGATAAGGTTATGGTAAAGGGCGATATGGCGGTAGTTATTTTATATTGCCCCGAGGGTGAAATAGTACCGCAAACTGTAAAAACCACCTTGCCGTTTAGTCAGGTGGTTGAAATTAAGGGAATTAACGATATGTGCGAGTGTGAAGCAAAGGCACATTTGGCTACGCTTGAAGTAAAACCACGTGTATGGCAAAACGGCGAAAATAGAAGCTTCTTACTTAGTGCAAAGCTTTTGGTTTGTTGTGAAAGCTACTGTGTTAATGATATTCCTGTTATTAAAGATGCATTTTCACGAAAATTTGAAACAGACATTTCTAAAAACAAAATTTGTTTTTCAAAAATTAACGAAAACATTAAAGAAACACATCACATTAAGAAAAACATTGAAATTAGTGAAAACATTTCCTCTGTTTTAGATTTGTGGTGTGATGTTCAGTCGGTTGTGTGCAAATTTGAAAAGGAAAATATGGTTATTTACGGTACGGTTATGGCAGGAATTATTGTATGTAACCAAAGTGGCGAAACCTCGTTTTTTGAAAAGGCAATTGATTTCGAGTGTAAATATCCCGTAAACGTTTCCGAAAAGCATATGGAATGTAAGCCTGAAATAGAGGTTGAAACCTGTGGATTTACAATTCTTACACCAAATTGTATTGAATTCAGAGCAGATATTTCTGTAAATGCCTGTGTTTATGAAAAGAATGAGATATCACTTATAACAGATATGAAAATTAATACCGAAAAGATTATGATTAAAAAGCCAAGATGCGCTATGACGGTATACTTTGCAAATAAAAATGAATGTATTTGGGATATTGCAAGAATTTATAATGCAAGTGTAGAAGAAATAATGAGTATTAATGCACTTGAAGATAATTACCTTAAACAAAATACAATGATACTTGTGCCGTTAGCATAAGAAAAACCCCTCTTTTAAAGAGGGGTTTAAAATTATAATTATAATGATTGTAGTTTGTCGAAACGCTGAAAAGCGCTTCGACAAGCCGATTTTATCGGCTTTGCACAAATAATTTTTTAAGAATTTATTTGTGCACGACACTCATTTCAATGGATATAGTCAAATTTTCAATGAAAATT
>JAZRMY010000048.1:0-1623 GCA_045647925.1 Acutalibacteraceae bacterium | reverse complement strand
AAGGTAGGAAATGAGCATTGTATAAATTAGCAGCAAATATTGCAAAAATGTTTTTATCGTTCAATGGATCAAAAGCAAAAGTATATGGGCTTGAAAATATACCGAAAGATGGCGGCTTTGTTATTGCGTGTACGCATAATGAATATGTGGATATTTTAAATTTAGGGTTGTCCATTTATCCACGCGAAATTCACTTTATGGCGAAAAAGCAATTATTCGAAGTAAAGGGACTTGGTTGGTTAATTAACCGTCTAAATGCATTTCCCGTAGACCGTGATAATCCAGGACCGAGCGTTATTAAAATTCCACGCCAACTTATTAAGGAAGGTAAAATTGTTGGTATTTTCCCAAGCGGTACACGTAGTGCTGAAAGTAATGACTTAAAGCAAGGTGCAGTAACGATTGCGCAACTTTCGAAAGCACAAATCGTACCGGCAGCGTATATTGGTCCAAAAGATATCGGTGGTGTATTAAAGCGTCAAAAAGGATATTTAATTTACGGTAAACCTTTTACGGTTGAAAGTGGCAAGGAAGCACGTGATGAAGCAACAAATTTCCTAGAAGCCGAATTCCAACGATTACTAGCAGAACTGGAAAACAAAAAATAACAATGGCACTCTTCTTTTAGGGAAGGGTGTTTTTCTACTAGCAATAGATGGGGGAGTATAGATGATTCGAGTATTATTCGTATGTTTAGGCAATATTTGTCGTTCACCAATGGCAGAAGCGATCATGCGTAATCTAATAGAAGAGCGCGGCTTAACGTCAAAAATAAAAGTGGACTCTGCAGGGACAAGCGCAGCACATGCAGGCGAAGCGCCACACAGAGGTACACGCGAAAAGTTAAAAGAAATGAACATTTCAACAAGTGGTATGAAATCTCGCCAATTACGCACGTCGGATTTAGATTTTGATTATATCGTTTGTATGGATGCAAGCAATGTAAAAAATACACGTGATATGCTACATGCACATGATAACACAAAAATTTTCCGTTTCTTAGATTTAACACCACACAAAAAAGATGTACCAGACCCTTGGTATACAGGCGATTTTCAAGAAACATATGAGCTTTGTGTAGAAGGCTGCGAGGCGTTGTTAGAGAAGGTTATGGAGGAGCAAGGGTTATTTTAATATAAAACAGGTCGCTTTGAAAAACATTTTCAAGAGACCTGTTTTGTTTTTTAATATCTTTAGATAAGCCTCTTCGTTGTAGTTGTCCCCAATCTTTGCGACCACGAATGTAATAAATAATACCTTCCAATCGGAAGAAAATTGTCAGTGGACGGAACCAAAAAGTCTCCATAAGAGAAAATAACGGGCAGGACATTTCCTGAAAGTAAAGAACGCTTAAAAGAATCGTACTATATTCTAAAAGAGAAATTTCAGTCAGTAGAATAAAAGCTAAGAAATTTCACACCGTCTATTTTATAATGTGCAACTTTTTATGTATAATAATAAAGTTACAAAACAAGCTTATACTTTATATAAATCGAAAGAGAGTGGAACTATGGGTCGTAAATGGAATAATATTAAGGACAAAAAGGCCGGTAAAGACGCAGCTAACAGTCGTATTTATGCGAAATTTGGTCGTGAAATTTATGTGGCAGCTAAATCAGGTGA
>JAZRMY010000047.1:0-1024 GCA_045647925.1 Acutalibacteraceae bacterium | reverse complement strand
TTTCAGCAGGAACAGCTATGGCAGTCAACTCTGTACCTATCAGCACATCCTGTAGTGATGTTTCTGCAATATCTTTAAAAGAGACTTTACCGTTACCTGCACTACGGACTGAAACAGAAAAAGATTTCTCAAACTTTGCCAACAAAGCTATGTCCTTGCTGGCTGTAAAGGTAAAAACAGCGTCGGTGCTTACGGGAACAACGCTATTTCCTAAATACCAACCTATGAAATTATAACCTTCATCGGGAGTGGCTACCACCTCTACGCCATTGCCGATAAGCACATTTGCCGAGGAGCCGATGTAATTGGTAATTTTTGCACTACCGCCAGTGGTGTTACTAACGCTTATTTGACAGATAAGAGAGTCGCCCTTATCGTCATCGCCATTATTATCGCTACACGATACAAACAGCGAAGAGAGGGCTGCAACAAGCCCAAAAGAGAATAAAAATACTTTTTTCATAAATGATTATATTTAAATGATTGTTTTTGGCACAAAAAAGACAATAGAGAACCAAGCCACAATGTTTTTATGGCTTGCAATTCATTTACAACGGCATAAAATACCTGTTGTACTTTTTTAATATAACATAGGGGAAATTGTGTGTGTGTGTGTGTGTGTGTGTGTGTGTGTGTGTGTGTGTGTGTGTGTTTATACAAAAATCCAAGACTACCAAATTTAAAGCAGCCTTTCTTGCACACATTTCTTTTATATTCAACGAGTTAACACACATAACGAATTTTCTCTGAGACTTTATACTGCGAATGTAGTTATTTTCACTCGGTTAACAAAATAAATTAAAGGAGATTAAAAACAAAAAAGGTTATGAGAAGAAGAACTGTAGGGGCAGACCGGCGTGTCTGCCCGAATAAAATATCGCGATTTTGTCATTCTATATTTGCAGAACGAAACGAAGATAGCGAGATTTCGCTATCTTCGTAAGTGAACAGAAGCAGTAAAGGATAAAGATTATTAATTGTCATTGGTGCTTAAGACACCGTTCGAGATGTTAATCCCCTTTAC
>JAZRMY010000046.1:0-41888 GCA_045647925.1 Acutalibacteraceae bacterium | reverse complement strand
TACTAAGAATTTTCCATCAATCGCTATTTTTTTACGAATCTCTTCAAACCAATCATGAGGATCGTGACCTTGATACATAGACAAAACCATTAAAACAGTTTCGGTGGGCTTCCCAATATATTGACTAAACCTTTGAATGCTTTCATTATCATTTAAAAATTTATAAAACATAGTTTCTGGAGAATCATCACCTGGTAAAAAGCAATGTTTCCAATTTATCTCTTCAGTATCAAGTCTATTTCTCATATCGCCATCATATACACCAACAAATTGATATCTCATTTTATCGCTGTGAGGGAACTTTAAACGAGTAGTAATATTACCTTCACCATCTACTGATTCAATATCAAACTCTTTTAATAAATATGGCAATCTGTCATTTATAATTATAGTTAATAAGTCCGCAGCAACTCTATCTTCTACAAAAAATATTCCCTTTTGCTGATAATCGATACCAAGAAATTGTTCGACTGATAATTCATCAGGCGGAGTATTTATTGTCACTTGATTCCTATATCTGCTCACAACTCTCACACTTTCATTTTTTATGTTTTTTAATATGTATGGTGAATGAGTTGTTAATATTACTTGTACATCGTTAGTAACTATATTTTGTGCCAGAAAATTAGCAAAATTACATTGAGAAGCAATACCTATGAATGTTTCTGGCTCTTCTATCAATAATATAGTTCCCTTTTCTGCACGATTAATACACCAAAACAGATAGAGTAAAAAATGTTCTCCTGTGCCCATGTTTATGGAAGTGTATTCCTCATCATCTACCACGACTCTAAAATATGGGATCTCTTCGTCATAGCTATCAACATCAGCACCATCAAATTCACGAATCCCGCATAGCTGATAGTCTTTGCCAACTATATAGTTTATGGAGTTCAATTCATCTTCGCTTAATTCATATTCTTCATATTGCGGTAACAATTCATCCAAATTGGTTTGAGTAATCATATAGTTTTGAATTTTTGTACTTGACTCAAAATCCATATATTTTATTTTTGAAATATCGAATGAATTATCAACAAGGCGTTCTGATGCCACGTTCGAGCATGGTATGCTTGATCCGTTCAGCACAAAGGTGCCTTGTACTTTTTTGCCCTGAATTTTATTTTCATCTTTAACCAAAAGAGACATTCCAATAATATCCTTAACAGCAGATACAATAGTACTTTTTCCAGCTCCGTTAAGCCCGCAAATAGCCAATATTCCTGAATTACACTGTATTTTGTTTATACCGTTTAAACCGAGCAAATCTATTTCAGAGAACGAATTATTATGAGTTTTTTTATATACTTTTTTCCAATAATCCTGTGCCTTGGCGCTCCTCATTTATAAACATCCCCCCAAGAAAACTCCTCAGTGATTTTCTCTAACACATAGTTCATATTTTCATTTTCTTTATACATTTGCACTGAATATTCAATCAATTGAGTTTTATCATTTGAAAGTGCATCCTTAAATATGTTAATGATTATATCTCTATGTGTGATTCCGATCGGATCCGTTGTGCCTGTGGCACAACGTTGATTAAAGATATTCAAAACAGCATCAACATAAGGAAGTTTTTGTTGTAAAGTGCGATACTCTTCCATTAAATGAGGATCAATATTCATACTTTTTCCTTTGATATATGTACGACAAAATTCAAAGGAAAGTATCAAACGTTCAAGCACATCGTTATCCATTCCCAAATTTTGACGAACAAAAACGAGCCAGCTAAAAAGCGTTGCTTTATTAAAACGAAACTTGAATCCATTTATATCCTTTAGGCATATAACAAACTTATCCAGCGTATTTTTAACAGTTTCTATACTCTCGTCTGAAAAAGCAATACCATGACGATAATAGTTTGAAATATCCAAAGATGTTATTTTCTTTTTTAATGTGGCTATTTGAACTGTATAACATAACTTAGATATTATCTCATCGTATGCTAATCTAGAATTGGCAAAACCAATAAGTTCTGGTGTAGCGCCGCTTAAAATGAATAAATTAGTAAGGTGTTTGACCTGATCTCTGGTAACACCTATATAAGCATTACGCTGTTCTGCTGAGGTTAAAGCTGAAGGTTGATTCAAGCGATAGAATAATTCAGCTGGCTCAGCAGGTTTATACTCGGTTAACCTTACTAAATTGATGCTATATTGTCTGAATTTTCTCTGCCACTCTGTAGGCAGCTCACTATAACGTAAGCCATCCAACTTTTCTATATCGTCATCGGAGGGTTCAATTTTTCCATCTACTTTAAATTCATCTTTGTAAAAATCTCTAATTGCAGCGAGTCTTTGTTGTCCATCCAACACCTCATCTATAGAATTAGCACCTCTCACAACATGTATAGGGGGGATTCTCCAACCTCTTAGAATAGAGTCAATTAACTTTTTCTTTTTTTGTATTGGCCAAATTTCACCTCTTTGAAAGTTTGGCTGTAAATCCATATCACCATTGGCAATTCGATTCACCAATGTTTCTATTTCCAACTCTGTAGCCTGACACTTCATAAAATCACTCCAATATATAAATTTTAATTATTTTTATTATAAGCGCTAGTATATTGTTAAAAACATATAGAATGTCTACATTACTATTTAACGGTATATTGATTTGTCGCCATCTCCGACTTTCCCGCAAGAAAAATCGGATCATGTATTATTTCTTTTACCATTATAAACCTCACAAAACTCGTGATATCTTGTCCTTTTCATCCACCAAATTCATCAAATTATTTAACTTGTTAAGCGATATGGGACGTTGTCCGTTCTTTTGCATTTTCCCTGCATTATCCCATACGAGTTTGCCGGGGCCATTATAAATTTCATCCCAAGAGCCGTCTGACAATAATTTAATCACTATAATATAGTCCGGCTCTGAAGAGATAGATATACTTTTTACTTGTGTTGCTTTGATTTGCACGAATTTTTCATCTTTTGAATACGCATCGTGAGTTTTTGTTGAATTTGGCAAAAGAGTTAACCCATAATGCTCGGCAACTATGACTTCGCCAATACTCCCGACAAGATGTCCATCAACCGTAAATTTTCTTCCGGGATATTCTTTTTCCAGCTCATTTGTAATTTTATATAATACTTTAATTTTATTCGATAAGGTCATAACATCCCGCCTAAATACTTTTGATTTACTGTAAAAATGCGTCTGCAATTTCATTTAATTGTTGTGAAATTCCTTCAAATTCACAGTTCAAATCCAGTGTGCGAACTGTAATCCTATTGCCACTCATTTGATACTCGTTGTTTGGAAATATTTCCTCATCTGTTTTGGCATAGAGGAGCATGCCTGAAACATCTCCACCTTTGGTTGTTTTATTCTTGACATAAGTGAATATTTGATAGAGGTTGTTTGAATGCAATGTATGTACATCGTACTGCACTTGCGTAGTATGTGCGTAATACTTTGCATCAATAATCAATGTTTTATCAATATCACCCTTTTTACAAGAGAGCATAATATCGCTCTGCATAGTGGGGAGCATTGTGCTAATACCGTCATCTAATGCCCACTCAATCTGGGAAGCAGCAGTTCTAATTTGCGGATAGTGTTTTTTGTAATATTCAAGAATGAACTTTTCGTATAGACGACACATTCTTTGCTCATCTAAAAAGTCCATCATCTTTACAGAACCATCGCTTTTCGACTGCAACAATCCTTTAACAACCAGGTAACAGATAGTAATCAGTAATCTATAGGTTTGATTGTTGCGATTATAATTGATTACCCAGTTAATAGAGCGAACATCAACTACCGAAACATCATCGAAATACACCATTAACTTACGAAGCTCTTTTTTACGAGTTTTGGATATATCTGCTTTAAGCAGGAGCATTACGGTAGATTTAATTATTTGGTTCAAAGGAGAATTTATCGAAAACTCATCGTATGTACACACCATTTGGCTACGAATCATACTTTGATTCTTAATGGATTCAGTGATTTCAATTTTGCCACGGATCGCCGATATCATATCCGTTTCAGATATATACTCACACCCAAGGCCACGCTTTAACTGATATGTAATACCTCGAATTAAAATGGCCGCACATAAATCTCCGGCATTATCGAAGTCCTCAGTAGCAAGTTTTTTATACCCTTGCTCATTAAGAAGTTGAAACGCGTATGAGAGCATATAGTAAACATTCTTTATCGGAATCACTTGATTGCACTCCTTAAATTGCTTGTCCAATCTTTCACTTTAATGGGTTCATCGAACCAATATTCCTTTAACAAAGGTACAAGTTCATATTCAACAATATTCGACAATGCTGTATCAGTAACTTCTTCAATATTGCAAAAGTAACTGTGTCCAATGCAAAAGCCTTCACCGAGTGAATCGTCTGCGGCAATAACACCGTTCAGACTTTCAACACAGGCAATTAGCTTGTCCATTTTATCGTTGGCAAGTTTGGTTTTGTAATTACGGAAACCGTCAGAATCAAATCCGGGATTCATTGTGTAGAATGCAAATCTTCTGCGGAGTGCATAGTCGAGCATAGCAAGACTTCTGTCGGCAGTATTCATCATACCGATAATATAAACATTGCTCGGTACGTTGAACTTTTCGTCAGAATAAAGCAACTGCAGGGAGTTGCCGCGCTTATCATTTTCAACAAGCATAAAGAGCTCGCCGAAAATTTTGCTCAAATTGCCACGGTTAATTTCATCGATGATGAAGAAATATTCGTTTTCCAAATCTTCTCCTGCCTTTTTGCAGAAGTTGTAGAAAGAACCCTTCTTGATTTCAAAACCACTACCGGCACTGGTAGGACGGAAACCTTCAATGAAATCTTCATATGTATAGCTTTGATGGAACTGAACGAGCATTACACGGTCTTGGTCTTTTTGTCCCATCATCGAATATGCCAATCTTTTGGCCGCGAAGGTTTTACCAACGCCGGGTGCACCTTGGAGAATTACGTTTTTCTTGGTGCGGATAAGACCAACCAAGGTGTTGTAATCGGTCTTGTCCATATAAACTTCTTCAAGAAACTTGTCTACGTCATAAGGAGGATATGTGGTTTCTACTTCTTCAACATCTTCGATGTCATCGGCAAATAAAGCATTTAACTTTTCCACATAATCGGTGTATGAGGTAATATCGGTCAAAGTTTTCATAACAGCCTGACCGGGATGATCCCATTCACCGTTGTGCGTCCAGTCGACACTGCGAACATGACCGTATTCGTATTCCTCATCTTCAAGATCAGGACGGTATTCATAATCGCCTGAAACTACGCCACGACCGATAACTTTATACATTCCTTTTTTTACAAAAACAACGTCGCCGGGCTTGATTTCATTTACAAATTGCCACGTGGCATGTGCAGCATTTTTATAGCTGTATTGGTCGCCATAGGTTTCCTTCATTTTCTTCTTCATGGCGTCTTTACTATCAAAATCGGTAAGTGTTCCTATGCCGCTCCAGCCAATGGCCATAATACCTGCTTTGTAGAATTCATCCCACTTACAAGCATTATCTCCGGGTGAGTAAATCCAATAACGAATCGTATCAACATCGTCATCTGCAAGAGTAGCGGTGTTGTTTTTCTTTGGGGTAATTCCATCAAAAATTTCTTCGCCAAAAGATAAGTCAAACCCATTTTTATCAACGATCTGTTGACAAGATCTTCTCATACTATTTGACTTGTTTCCTGTCTGACCGTAGTAGTAAACGATATTATCGCGTGTCGAATTGAGAGCGTTAAGCATCTTGTCGTTTCCGTAATCTCTGCCAATATTACGAATCATACAGATAGTAAGCTCCAGGTTACCCCTTCTCGTATATCTTCGATTTTCGATCATACAAGCAAATAAATCGAGATACATTTTATGAGAAACCCTGTTGAAATTAGTGACTTTTTCGCACATTTCATCCAAAGCGTCATCTTTGGAAATCACTCCATCGTAGCAACGCTTGGCAATATCGTAGAGTAACTCCTCTGCATCAAACTCGTTACCGATACTGTTAGCAACGCCACCGTATTTGGAATCGAAGAAATCTTTTAATCTATTAAGATCTCTAAAATAGCCTCTTGTTCGTTCGTCATAGTTTTGTGACTTTGTTTCATTTTTAAGGAATTCTTTGATACTTTCCTTCGCACTATTCATACTTTCATCAGAAACAAATACTTTCCAAAATCCTGGAATAACCGTGTTATTCCAAATAAAAAATGCGTCGGACAGGTGTGTATTAAGAGTGCTTTCCGACCACTCGGGATTTTTTTCAATTAAAAAATCTTTAAATTCAGTGCGAATTTCTCTTATTTTATCATGTGTATCCATATTATTCCTCCATTAACACTTCTTTGATTTTCTCAGCAAGACTTTTTATAACGGGGACACAAACCGTGTTTCCGCATTGTTTATATGCATTTTCAAGTGATATCCCCTTGAATATAAATTCTTTTGGAAATCCTTGAAAAGCAAGGCATTCCATAGGTGTAAGTTTGCGTATTCCAAAATCATCGCGAATGATCGGCACGCGGTCGTGATAAGTTCCCATATTTGCTTTTAGAGTAGGGCAGATATCCCATTTGCGAGTGGCTATACCGCTATCATCAATTCTGTAAATTCCTGTTTTGTCGACAATTTTTGCATTGAGGGTCTTAAAATATCGGCTCTCAGAGCCGTAATAATAAATATCATCGTGCTTTACACTTCTGTCGATAAGATTATCAATTGTTGCTTCAAACGGTACTGAATCTGGAAATAAGAACTTATCACAGTCTTCTATATCGCGAAAAGCAACAATAAAGATTCTTGCTCGATTTTGCGGAATATTAACATCAGTTGCATTTATAACTTTATATTTAACAGAGTAGCCAAATTGTGCAAGCGTATTATAAATAGCAAGAAAAGTTTTACCGTTATCGTGTTCTATTAAATTTTGAACATTTTCAAGGAATACTATCCGGGGCATTTTAGCATCAATGAATCTTGCTATTTCAAAGAATAAATTTCCTCGAGGATCATTAAATCCACGCTGATAGCCCATGACCGAAAACGGTTGACAAGGGAAACCAGCCGTTAATATATCTGCATCCGGAACATCTTGTACAGACACCAAGCGAAGATCTTGTTCGCATATACTTGTTTCCCCAAAATTATTTCTATACGTCTTACAAGCAGCTGCATCATTATCATTTGCCCATACGATTTCAAACCCCGCCTGTTTAAAACCAAGGTCTATGCCACCAATTCCGGAAAACAAACTTATTACATTCATGGTTTCTAAAATTCCTCCGTATAGACATTTGCAACTATTTGTGATAAAATATAAATATACTACCAAAAAGGGGAAGATAAATATGGCTAAATCCGAAGGCGCAAAACCAAAACTTTTACGTTACTTTAAAGAACATGTCGGTGAACAAATCCACAGAGATATATTGGAAGAATTGGTTGGACACGTCGGAAGCTGGGAAAGATCGCTGCGAACATTAAGAGATGACGGATATATCGTTGATTATAACAGAAGTACAAAATGTTATTGTTTCCCGTATGCCGATCCTCAAAACGCTCCCAAGGACGATCGTTACATCAGTACAAAACTTAGATCCATGGTAATGATTCGAGATAACAGCACATGCCAAATGTGCGGCAAATCAGTCAAGCAGGATCATATTCGAGTTCATATTGATCATATTGTTCCGCTTTCTTGGGGTGGAAAAACCGAACTGGAAAATCTGCAAGTTCTTTGCGGTGATTGTAACGAAGGAAAGAAAAATTTTGTTGAAAGCGAAAACCCGGAACTTATGGCAAGAATTACAGCTGCAACAAATACCAAAGATCGTCTTCGCCTTTATTTTGAACATTATAAAGACACGCCTATAGACGTTGGCAAATTATCAGTTATCGCCAAAACAAGAGAGTGGACTCGCCAATTACGATATGTAAGATCTGAGTATGGTATGGATATTGAATATATACCAAAGAATAAAGAAAAAGGAATTGAAAAAGAATATTATATTTTCCACTCAAATCAATAACCTTGGACTACAGCTGCGGATAGTTTTATCCGCAGCTATTTTAATACCTTTTTTATCTCTTTAGCTATTTCTTCAATTACATTAACAGTTACACTATTTCCGAATTGCTTATATAAGTGAACATCTGCAAGTGGTAACTTAAAGCTATCGGGGAATCCTTGCAGTCTTGCCCATTCGCGAGGCGTCATCTTACGAATTCCTTCTTTGTTGATTTCGCCTTTAATATGCGTGGTAGGGGTAAGGTCTTTTTGACGCTTGTCTACAATAAGATTTCTTTCGCGACCCATTCCGCCACAGACAATTGCCCCTGCGATATCATCCATCCCTCTGACTTCATATCCGAAGCCGTTTCCTTTAGCCTCATGTCTTGCCTTATGTTGACGCAAGGTTTCGAGGTAAACATCACTTAGATAATATTTTGCAGGAACGGGTTTTTCCTCTATTATATCTTTAATCCTTTTTGTATTATCGGTGCCTTGCGGGAAATTGAATACTTCGGGTGCAATATCATTCCTAAATGCTACGATATAGATTCGTTCTCTGTTTTGAGGCACACCGAAATTCTTACTGTTAAGCGTTGTATCGTTGTTAGTAAACACTTTGTAGCCTAAGTCTGCGAAAGTCTTCTTGATAATTTGAAGCGTTCTTCCTCTATCATGAATCACAAGCCCTTTTACATTCTCGCAGAAGATAACCCGTGGTTTATGATACTCGCAGATTCTTGCTACATCCAAAAATAAGGTACCTCGGCATAGGCCTTTATAATTGTCGTCAAAGCCTTGGCGTTTACCTGCAAGGCTAAATGCTTGACAAGGAAATCCCGCCAAACAAATATCGAACTCTGGTATATCTTTTTCATCTATCTTTGTTATATCACCGGCGATTTCAAACTCATCTTCAAAATTTGCTTTATATGTTTTTTGAGCATGTTCATCCCATTCACTTACGAACACTGTTTCAATCTGATTTTTAAATGCATTTTCAAAGCCGAGCCGAATTCCGCCGATACCGGCAAACAAGTCGATAGACTTTAATCTCCCCATTTTTGAAGTTACCTTCCTTTCTATTATATCAGCACACTCTTTTGTGTTTTTCTTGATTTCAGTACCCCAGAAACGCAGAACTGTCCATCCTTCATCTTCAAGAGCTTTTGTTACTTCATTATCTCGCTGCATATTACATTCTATCTTAGGAATCCAAAATTCCTGTCGAGATTTAATCTCTTGCTTTTTATTTTCCCAATCATAACCGTGCCAAAATTCACTATCACAGAATACAGCAACCTTTTTACTTATAAATACAATATCAGGTTTTCCGATTAACTTTTTATAGTTCTTTCTGTAACGCAATCCGCGAGACCATAACTCTTTACGTAATAACTTTTCAATTTCCGAGTCTTTGTTTTTAACGGCCTTCATATTTTTGTGCCGTTGCTCGGGAGTATGATTATCCATCTGTGCTTCTCCTTTTCATAACACAAGTATATCCAAACATTTTTAGAAGTCCAGCGTTATTTACGAACAAAAATAATATCTCTGTGATAATCCAAATGTTCCATCATTTTTGAAGACATTTTCAAATCATATTGAATGTTTGTAGATAAATGAAGTTTATTTTTATCCTCATCCGAAAGTTGTGACGAAATGATCATATTGCCCTGATTGCTGAATGTAATCAGTCCGTAATCAAAAAGTTTATCATACGTCGGACTCAACAAAAGACCGTTTTCTTCGCTTAATCTTTCTTCGTTATTGCTTACTGCCCAAGGTTTTATATGACTTGCTACCAAAAGCTTTTTGGCAGAAACACCTGTAATAATACAGGCACCTTTATATTTATCAATCAAGCGCTTTCTGAAGAGTCCCTGACCGACTCTTGATTTAACGATAGCAGTGCGTTCGGTTTCGGCGAGAGTTGCATAACCTGAAATAGCATTCTCAACTTCTGTTTGATCCACAACCTTATCCGAAGTTGCAGTTCTGAACATGCGGTATTGCTTTAATGCATTACTGTACATATTATTTCCTGTACTGTTCTTTGAAATGAAGTCAGAATCTTGCAAAATAATCGGCAAATATATATCGCACTGTAACTCCGACATAGCTAATAAATCAACAGGAATAATACCTTTTTGGAGCATTTCTTTTGAAATGGTATTTACAGCATGAGAATATTTATAAATTGAACTATCGCTCAGCGATGTGTTCTCTTTAATCCACACAGATAAATCGTTAATAGTAATCATAAATAAAGTACCCCTTCTATAAATCTTACAACATCTAATGTACGATAAACAGGACTTTACTTATTTTGAACAATTTCAACGATATCATCCATTGTGCAGTCTAACGCAGAACATATTTTTACCAATACATCACTTGATACTACTGCACCGTCTTTACCCATCTTAGTGATAGTTGCAATGCTGATACCAGCTTTCTCAGCGAGCTCTTTTTTCTTCATGTCGCGGTCAATTAAGAGTTTGAATAACTTCTTATAACTTGCAGCCATAATACACCTCAAAATAATTATAATTTTGCATATTATCATTATCTTGTATTATAGCACATTTAATTTCAATGCTCAACAGTTTTCAGCAAAAATCTTGCGTTTGCAGTATTTTCACAAAGAAAAAAGGCTAAAATCATTGATTGTTTCGACATTATATGATATAATATAAGGGCTAACAGAAATGGTTCGCATAATCTCCCCGCGTGGTTTGCAGAAATGCAAATGGTTACAGTGCATACGTGCTGTAATATTTTTTCAGGACGAGCCCAACACCGTCCACATATCATTATCGTTATACGGACACATGGACTATGTCACTGTTTATAGTTATACCGATAAGACTATGTAGACCCCTTTGGCACTTTATTATCGTCTTGAAGTAGAACTACCTATAGCTATACTGTTTGGGGAGTTCGAAACTTGTGTTGGTCAAAAGGACATTCACCCATATTATCACCTGTCGTTATTATAGACGCTTGGGGAGACCTCTCGATAAGAGAGGGGTCAATAATAACGAGGAGGTGAATTCTTTGAAAAGAGCTAAAAAAAGAGATGTTAACATTCATCTTTTCTCAGGAAATAGAGTTAATGTTAACATCAACTTCAATGGCAAATCCGAAACAGGCACTGTAATTGTATATGCGATAGTTATAGCGCTTGTAGCAAAACTGTTAGCGATGCCCTCTAGCGACTATAATACACTCATTCAAGCTATTAGCTCTTTATTGAGTGCATTAGGTTGCTAACCAACACATCTTTTTAATAATCGAGGTGAATTTGTTGTATAAAAATTGTCCTTTGTATGCCCTGCAATCAAAGAAAATGCTTTCAAATCTACTAGGCATGCCAAGTAAAAAGTGGTTTCAGCAAAATTTTGTACAACAAAACATCACTCCTTACATAGATCATTCTAGCAAGCCAAGACTTGTAGAAGCACCTTCTTCAGAGTTAAAACGCATTCAAAAACGAATTAAAAATGGGCTTTCCAGTATTTCGTTTCCATCATATGTTTATTCCGGGGTAAAAGGGAAATCTTATGTAAATCACGCCAAAAATCACATTGGCAGAAGATATTTATTTAAGATTGATATATCCGCATTTTTCCCCAATATTCCCAGAGAAAAAGTTTATAGTTTTTTCAAATCAGAATTACAAACGTCTTCAGATGTAGCCGAAATTTTGACCAACCTATGTACTTCTGATTTATCTCGCCCTTTACAAAGCCGAAAAGAAATTGATGATTTTTTAATAGCAAAAAGAATTAGACATCTAAATCACTTGTGTACAGGAGCATCTCCAAGCCCACTACTATCTTATTTAGTAAACAAGAGAATGTTTGATGAACTGCATAGTATATGTGATTTTTACGACATTACGATGACCGTGTATGTAGATGATGCAGTTTTTTCGAGCACGAGCCCAATAGATCTAAATGTACGCAAAAAGATACTTAATATCGTTACTAAGCACGGATATAACATTTCTAAGAACAAAGTAAAGTATTATTATCCAACTGAACCTAAAAAAATCACAGGTGTAATAGTAAAAGCTGATGGAGATATTACTATACCCAATAAGCTTAGAAAGAAAATAATTGATCGATTTGATAATTATGCAGATGAGCAAGATATCAATAAACTATACGGTTGTTTAGTCGCAGCAAAACAAATTGATCGTTCTGCCTATCCAAGCATAATAGAATTTATTAATCAGAAAAAGAAATCTAAAGATCTTAACTAATACTGTAGTGTATCTAATGATAGTTGAGGTTTTATTTTATACAATAATCATTTTACTTAAAAAAGAGGTTGCGCATAAAAAGTATGCGCAACCTCTTTTGGGTGTTTTACTGATTTTGTTTGAAGAACTTTTGCATGAGTTTGATGTGCTTATCGGACATATTTGTTATGGTGTAGGCGTAGGAACAGTAGAAGTCGATGAGCCAGAGTTTTGGGATGATTTTTGTGGTTTGGGTTTGGACGGACTTCAGGTGGCCTTGGCGGAGCCAACGGTTGACGGTGTTATCGGTATAGCCTGTGGTTGCGATGACCTGAGGTATGGTGAGTGCATCGGGGACGAATTCGAATTCTTGTTCGAGCCATGGGCGAAATGTTGACGGCAGAGAGGAAGGAAATCCTGTTTTGCGCGGTCGGGGGTTGCATGTGTTCCCGTACTTTGCCGTGGAGAATTCGACGTGGGGCGTAACATATTTCTCAGGGTGCTTTGCCGAGTCCTCTATGTAGGTGAGCAGGTCTTCCTTGAGCACGGTATATTTTCTTGTTCTCTTTCCGGTATTTTGACATTTGATAAAGCCGTTGTTGAGCATCCAAGCACACTTGCGTTTACTGATATGCAAGACACACCGCACCTGTTCTCCCGACAGCACTTGCGGTAAGCTGCTCAACATTTCTTATCACCTCGGATTGTATAACCTCTGCCTTTATCGTTTGCGGTCTTGACGAGGTAATCGATAAAGGCGTCCTTAGTGAAGATGTAACCGCCCTTGTAGGTATAGGATTCTATTTCACCGTTTTTGAGTGCGGCGTAGATGGTGTTCTTTCCGACGGGCGACCATCGGTTTGCTTTCATCGGTGTTAGGATATCGGGGCATTTTTTGAGCATCTTTTCGTATGCTTCTCTTAGTTTTTCTTGGTTCATTTTCATTCTCCTTGTGTTTTCTTTGCCCGAGAACACACAAAGGTTTTTAAGGTTTTCTCGCATCTATCTCGCAAATTTCTCGCAAAAATCCGTGCGTTTTTCAAATTCTCGCAGAATGGGTGGACATATTGCACATTTCAGGGACGGAGAGGGGCGGTGCGGCAGATACTGCCTTTTGCTCGAAATCATGATGCCCCCTGAGGGACGAGGGTTCGAATCCCTCCGTCTGCGCCAATAAAAACAGAGCATTATCGAAAGGTATATACTCTGTTTTTTTATTTGTAAATAATTAAAAGGGATTCGAACAAGCCGTTAAAAACAACAGTCCGGTGGACTGTTGTTTAGGCGCGGCAACGAGCGTATGCGAGGCGATAGGCACGGGAGTGCCGAGACAAAATCCCTCCGTCTGCGCCAAAAAGAGAAGAGCACTACCTGTTGGTAATGCTCTTCTTTCTTATTTGTAAAAACTTTATAGCCAATTTCTATCTGTTCGACCAATTGTAATTTGCTAACTATGATATTCCACAGTTATAAACTTTGCTATGTTATCTTTAGACAACCAACGATAATTGCCTTCAATATTATCGCCGATTTTAATATCTGATAAATCAATATTTGGGTCATCTTTACAGCAATATGTAACTTTGGTTTTATTATTCGCCATAATTATATAAGATGCTTCTGTTGTAGAAATGTTAAAAACGGTATTATTGTCGGTAGTTTCAATTTTAGTCACAGTACCACGAAAATCTACAGTTTTTGATGGTATAGTCATAAATATTCCAAAAATAAGTAAAATCGCCAAACAGCACAAGGAAATGATTTTAATTGTTTTTTTCATAAAATGCCCCTTTGTAGAATTAGAATTTATCGGTCAGTTAAATTATATCACAATTCAACCTATTGGTAAAGAAAATAAACAATAATACCCGTGGTTTCGAAAAAACACGGGTATTGTTATTTTTATAGTTACAATTTTATCCAAATAGGGTGTTGTAAATTTCCTGAAGATTTGAAACAGGGGAAACGCCATGTCTTGATGGGAAAATGAAGATACAGTAGCATAAAACTATTGTAATTAGAAGCAAAAGCATAGAAATTATTAAAACTGCCCAGCTAAGATCTGTTTTATTTTTCACCGGTTCTTCTTCGTAGTATTCGTCCTCGTCGTAATTGAATTCGTCCTCTGAAATAGCGTACTCGGTTGTGCGACGGTCTACTGTTTCGCGGTCCATTTTTGTGGGCTCTACGAATAAATCAATGGTTTCATTTAAATCAACGGTTTCATCCTGATTCTCTTCAGACTCGGGGATGAGTTCAGCCGCTTCCTCCAAAGGAATTTCATAATTTGTAGCTTCCTCGGGTTCTTCTGTTTGCGCGGCAACTTCTTCTGCAGCAGCTTCAGGGATTTCTTCATCTGCTTCGGGCATAGCCTGAGCCTCGGTTTCCTCTTCGGTGTCAAGAATGACATCGTCCGAGTCACTTTCATCGTTCGATGTGGAAATTTGTGCGGCATATAATTCCTCTATATAAGGGTGAATAAGCTCTTTCATAATTGTTTTGCGAATTTCCTTATTATCGGTGAGAAGAATCATAGTTTGTGGGCCGGACTCTATAATACAACCGCCGAAATAACCGTCAGACGTAACAAGCGGTGTAGAATCCTTGATAATATTAATTTCATAGTCGCCTGAAATTCCAAAAGCAGCATTATCAACCCTTTCGGTAGAGGTGTTTATGGCTTCTGTTACGGTTGCGATTGTGCCGTTTTCATCAAAAAGGGGACCTGCTATAAGAATAATGCTACTACGCGAAACTGCGCGCGCAAGAGAGTGAACAAAGGACTTTTTATCCTGCATTTTATCACTTAAAAGGCGCATTCTACAGGTGCCGCAAAGGTTGAACTCTAACTCAAAGTCGGTTGCGGTTTTGTAGTAGATAATATCTGACTTAATATTATAAAACATAATCTGCCTCCTTAAATATCAAACGGATTTTTTATTTTTTTAATGCTGTAGTAAATACTTGGATAGCGTGGTTTTTTATTTATAACGGTTTTTGAAATATCAATAGTTTCGTCAAGACTTACCTTGCGAGCCATTACAACAAGCTTTGCACCCTTAAATTCAACAGAATCGGTAACAAGGGTTAAAAAGCTATCCTCATTAGTTACATTTACGGTTGGTAAATAAAGGCTTCGCTGTCTTAGTTCTTCATACCAAAGGGTAAAAGAATCGGAATCTTCAAAATTGCTTCTTTTATAGTCAAAAATATAATTATTGTCATCCTTGCGGTCGGAATTAATTATAAAGGTTGCAAAAATAACATATTTTTCTGTGCCTTGCATAGTGGAAAGATTTATGTAAGGATTTTGCTTGTAGAAATATAAGGATTTGTAATTTTTAAGGCAAGAGAACAACTGGTCTGATTTTGGGCTATTGCCGTATATTACGAAATTCTTATCAATTGTTTCGGTTACAACCGAATCCTTACTATCAAAAAACAGAGCACCGAAAGAGCTTTTTTCTTTTAATTGGTTGTGGTTGAGGTAAAATTTATTATCCTTAGTTTGGTAAACAGGACTTGCAAGCGAGGTGTTTCTTATGGAAATCCAAGCCTTAAGGTCGGAATTTTGCTTTTTGAAATACTTTAACGCTTTTATATAGTTCTTTTGATTACCCGAAGAAAGCTGTTGGAAAACCTGTTTATTTTCCAAAAACATATTTTGCTCAGAGCTTATAGCTGTGAAATAGCTAACCACAAAAACAAAGAAGAAAATAAGCAGTACAAGTATTAAAAGAAATGTACCCTTTAAAATAATTTGGGTTAAATTATCACGTTTTGTGGGAATGTACGAATTGTAGAAAGATTCCCATATATTCTTGTAAGTGGATTTGTTAAATATATTTTTCATCTATTTAATCTTCCTTAAGAAAATTTGTAATTAATTGAAAAAGCTGTAAAACTGTCTGTTCGCGTACAAAATTGCGGCTTTTAGGCTCTATATCAAGCTGTTTTACGATTGTTTTATCGCCATTATTTAAGCCGATAAATACGAAACCGGGGTTGTGCCCCTCAGAACCGTCGGGCCCGGCGGCGCCTGTTACCGAAACGCCGATATCTGCGCCTGATATTTTGCGAATGTTTTCTGCCATTTGTTTTGCAGTTAGTTCGCTTATGGCACCATATTTTTGTAAGACTTCGTTTTCAACGCCTAAAATTTCGTTTTTTATTCGGCAGGAATATGATGTAATACCCATTTCGAAAACCTCCGACACTCCTGAAACCGAGGTGATAAAGGCAGAAACCATTCCACCCGTACAGGATTCGGCGGTTGCAATTTTAAGCTTTCGTTTTTTAAGAAGCGCTACCGTTAGCTCCGCGGCTTCAAACAGTTGGGTATTAATCAAGTTTTAAACCTCTCATTCAATATAGGTGTATTCGGTTTCGCTTATTGCTTTTTGCACAAGAGCATCAACATCAAGCTTGCTTTCCGCAATTTCGCACGACTCAAGCGTGGGGCGTGTTTTGGGATGCTTTGGTGTAAATACCGTACAACAATCCTCAAAAGGAAGGATGGAAGTTTCAAATGTGTCAATATTACGGGAAATGGTTATAATTTCTTCCTTATCCATACCAATTAACGGACGAAGCACAGGCATATTTGTTACAAAGTCGGTTGTAACAAGTGCGGGTAAGGTCTGAGAAGCAACCTGACCTAAGCTTTCACCTGTGATAAGCGCCATACTGCCCGAATTTTTTGCAATCTGTTCGGAAATACGCATCATCATTCGGCGCATTATAAGGGTAAAATATTCTTCGGGGCAATTTTTAGCAATTTCATCCTGAATTTCGGTAAAGGGTACAATTGCAAGATTAATAGTACCGCTGTAACGGGCAACCTTTGAAAGCAGGGTTTTAACCTTTTGCTCTGCGCGGGGGCTTGTATAGGGTGGACTTGCAAAGTGAATCGCGTTAAGTCTGAGGCCGCGTTTTGCCATGGTCCATGCGGCAACGGGACTGTCTATACCGCCCGAAATAAGAATAGAAGCGGTACCTGCAGTGCCTACGGGTAAGCCGCCTGCACCGTGAATTTGTTCTGCGCGCACATAAGCGTAATAATCGCGAATTTCAACATAAACCACTAAATCAGGATTATGAACATCTACCTTTAAGTGATGGTTAGCTGCTAATAATTTGCCGCCAACCTCACGGCAAATTTCGGGTGAGGTTAAGGGGAAGTGCTTGTCCGAGCGTTTAGCCTCTACCTTGAATGTTTTTATATTTGCCAAACTATCCTTCAAATATTCAACCGATTTAGTTAGAATATCATCCATACTTTTTTCGCAAACACAAGCTCTTGAAAAAGCGGCTATACCGAAGATAAGTTTTACGCGCTCTAACGCTTCGGCAAAGTCAAAATCATCACTTTTAGGTTCAATATAAATGGTAGACTGCGCTTTGCGGACATCGAATTCGCCAAGGCTTTTAAGCCTTCTGCGGATATTTTTTATTAATATATCTTCAAAATTACTGCGGTTAAGACCTTTTAGGGTCAATTCACCGTTTTTAATCAATATAATCTCTTTCATATTACGCCTTTCTTAATTTTTCGGTTGCTTCTTTAAGTGCGCTATAAAGCATATCAATATCCTCACGGGTATTATGCTTTGAAAAGCTTATACGAAGTGCCGAATCAATACTTTTGGAATTAACGCCCATTTCCTTTAAAACGTAGCTTGTATTACCTTTGGAACAGGCAGAACCGCTTGAAACATAAATATTTTTCATTTCTAAAAAATGAAGAAGCGTTTCGGAACGGTAACCGTTTACAGATATGTTTAAAACATAGGGTAGGCAAGCGTCTGCCGAGTTAAATGAAACCATAGAAAGCTTACCTAAAGCTTCTCTTGCGTAAAGGTTTAGTGAGCGGATAGCTTCGAGCTGTTGTGCAATGTTAGGAAAATCATTAACAGCACCCTTAAGCGAGGCGATAAGCGGTACCGCTTCTGTGCCAGAGCGCATACCTTTTTCCTGCCCGCCGCCTGTAATAAACGGAGAGATATGGGTTTTTGAATTTAAATATAAAAAACCAATGCCCTTTGGAGCGTGAATTTTATGACCGCTTGCAGTTAGCATATCTACACCCAAATGCTTTACATTAATCGGCATTTTGCCAAAGGCTTGCACAGCATCGCAATGAAAAAATGCGTTTGGTGCTTTTTGCTTTATAAGCTTTGCCGCTTGTTCTATTGGTTGAATAGAGCCAACCTCGTTATTAACAAGCATTATGCTTACAAGCACGGTCTTTTGATTTAACGAATTTTCCAGTTCCTCTAACGAAATAACACCCTTACTGTCAACCTTAAGGTAAATAACCTCAAACCCGTCTTTTTCAAGTTTTTTTACAGTTTCTAAAACCGAGGGGTGTTCAATTGCAGTTGTAATAATGCGGTTGCCGCGGTTTTTACGGGAAACGGCAGACATTATAGCGGTATTATTAGCCTCTGTTCCGCCCGAGGTAAAGATAATTTCACTTGTGTTAGCAGATATTGATTTTGCAACACATTCCCTTGCAGAAGCTACTTCATTTTCGGCATTCATACCAAGCAAATGAAGGCTTGAAGGATTGCCCCAATTTTCTGTAAGGCAAGCATTCATACAGTCAATCGCTTTTTTACAAGGCTTTGTGGTAGCGCTGTTATCAAGATAAATTATATGCTCACATCCTAAAAATACATATACATATACCATTATACATTAAGTTTTAAAAAATCTCAACTAGTATCATAAAAATTTTTTTATTTTAATAATATAAATAAAAAAGAAGTTGGTTTTTTGTATGCAAAGTGTTTTTGAATTTATAGAAAAGTTGATTTCAGGTATGCTGCCGTTTGCTCTTTTAATGCTTGTGGGATTATATTTTACACTAAAAACCAAAGGGTATCAGTTCAGGAATTTTAGCAAGAGTGTAAGAGTATTTTTTTCTAAAAGTGGCGATAATAACGGCGGTATAACACCCTTTCAAGCGGCTTGCAATTCGCTTTCTGCAACGGTAGGAACGGGGAATATAGTAGGCGTTGCGGCGGCGGTTTGCTTGGGTGGCGCAGGTGCAGTTTTTTGGATGTGGGTAAGCGCCCTGGTAGCAATGTGCGTTAAATCGGCAGAGATTGTTATATCCGTCAAATTCAAAGAAAAAAAGACTGATGAATGTGTTGGCGGACCTATGTATTACATTAAAAACGGATTATCTGAAAAATACGGATTTTTAGCAAAAATTTATGCATTTTCAGGTGTTTTTGCCTGTTTTTGCAGCGGTAATATTATACAAACAAATTCGGCAGTTATTTGTTTTTCGCAGAGTGCGAATATAAGACTTTTAGTAGGCGTAATTTTTGCTGTTATTACAGCAAGCGTGGTTATCGGCGGTGTTAGTAAAATAAGCAATTTTACAACCAGGGCGGTGCCCTTTATGTCTGTTTTATATATCGTTTTGTGCTTAGGGGTTATTTTTGCTAATATAAGGCTTGTGCCCGAATGCTTTTTAAAAATTTTTATAGGCGCATTTAACCCGTCTGCCGTGACAGGCGGTGCGGTAGGAACCGTTTTAACTACGGTTGTTTGTGGCGCATCAAAGGGAATTTTTTCAAACGAGGCAGGACTTGGCACGGCGGCAATGGCTTATGCGGTTTCCGGTGATGGAGATATGAAAAAGCAAGGTCTTTACGGCGTTTTTGAGGTGTTTTTAGATACAATTGTTTTATGTACGCTAACGGCATTGACAATTCTTTGCAGCGGGGTTATTATAGATTACGGAAATACCGCGTCATTACCTGTTACAAATGCTTTTTCTGTGCTGTACGGTGGTTTTTCACAGAATATATTAGCACTTATGCTATGCCTTTTTGGGATTTCAAGCATTATAGGCTGGGCGGTTTACGGTATAAACTGCAGTAGTTATTTGTTTGGCAGAAAGGGTAAAAAAATATTTATTTACATATATCCGTTTTTTTGTATTTTAGGTGCGGTTTTAAAGGTTGAAACGGTTTGGCGTGTGGCGGAATTTTTTAATGGAATAATGCTTATAATAAATCTTTTTTCATTGCTTTCCTTGGCGGATAAAATAATACCTATTTTAAAGGGGAATAAAAATGACATTTGAAAGAATTTCAAAATTACAGGAGGCTTTAACAGCTAATCAAGCAGCGCTTTTGTTTAATGAATATAACCGTATTTATTTTTCGGGCTTTTCATCCTCTGCGGGAACTATTGTAATTACTAAAAGCAAGGCGTTTTTTCTTATAGATTTCCGTTATTACGAAAAAGCAAAAAACACTGTTAAAAATATGGAGGTTGTGCTTTGCGAAAGGCTTTATAAACAAATAGGCGATATACTGGAAAGCCAAAAAATTAAAACTGTTTTTTTGGAAACCGAAAGTATAAGTGTTGCAAAATACGGCGCTTTAAAGCAAAGCTTCCCATTAGTTGAAATTAGTGATAGTCCTTTTGTCGAAAATTTTATAAAAGAGCAAAGAAGTATTAAGGATAAAAAGGAATTAAATTCAATAAAAAAAGCGCAGGAAATTACCGATAAGACATTTAGTTATATTTTAGAAAGGCTTGAAGTTGGCAGAACCGAAAAGGAAATTGCGCTTGAAATGGAATTCTTTATGCGTAAAAACGGTGCGGATGGTATCGCTTTTGATATTATTGCAATTTCGGGCAAAAACACATCCTTGCCTCACGGTGTACCTACCGATAAGAAAATAGAAAAAGGCGACTTTTTTACTATGGATTTTGGCGCAAGATTCGGCGGATACTGCTCGGATATGACAAGAACGGTAGCGGTAGGCGGTGTGAACGAAAAGCAAAAATTCGTATACGATACTGTTTTAAAAGCACAAACTAAGGCGCTTGAAAGCATAAAAGCAGGTGTTGTTTGTAAGGATATTGATGCTATTGCGAGAAATCTGATTTATGATAGCGGATTTGAAGGCTGTTTTGGTCACGGTCTTGGTCATAGCGTAGGACTTGAAATTCACGAAAGCCCTGCGTTTAATACCAGAGATGAAACAATTTTAAAGAGCGGCACCGTTATTACGGTCGAGCCCGGAATTTATTTGGAAAATGAATTTGGTGTAAGAATAGAGGATATGGTTTATGTTACTGAAAACGGCATAATAAATCTTACACAAAGCCCTAAGGAATTAATAATACTGTAAAAAAACACCCGAAGAATTTTCTTCGGGTGTTTTTTATCTTAATAAGTAAGGTTGTAATTGCCTGTGATATTTATTTGTTTTACCAATTCATCCATATCAAAAGTCCCAAATAATTCAGAGCAAATAAATTCATATACTTTGCCACGAATTTCTTGTGCGGGTGAGGATAGCAAATGCATTCCAAAGTATATCGAAAGACCTTTTTCTATATCTACTGCAAGGTAAGCGCTTGCGGCTCCGCCCCAACCAAAGTCGGTATAGCCTTCGTATCCGTTAGGGCAACGAACGCCTAATCCGTAACCGTAATTTTCGCTCCAACCACCGTTGCCTCGGCTACCGTCGCCAAAGCGGTTAGTTGTCATAAGAGTAATTGTTTCGGGTTTTAATAGCTTGTAGGTGCGAAGACCTTCTAAAAATTTAATATAATCGTCCACAGTCGAAACACAGCCTGCACCACCGCTTGCGTATTCGGAGCCTAAAATGAAAATATTTTTCTTTCCGTCATCAATTGCCTTGTTTTGTTCGGTATTAAAGCGGTAAAGAGGGGCAATAGACGATTTTTCGCTTTCGGGTAAAAGATATGTAGAATCCTTCATACCTAACGGTTTAAAGATATTTTCGGTAACATAATCGTTAAACGGCATTCCCGAAACAACCTCAACAAAAGCCGCCAAAACATCGTGACAAAGGCTATATTCCCAACGCTCACCGGGTTCGAAAAGTAAGGGATCCTTAGCCAAATATTTCATCAATTCTCTTGTAGGGCATTTACCGTTTGTTTCTTCTTGGCATTTTTTTATGTTATCTGAAATAAGATTATAGGAAAAGCCTGCGCTCATTTCAAAAAGATGCTTGATTAAAATAGGCTTTTCGGCTTTTTTAATACCATCCTCGGTTTGTACAGTCATTTCGCTGAATTCGGGCATATAGTCCGATAACTTATCATCTAATGAAAACAAGCCTTTTTCATAAAGCTGTAATGCCGCAGTACAGGTAATAGGCTTTGAACAGGAATAAATATAATATTTTTCGTTACCTTGCATTTTTATTTTATTTTCAAGGTCACTGTAACCGTTCATATAGCGGAGGATACATTCGCCGTCTTTAAAAACCGCAAGGTCAAAACCGGGCACACCGAGTTCTAAAAGATAATCGCAATTTTTTTGGTTTGTTCAAACATAATATCACCTCATTGATTTTTATGCTGTTTTTCAATCGCTTCCTTCAGCAAAATAAAAAGTGTGGCAGAAAGTGGAACGGCAATTAATGCGCCTATAATTCCGCCTATATTACCGCCAACTAAAACGGCGCTTATAACAATAATACCGGGGAGTCCTACCGCTTTACCTACAACGCGGGGATAAATAAGATTGCCTTCAATTTGTTGTAATATGATGATAAATATTACAAAAAGCAATGCCTTTACAGGATTGGTTATTAAAATAAGCAATGCGCCTATGGCAACACCTACAAGCGCGCCCACAACAGGTACTAATGAGGTAACGCATATTAAAACCGCAATAATAGGGGCATTGGGGAAGCGGAAAATAAGCATACCAATATAGCAAAGAACACCTAAAATAACCGATTCCGTAAGCTGACCGCCTATAAATCTTGAAAAAGATTCGGCTGCCTGATTTGCAATACGATAAACTGCAGATGCGAATTTTGTAGAGGTAAATGTATCAATAAGCTTTTTAACGAATCTGCCAATACGCTCTTTTTGTGCTAATATATAAGCCGAAATAACCAGACTGAACACAGTGTCAAAAACGCCGCCTATAACCGATGTTGTAATGGTTACAGCATCACCTACTATTTTGCCTGAATAGGACGACAATAGGTTCTTAACAGTATTTGTAAAGGAGGACAAATCGAGATTAAGCAACGGCAAATCTTCTGCGGCAAAACCAAAACGGGTGAAGGTTTTTATAAGCCATTCACGAGAGGAAACCACAAAAGAGGGTAGCTTATCAACAATATAAATTACAGTTTCAATAATATCAGGAATAATAACCAACACCAAAACAGAAATTATTCCCAAAGCCAGTAAATAAGTAAGCACCATACAAAGAGGACGGCGCATTTTTTGTATAAATTTGCGTTTACTTTTTGCCATAAACTTAAAAATCCTATTTTCCAAAGCGTTAAGCGGAACGTTAAGAATAAAAGCAATGCAAAGCGCAATTATAATAGGACTTATATAAGAAAAAATTTTGCCTAAAAATAAGAATACGCCTTCAGAATTAAATACACATGCCACTATTACTGCAGAAAAAAAGACTACAAGTAATATTTTTTTAATATTTTTTGAATTAAGTTCCATTTACTATCACCAAATTAAAGAATAATCATTTACGCTTGCTTTCGATGTACTTAATAACATCCGAGCGGTCCTTTTCCTTGAGCATACGAAGATTTCTGATAATAAGTTTTTCGTTATGAGTTAAAATTAATTCTTCTTGCCTTGCGCGGATAAGCTCAATAAAGGTTTTAGGTTCATTTGCAGTTAAAATATCGGGCGCAACTTCAGAATTATCAAATAATTTTTCTTGCGGTTCGCCAAAAATTATATAATATGGGTCAGCCTGTAGGATTTCAGCAATTTTAAGTGCCATTTCTACCGAAAAGGAACCACTGCGTTCTTTTTGGGAATAGGTACTGCATTTAATGTTTAAAATTTCGCCTAATTGCTTTTGGGAAAAATGCTTATCCTTACGGGCCTTTCTAATACGCATATTTACTGTTGTTTCCATAATAAAACCACCTAAAAATTTTCTTGACTTTAAGCTTGTAACAAGTATAATTACTACTGTGGTGCTAAAAATGCTAAAGTGCTGGAGTGGCTCAGTTGGTAGAGCAGCTGATTCGTAATCAGCAGGTCGTGGGTTCGAGTCCCATCTTCAGCTCCATAAAAATCCGTTTACATTAAGTAGGCGGATTTTTTGTTTTTAATATATCGAAAAAGCTCGAAAAACATCATCCGCACACATTATACTTTTTACGTAAATATTTTACTAAAAATGTCAAATTAAGTCAAGCGGTTTTTAAATATGCATAAAATAAAAGGATTGCTAATAAAAAATATTAGCAATCCTTGTTTTTTACTTATTTTCTGGCCATCTCGCGATATTGCTGTGGGGTATATCCTGTATTTAGCTTAAACATTTTAAAAAATGTTGTGTAATGCGAATATCCAACCGACATTGCTATGGATGAGCACGAAAGGTCGGTATCGCACAGAAGGCTTCGCGCGGTATTTATTTTTACAGAAACAACATATTCCTCTATACTTTTACCCGTACAAGATTTAAAAATGCGGTACAAATGTGAACGGCTAAGACCAAGTCGGGTTGCAAGCTCGGAAATTTTTATTTCCTTAGTATAATTCAACTGAATATATTCCTGTACGGCAGAAATATATTTTTGGTATACAAAGTCACTGTTAATTTTATTAGAAGATGCAAGGTTTGAGCTTTTATCAAAAAAGGAAAGTAATTTAAACAGATATTCAAAGGTGCGCATTTGGTTATCCGAATTATTGTTTAAAGCTATCGCAATATTCTTAATTGTATCAAAAATCGAGTCATCATTTAAAGCAGTATAGAATCTATTGTTATGGAAAATTGTTTTTTTAAGCAGTTCCTCTGCCAAGGGGCCCTTAAAAGAAAAGTAATATAGCTCCCAAGGGTCTTTGGCGTCGGCAGTTTGTACGGTAAGCTCGCCGGGTTTTATTAAAAACACTTCGTTTTTACCCAAGGAATAACGGTGACCGCCGTTTTCAATAATTCCCGTACCGCTCTTTATTATGTGTATAATGTACATATCGCGGTAATGTGCATAAGAGCTTTCGGGCTGGCACTTATTCCAGCCTGCTTGAACAAGGTTTATATAATTAGTGCTTTCTTCATTTTGAGCGCTCCATAGGAAGCGTGAAAGTTCGGATATTTCCATTTAGGCACCTCGTTTAGAAAATCAATATACATTGTATTAATGTTACAAAATACACAATGTATTGTAGCATAAGGTTGCGTTTTTTTCAATAGGAACCGAACAATTATTTTGCTTGGTATAATGTTACAAGGAAAAAGTCGGTTTTTGGCTTAAAAAGTCAACGAAATTGTACAATTAGCATAAAATGGTGTTCTTTACATAATGAAAAATTGAAAAAATCGTGCAACAAGAAACTATGAATATGCAACATTGTGCTATTGTGCATTTGGTTGAAATGTTGTATTATATTACTATGAAAGTTGGGCATTTGTGCTCAATGACAAAAGCAATCCAAAACGGACGGTGTAATGATGAATTTTACCAAAAAATCAATATACGGTTTTAAAGCCTTATTGCAAGTGTTTGCGGTAAGCTGTTTAAAGGGGGAGTAGTAGATGAACATTAACAGTTCTGTCTTAAAGAAAAAATCGTCGACAGTTGTTACATATATTTTCAGATATGTGTTTTTTCTGTCTATAAGCTATGTCTTGTTGTATCCCTTTATATACATTATAATAAATGCTATTAAAAGTTTTTCGGATTCATACGATGTTACAGTTACTTGGGTGCCAAAAGAAATATACTTTGGCAACATTATAGATGCTTTCACAGTATTTGATATTCCTGAAAACTCCTTACGCACCATTGTGTATGAAATTTTTGCTGCACTTATTCAGTTCTGTTCAACAGCGGTTGCGGCTTACGGTCTTGCAAGGTTCAACATTAAAGGTAAGGGAATACTTACAGGTATTATGATTCTTAATATTCTTGTTCCTTCTATGATGATTATTATTCCAAGCTACCTCAACTTCAGTTATATGGATGCTTTCGGAATACTGGGATTGATATCGAAAGCCGTTGGCAGAGAATTGCGACCTAATATAATAGGTACACCGTTGGTATTCTATCTACCGGCATTAACGGCTGTGGGCTTAAAGGGCGGTTTGTTCATCTACATATATTCACAGTTCTTTAAAGGTTTACCTAAGGAGCTTGAAGAGGCTGCTTGGATAGATGGCGCGGGTCCTTGGAAAACCTTCTTGAGCATTGTTGTTCCTTCTTCCGGCTCGGCAATAATTACAGTTTTGCTTTTCTCGATTGTTTGGCATTGGAACGATTTCTACTTGGCACAGATGTATATGGAAAAGCCCACCTTGTCGGTAGCTTTACGTAACTTCTCGGCGTATGATATTACGGAAAAGATTGAAATGAGTCTTGATATGGCGAATTCGCTTACCGTTTCAATAATTTTGGCAGGTTGTTTAATTTTCTTACTTCCCATGATGATTTTCTACTTGCTTATGCAAAGAAAATTCATGGCAAGTATTGCTACAAGTGGTATTGTTGGTTAGTAAACCATTTATATAAAAAAATAAAAAGGAGAATCCATTATGAAACAAACATTAAAAACACTTTTATCGTGTCTCTTGGTTTTGGTAATGTTGTTCACGGTTGCGGCTTGCGATGACAGTGCGAACACAGACACAAACAAAGACACAGGCAGCACAGACGCTAGTGCAAATAACGACTTCTTTACAGATACTGAAGTTGTTAACTCAGACGAAGAAACCACAAACGACAAGGGCAACGGCAACAGCAGCTCAGCCGTAGTACCCAACGAAAACAAGGTTGGCGGTAAGAGCTGGAAGGACGTATTAGCAGGTATGCCTAAAAAGCTTCGCGGTACAAAGGTTGTTATTTACAACTGGAACACTGCAGCTGAATACACAGGCGCTCCCGCAGTTCTTGAAAACTTCACAAAAGAAACCGGTATCAAGGTTGAATGGATGCGTGTTAACTACGGCGAATACGTTACAAAGCTCGCAGGTCTCGTTGCTTCTAAGGATTCACCTGACACTGTAAGAACAAGACTTCCTGTTCCTGAAAGATTAGACCAGTTCCAATCTCTCGACGCTGCAAAGTTTGACTTTACAGATGCTGCTTGGGATCAACAAACAATGAAGGATTACACCGTAAACGGCGTAACCTATGCAACTTCACTTAAGAATACACACTTAGGTTCAGTTTGTATGATGTTCTACAACAAGGCAGTTATCCAGAAGTATGATATGGAAGATCCATACACCCTTTGGAAGAACGGCAAATGGAACATGGATAAGTTCCTTGAAATGTGTAAAACATACGTAAAAGCTTCCGGTAATGAGGCTGCTTGTACAGGTATGGATATTGAAGAATGGCTCCAAATGCACGGTTTAGATGCTAACTTTGCATATAAGAACGGCAAGTTTGTAAGCTTAATGAGCGATGCTAAGTTATTAACATTAACTCAACAATACTGTGACTACTACAATACAAACAAGATCTTCAACCTCGGTCAGCATGAAATCATGGACGAAGGTAATGCATTGTTCTATTCAGGCGCTTCTGTATACGCAAGAAAGAAGAACTCTTACTTCGGTACTTTGAAGGCTGAAGGCGTACTTTACATGGTACCAATGCCGATGCCTGCAGGTCAGAAATACTATAACCTCCGTGACGAATACGAAGCTTACGCTATTCCTCGTGGTGCTAAGAATCCTGAAGCAGTTCCTTACTTGTTAAGATACTTCCTTGACGGTGGTAACTACGAGCTTGACTCATTCTTCTGCAACAAGCAGAACCTTGAAGTTTACAACTGGTGTATGTCACAGGAAAACAACATCTGGTCAAACGGTTGGGTTGAACCTGATTTTTATACCGGTATCTACAAGAAGACTGCTAACCAAGTTAAATCTTATTTAGACAGTATTAATCCTACTGTTGAAACACACGTTAAAGAACTTAACACAGCTATGGGCAAATTAGGCAAATAATATAAGGTTGTTTTAAGTCTTTTCTAGATTTCTTATGCTAATTACGTGGCAGGTAACACTGCCACGCATAGCAATGAAAGGTGAGAAAGAAATGAAAAGCATGAAATTTTCTAAAATTTTATCAAATGGCAATATGCTACGTCGCAGTATAGCAGTTATGCTATGTGTGGTTTTGGTGTTCTTATTCGCTGGTTGTGACAATAGTGAAACACCTGCAGGTACCCAAAGCGGTACTCAATCCGGTACCCAAAGCGGTACTCAATCCGGTACACAAAGCGGCACTCAATCCGGTACACAAAGCGGCACTGTTTCCGGAGAAAACACAAGCGAAGCTACTGAAACTCTTGACCCGGTTACAGGCAAAATAAGTGTTACTTCTGATTTAAAAGAAGCTGTAAAGCGTGATGACGACGGTGAGGTAGAAATACCTGTTAACTGTGCAGGACTTAGTTCAAATTATGTTGGCGGTGCAGAAAAAGAAGCAGATGCTTTGCGTAATAAGATTCTTAACACCGGTAATACCGAAGAGTATTATAAAATTACAGGTACAAAGTACTACGTTTCTCCCGCAGGTAACGACGAGAACTCAGGTACTTCACCTGAAGAGGCTATTCGTACAATTGACTGTGTAAACACCCTTGAATTAAAAGCCGGTGACGCAGTTTTCTTCGAAAGAGGTGCTATTTTCCGTCAAACACAGTCTGTTCGTACTGTTGACGGTGTAACTTATGGTTCTTACGGCGAAGGCGAAAAGCCTAAGCTTTTAGCTTCTCCTATGAACTTTGCAGAAGCTAAATGGCAACCTGCAGAGCGTAAAAACGTTTGGAAAACAATGTATATTTACGATGAAGCAGGTTCTATGATTTTCGAGCACGGTAAAGAAATCGGCTACTTGAAGACAAGTGTTAGAAACTTGAAAGCCAATACACATTTCTACTTCAATGAATCTGATGGTTATATGTATTTATACTGTGACAAGGGTAATCCTTCGGATATATATGAATCAATCGAAGTTGGCACTAAGCTTTCTAATTTCATTGTTCCTACAGGCACAGGCGCAGTAATCGATAATATTTGTATTAAGTACAGCTCTTACTTCGGTGTACAAGGTTACTTTAACTGCAGAAGCGTTGTTGTAACAAACTGTGAGATGGGATATATTGGTGGTTATCTCTATGATATAGTTCGCCTAGGTAACGCTATTCAGTGTTGGCAAGGTGTCCAAGAAAACTTAATCGTTCAAAACTGTTGGATTTACCAAACATGGGATTCGGCTATAACCTGGCAAGGCATGGGTGGAGAAGGCTGTAAGTATATGAATATTGTATTCGATAGCAACTTGACCGAATACAACAACTGCGACTATGAGCATTGGGATCACGGCGCAACCCTTGGTGACTTCCAGATTACTAATAACATTATGCGTTTTACAGCTTTGGGTTGGGGCACCCGTGTTGATGACGGTGGTGTCCGCGGTATTGAAGGCGTATTTTATGCTGATACCAATGATATGCTACATGTTGGTAAGGTTGTTGTTAAGGATAATATTATCGACTGTCCTGACCGTAAGGTTATTGACTGGGATATCAACGGCACAAACTATAAAGGTGAAGAAGATTATACTACTTGGGATAAGTATTATGAAATCTCAGGCACAAGGGTTTATTGGAAGCAGGCTTACCGTCATTCAGAAGAAATTGTTCGTCGTACTCCAAAAGTTCCTGGCGACGGTAGTGTGCACGGTTCAACAAAGGAAGTAATCGAAGCAGCCTTAAAGCGCTTTGACCCAACACTCAAATTTACTTGGTTAGAGTAATTTATTAGGAGTTTTAGTTATGGTTAAGAAAGTAGTAAAAGAAATCGGCGGAGCAGAAAAAGAAGCAAGCGCAATGCTTGAAAAAATCCTTAACGCTGAAAACGAGCTTGTTTTCAGCCAAAACGGAACAGTATATTATGTGTCCGAAAATGGTGATGACAGTAATGATGGTTTAACACCTGATACCGCTATCAGAAATTTCCATAAGGTGTCGGATTTACCGCTTAAGGACGGGGATTCTGTTCTTTTTGAACGTGGCGGCACATACCGTACTAAAGATAAGGTTTGGGTAAAAACCGGTGTTAATTATGGCGCTTACGGTGAAGGACCAAAACCCCGCGTTTTAGCTTCTTTAAGAGATTATGCAGACCCTGCTATCTGGGAAAAGACCGAAATGGCAAACGTTTGGGCCACCAAAATTCCCGAAGCAGTAGACCCCGCGGCTGTTACTACTTTTAACCATGATGAATATATGGGTGTTGAAAAATTCTATAGCGTAGAAAATATTACCGAAGACGGCGATTTCTTCTACGATAAAGAAAACAAAACCTATTACCTTTATTTAGAATCCGGAAACCCCGGTGACTACTTTGAAAATATCGAAATTGGTACTCTTGCCTTCGCCTTCCGTGGTGACGGCGGAGAAAGAGTACATATCGATAATTTTGAATTCGGTTATCAAACTATGGGCGCTGTTTGCGTAGGCGCCATCAACAAAATGTCGGTTACAAACTGCGTATTCGGTTGGCAGGGCGGCAAGTTCTGGAATCAAAAGGGCGATGATTATATTCGCTTTGGTAATGCAATTCAGTTCTGGCACATTGCAAACGATATTGTTGTTAAAAACAACTGGACCTATCAGGTGTTTGATGCCGCAATGACCTTCCAGGGAAGCGGAGAAACACAAACACTTTTCACAAACATTAAGTTTGAATACAACTTAATTGAATACTGCTCAATGAATATTGAATATTGGGCACACGAATCCGAAAAAGGTGAGCCACCCGTTATAAAAGATATTTCTATTAAAGGAAATATTTTACGCTTTGGCGGTTACGGTTGGGGCGGACTTTACAGAGCTTACAAAGAAAATCAAGCATTATTCCTTGGTTGGTATAATTTGTATGAAGAAAACTTCGAAAATTTCGTTCTTTGCGACAATATTTTCGACTGCGCAGATTGTAATATAATTTACGCAAAAGACCCAAGCATTCAAAAAGGATTTTACGTATATAACAATACGTATTATCAGAAAAAAGCTTCGGGCAGACAGCCTTACACAGATTTCTCAAGACATTATGACAGTCCTGTTAACAATCAGGAAGAGTTTGAAAAAGCAGTTGCAGTTTTTGATGAAAAACCAAAGTGTGTAAAATGGTTAGATAATATTCCACAGAAGTGAGGATTTGGTGATTTTGAAGGGTAGTAAACTACGAGTTTTAATAGCTGTTACACTTATATTAAGCTGTATAGCTGCAAATGTGTTTGTTGTATCGGCAGACACGGCACAGCCTGCTGCAAAAACCACTGCGGCAAGCGTTGCAAACGATAATTCATATTCAGCATATCTTTCACTTAATGCGAATGCGGCAGAAGCAACAAGCGATATTGTTTACGATTTAAATAATACCGTATTGGATGCTAAGCCGATAGAATTCAATATAACTGCAAATGAAAGCGGATTATATTATATCGGTATGAATTATAAGAGTGCGGATACAATAATGTCCGACTTTAGAATTGGCCTTAAGATAGATGGCGCGTATCCGTTTGATAAAGCGGAGAAGCTTGAGTTCCCACGTATGTGGTGCGACGAGGAAGGCCAAGACCTGTTTGATGATATGGGCAACGAATATGCTGCTCAGCAGGTTCAGTACAAGGGGTATTTCTATAACGAAGCAATAGACCCCACAGCACAGCGCGACGATAAATATGTTGTTTATTTGACCGCAGGCGTACATAAAGTAACCGTTATTCCAAATGTTGGAAAAATGGAAATCGATTATTTTAAATTTGCTGCAACAAAGGGCGCTGACAAATATGAAGCACCTAAGGCTGATGCAGTTAAATATGATGGCAAGCCAATTGTAATTGAAGGCGAAGATGCCAAGATTAAATCCAGTTACTTCTTTGTAGGACAGAACAATGCTGCTTCTACAAAAATTACACCCCAAAGTGCTGAAAATATACTTATAAACTATATTGGCGGCGGTAACTGGTCTAATGTAGGGGATACAATAGTTTGGGAAACACCCGAGCTTAAGGCAGGTTACTATAAATTAGGCTTTAGCTTCTCACAGGAAACCTTAATAGGTGGTAAGAGCTACCGTGAATTAAAGATAGACGGTAAGGTGCCTTTTGCAGAAGCAAGCGAAGTAGGCTTTAAATATGACAGTGACTGGCAACAAGGCTGCTTTGAAGACGAAAGCCAAAAGCCTTACCTTATTTATTTATCAGAAGGTAAGCACGAGATTTCTTTAAGTGTAACTGTTGGTGAAATCGGTCAGGTTAAAAAGCTTCTTACAGATGCTGTAGCAATTCTTGGTGACCTTTATGTTGATATGACCAAGATTACCGGTGAAACAGTTGATATTTACAGAGACTATGAATTGTTCAAACAAATCGGAGATATGGAAGAGCGCTTAAATGCGGCTCGTAAAATGCTTGTAGAAGCAGGCGAGCTCTTGCTAAAGGTTACAGGCGAGACCTCCGGTTCTAACTATTCGGTTATCAATAATATGGTATTGGCAATCGATAATATGCTTAACAATAAATTCGAAGCACACAGACATAAGAGTTATTACTATACTAACTACTGTTCTGTTTCTTCGGTACTTCAGGATTTAGGCTCAATGCCTTTAAATCTTGATAAAATGATTCTTTGCGCACCCGAGGATGAAGAGCCCTTTGCTAATCCGGGCTTATTTGAAGGTATTGCATTCTCATGCAAGAGATTCATTGTTTCATTTATAAAAGACTATAATTCAGTTTCCGCAGCAGGAGATGAAGATAACACAGTAACAATCTGGGTTAACTGGGGTCGTGATCAGGCACAGGTTTTAAGTGCGCTTGTTGACCGTTCCTTTACTCCTAAAACCGGAATTGATGTTAATATTAAATTGGTTAACGCTTCTGTAATTCAGGCGTTACTTTCAGGAAAAGGACCCGACTGCTTCCTTATGCACACCCGTTCCGAACCGGTTAACCTTGCAATGCGCGGTGTTTTATACGATTTAACACAGTTTAGCGATTACAAGCAGGTTTTAGAGCGTTTCCAGAAGGGCGCAGAAACACCTTATTGGTATAAGGACGGTCTTTATGCTATTCCTGATACTCAAACCTTCTACGTAATGTTCTACCGCAAGGATATACTTGCAGAATACGGCTTAGAGGTTCCTACAACTTGGGAAGAATTTGACCTTGTTGCAAAGCTTTTAATGCGTAACAATATGAGCGTTTGGATTCCAAATACTCAGACAACCGACCCCGCAACAAACGGCGGTATTGGTGCTACAAACCTATTCCCTGCATTATTACAGCAAAATGATGTTCCGCTTTATATGGAAGGCGGTAAGAAAACTAACTTGCATTCACCTGAAGCTATGATGGTTTTCGAAAAGTGGACAGATTATTATACAAAGCTTAAATTCCCCAAAACCTTGGATTTCTATAACAGATTCCGTGTAGGTACCACACCGCTTGGAATAAGCGCATACTCATTGTATAACACATTAATGGTTGCGGCTCCTGAAATTGAAGGACTTTGGAGCTTTACAGCAATACCCGGTACAGTTAAGGCAGACGGCACCGTTTCACACGCTGCGGCAGGTGGCGGTACAGCTTGTTCAATACTTAATATTTCTAAAAATCCCGATAAGGCTTGGGAATTCATTAAATGGTGGACCAGTAATGATACCCAGCTTAGCTATTCAAACAACGTAGAATCCATTCTTGGTCCTACAGGCCGTGTGGCTTTGGCTAATATCGAAGCTATAAAGGGTCTTTCTTGGGAAGAGGGCGCTTTGGATTCATTGCTTGAAGCTTGGGAAGAAGTAGAAGAAATTCCCGAATATCCGGGTAGCTATTATGTTTCCCGTTCAATTTATCAGGCATTCTGGAATGTTGTTAATGCAAATAAAAACACTAAGGATATGCTTATGAAGTTCGGTAAAGAAGCCGACGATGAAATTATCAGAAAATGGGAACAGTACACAAACAGAAGATAAATTAATTTAAACTAACAATTCGGAATGAGGCGAAAATAGTGAAAAAAAGCCCGGATTTAGCCAATAAGAAGGGATTAAAGGAAAGCACGGTTTATTATCTGATAATGGCTCCCTTTATGATATTGTTCTTCGTATTTGGCATCTTGCCGATACTAGCGTCTATGGTATTGAGCTTTTTTGATTACGATATGGTATCCACTCCGATTTTTATCGGCTTTGATAACTATATAAGAATGTTTACCGGTGACCAGGCGTTCTTTAATGTTGTAGGAACAACCTTGAAGTTTGCAATACTTGTAGGTCCAGGCGGTTACATATTAGCGTTTACTCTTGCATGGATGATTAACGAATTCCCACGCGCTATAAGAGTATTCCTTACATTTATATTCTATGTACCTTCATTGGCAGGTCACGCGCTTTACATTTGGCAGATAATGTTCTCGGGCGATAGCTACGCCTACATAAATAACCTGCTTATAAGCTTTGGCTTTATAACCGAGCCTATACAATGGTTCCAAAGCACAGATTATAACTTTACTTTAATTGTAGTTATTCAGTTGTGGATGAGTATGGGTATGTCGTTCCTTGCAAATATAGCAGGTCTTCAGAACGTAAATACCGAGCTTTACGAAGCAGGCGCTATTGACGGTATAAGAACCCGTTGGCATGAATTATGGTACATAACAATGCCTTCTATGAAGACAATTCTTTTGTTCAGTGCCGTAATGCAGATTCAAACCGCATTCTCAATGGGTAGTTTACAGCAGTCGTTGGTAGGTTACCCCAGTGTTAACAACTCTGTCGATACATTGGTATTGCTGATACAAGACGTTGGTACAGCACGATATGAAATGGGATATGCCGCAGCCTTGTCGGTATTCCTGTTTGCAGTAATTATAATTTTCCGTTACGCAATAGGCGCACTTTTAAACCTTGTTGGTAAGAGCGACAATTAATAAAAACGGATAATAAAAATTCAATGTTAGGAGTTGTAAAACTTGGCTAAGAATTCGCAGTATAGACGGTATACACGCTCGACTGCCGGTAATATAGGATATTTTACAATATTAATCTTAATGAGTATCATAATGGTTTTCCCGTTGGTTTACTGTATTGTTACCTCGTTTAAGCCTTTGGATGAATTGTTAATATTCCCTCCGAAGTTTATTGTAGAAAGACCAACCTTAACTAACTACAGGGTTTTACCGGCGTTATTGAGCAATCTACAAATACCGATTTCGAGATATTTATTTAATACTTTACTTATTACGGTTGTAACAACAACAGGGTCAATAATTATTGGCTCTATGGCAGCCTTCACCTTTTCAAAATCTAAATTAAAGGGTGCAAAAATCTGCTTTATTGTTATTACAACAATGATGCTTTATAACGGCGCTACTTTGGGTGTGCCACAGTATCTGATATTCTCAAAATTAGGACTTATTGATACATATTGGGTATATATTTTACCTTCACTCGCTTCCACCGTACACTGCTTCCTTATGAAACAGTTTATGGATGCCAGTGTAAACCAATCCTTGCTTGAGGCTGCACGTATTGACGGTGCGGGCGTTGTAAGCATTTATTGGAAGATTGTAATGCCTATTATGAAGCCTGCTTTGATGACGGTTTTACTTTTCTCATTCCAGGCAATGTGGTCGGTAGTACCGGGCGGTACAATCTTCAGCGAACAGTTAAAAACTTTACCTTACGTTATGAGCTCGGTTGCGGCAGGCGGTATTGCCCGTCAAGGTAGCTCGATGGCGATAAGCGTTATATTAATGATACCCCCAATTACAGTATTCCTTGTTACCCAAAGTAACGTTTTGGAAACTATGAGTAGCTCGGGTATTAAAGAATAAAAACTTTGAGAGGAAGGGAAATTAAATTGTTTAAAAAGTTTATAATAAGTGTTTTTCTCATTGTTTTTGTTTTTGCAAATGTTTTTGCTGTTTCGGCGGCTTCTGCGGAATCCTTTAACCGCGCAGATGTTCCCGGTAATACTACCGAGCTTCGTCTTTCAAGAGAAATGTATGAAGCCACAAAGGAAATTACTGCTTCGGATTTAAATATGGACGTTCCTTTTGAAGGTATTACAGATATTCATTCAACCAAAAACGGCGATATTTATTTGTTATGCGGTGAAGAGTCAAGGTTGGTATTTATTGATAAGAATTTCACTTACGGTAAAGAAATTTCTATAACCGACGCTAACGGTAATGAGGTGACATTCAAAGGCGCTCAGGGTATATATACCGATAATTCCAATAACATTTATATTGCCGATACTTCAAATGCACGTCTTTTAATAGCAGACGCAAACGGTCGCGTTAACAAAATTTTGGAAGACCCTAAATCCGATTTGATACCAAGTGACTTCCTTTACCAACCAATAGCTGTTGAAAAGGATGAACACGGATATACATATATTTTAAGTCTTGGTTGTTACTATGGTGCTTTAATGTATACACCCGAATATGAATTTATGGGCTTTTACGGACCTAATACTGTTAAAAGCTCTGCTTTAGATACACTTTCATATTTGTGGGATAAGCTTACAAGTAACGAAACGAAGAAGACCTCTTCGGTTAAAAAATTACCTTATTCTTTCTCGGACTTTTCATTTGACCCCGACGGATTCTTGGTAACCACCACCGGTGCAGTTACAAACTCGGTTTGGGGCGAAAAGAATATAGGTCAAATCAAAAAAATCAGCCACAACGGTGCGAATATATTATTTAAGCGTAATTTGAAAGGCGAATCGACCGACTCTACAAATATAGACTTTGTTAACCAAGGTAATCCGGAGGGCGGCGCCGAAGTTCAAAGCTTAGTTTCGGTTGATGTAAGTGATGACAATTATATATTTGCATTAGACTCCGGTCGCGGCTTTATCTATATTTATGATACCGAATGTAACCTAATGGCATCCTTCGGCGGCGGCCATAGAAAGGGTAACCGTATAGGTATATTCGAAAAACCTGTAGCAATTACTCTTCAGGGTGATAACCTATTGGTTGCAGATATGGAAAAGTTCTGTATTTCGGTTTTTGAGCCTACACAGTACGGAAATCTTATCCGTAAAGCACAGACACTTTATATAAACGGTGACTATAACGAAGCTAATGAGGTTTGGCAAGAGGTTCTTAAAATGAACCGTAACTGCCAGTTAGCTTACCGTGGTATAGCAATGGGCCACTATAATGCAGGTAATTATAAAGCTGCATTGGAAGCTGCTGAAATAGCTGCAGACTATGCTGTATACGATTTGGCTTGGCAAGAAATCGTTTCAGAATTTGTTGCAGATAATTTTGTTTGGATTGTTTTGGTTATAGCATTAATTATTGCGGCAATTATTTATATTGCAATTAAGCTTAAAAAGAAAAATAAGAAACTTGTCAATGATCCAAAGGTTAAGTTATTCTTAAGCACTCCTTTCCATCCATTTAATGCTTTTGATGAAATTAAGTATAAGAAAATGGGTTCGGTTAAGATAGCTACTGCTATTTTAATATTGTTCTATGTTGCATCTGTTTTGAATGTAACATCCTCGGGCTTCCTTTATTCAAATACTTTATTGCGTAATTACAATTCCTTATATACTCTTGCGGGAACAATTGGTCTTATACTTTTATGGGCAGTATGTAACTGGTTGGTATCCTCTATGTTCAGCGGTAAGGGTACATTCAAGGATGTATACATCGCTTCCTGCTACGCTATAATGCCTTGGGTGGTATTCCAATTTGCAAAAATTATTTTGTCAAATGTATTACCGCTTTCAGTTGCAGGTATTGTAACAGGTCTTGGAACAGTAATGTTAATATATACCTTCTTCTTACTTGCAATAGCAATGATGAAGGTTCACGAATATGATTTCTTTAAATTCTTGGCTACCGGAATAGTAATTGTATTCTTTATGATTTTGGTAGTATTTATTATTCTTATGTGTGCTATTCTTATAGCCCAGTTCTGGACATTTATTGCTTCGATTTATGACGAAATTGTCCACAGATAAAATATCTTTCAGATATTCTTAAATTACAAGGAATGGTGATGCAAATAATGAGCGTCAAAAAACAAATACTGCGGGCTTTGGCTTTTGTACTGGTTCTTTGCTCGGTTGCTACTATATTTGCAGGGTGTGGCGATAAAGGCACTACTGCAAACGCATATAGAAGCATTAAAGGTGTTGATATAGAATCTCAGGTGCTTGCTTCAAATTCCAAATCAGAGCTATCTTGGGATTTAGAAGGCAAAGCTATTGTATATAAGTCAGTACAAAATGGTGCATATTGGTCTGATATACTGTATGATTCTTTTCTTGCAGGTGCAACCAGTTCAAACGGCAACAGTCCTATCAGCATCACTGTAGTTGATACTAAAACATTTAAGGTTGACACTATTACAAGTTATTCACAGTTTGGTGACAAGCTTAATATTGTTTGCAAAAAAATAGATAATGGTATTCGTGTTGCGTATTTCTTTGAACAATATAAAATTGCTGTTCCGATAGAATACACCTTACAGGAGGATGGTGCTCTTCGAGTTTCCATAATAACCTCAAATATTCTTGAAGATGGCACAGAATATAAATTAAAATCGGTTTCTTTGGCACCGTATTTATGTAGCGTTCCAAACAATGCGGAAAACGGTAATTTGGTTGTTCCTACCGGAACAGGCGCTTTAATGAGCACAGCCGAAAGGGCAGAGGGTATGCGAACCTATGCTACCGATATGTACGGTGAGGATGCTTCCCGTCGTTCCCCTACAAGTGATTTTGATAATGAGCATTCAAGATTACCTATATTCGGCGCATATGGCGGCGGTAAGGCTTTGATGGGTATAATCGATAAGGGTGCAGGTGCTGTTACAATTAATGCTCAGGCAGGTAACGATAAGCTTGGTTATTCTAACATCTATCCTACCTTTAATCTTCGCGGTACTGATAGCTTTATATACTACTACCACGGTGAATATCAAGGAATCAGAGAAAGAATAAACGAAAATATAAGCACTGCAGAAATGTCTGTTTTATATTATCCGCTTTACGGTGAAGACGCTAACTATATTGGTATGGCAAACAAATACCGTGAATACCTTGATAATAAAGAATTACTTAAGAAGAGCGATGTTAAAGACAGTGCATACGGCGTCACCTTCTGTGGCGGTACAGGTATTACCGAATCTATATTAGGTATACCTAATAAAAAGACTGTAGCACTTACCACATTTTCACAGGCTAACGATATTGTAAATAACTTAAAAAATGATATTGGTGTTCTTCCGGCTATAAGAATGATGGGATACGGTGATGCAGGCTTAGCAGCAGGCACAATATCCGGCGGTAAAAAGTACATATCGGCTTATGGCAGCAAAAAGGATTTAAACAAATTGCTTGAAGCCACAAAGGATACGGCTTTGTTTATGGATTCCGATGTTATGAGCTTCAGTAAGTCGGGCGCAGGTGTTTCTAAGGTTTCAGACCCTGCAAAAACCGCTGTTATGTATAACGCGGAGCGTTTCCCCGTTACTCCTGTAAGATTACTTGATAAAGAATCCGTTTATTACGTAGTTCAAAGATCAAAACTTGCTAAAACAAGTGAAATAGCACTTAAAAAGGCTAAGAAATACGGTAATAACGGAATTAGTTATTCAACACTCGGTACAACTGCTTATTCGGACTATACAGATAACAAGTACATAAGCAAGGGCGCTATTGAGGAAGACGTAAAGGCAATTCTCAAAAACGCTAAATCCAATGGTCACAGCATTGCAGTCGCAGGCGCAAACAGCTATGCGGCAACCGTAGCGGATATGATATTCGACGTTGTAAACAACAACGGAAGCTACAGCGTATTTGATTCGGAAATCCCGTTGTATCAAATAATCTTCCACTCATACAAGCCAATGGTTTCAAACGCAGTAAACCTTGAAGAAAACGTAGCTTACGCTATCGCTAAGGATGTTGCGTACGGTATGAGCATAGGATATTCAATTATAGGCGAATACGTTGCTGAATCTGATGATTTGGGCGAGTATAAGCTATACGGTATGCTTTATGAAGATAATGCGAAGGCTATAAAGGATACCTTGGTAACAAAGGGTTACCAAAAAATTTATTCTGCGGTTGCAGATTCTGAAATAATTGATTATAGCTTAACAAACGGCGTAAGTACAACAACCTACGCTAACGGTGTTAAGGTGTATGTAAACCATACAAATTCAGCAAAATCAAGTCCTGTTGGCGAATTGGCAGCCTACGCATTTTCTATGAGTTAGGAGGGGGAAAATGGCTAAAAAATCTTCAAAAAACAGTTTGGAGCGTAATAGAGCAAGAGCAGGTTATACGTTTATTGCCCACTGGGTTGTAGGTATAATATTATTCTTTATAGTTCCCCTTGTAAACTCTATTTGGTACGGCTTTAACGAGGTTTTAATCCGTCCGGGCGGTGTTGTTAAAGAATTTGTTGGAATTGAATATTTTCATAAGCTACTTGTGTTGGACGCTAATTATGTTAATGATTTGCGTGATTCTATCGGCTTAATGCTATATTCGCTTCCTATCATAATTGCTTTAAGTCTTATTCTTGCAGTATTACTTAACCAACAGTTTAAGGGCAGAACCGTTTTCAGAGCAATATTCTTTATTCCTGTATTGCTTTCCAACTCGGTTGTAATGCAGCTTCTTAACAGTGAATGGATGACCATGCCGTTGTTCTCAAGCGGTGAAGCAGGAACAGGTATTATTAATTATCAGGAAATCATAGCTAATATTAATGTACCGCAACAATTAACTCCTATTTTGGTGTTCCTACTTTCCAACACAATTCAGCTTATTTGGAGCTGCGGTGTTCAAACCATTCTTTTCTTGGCAGGTCTTCAAAGTATATCTCCGTCTTTCTATGAGGTTTCTAAGATTGAAGGCGCAAACAAGTGGGAAGAATTTTGGCTTATAACCGTTCCAAGCCTTAGAAATATTATTTCACTTGTTTTGATTTACACAATGATTGAACTTTTCACCGATATGAAGAACGTAGTTGTAGGCAATGCTTACGACTTAATGGTAGAACAAAAATACGGCGAAAGCTCGGCAATGCTGTGGATGTATTTCGCAATAGTTGTGATTTTAATCGGTACGGTTTATGTCGCATATCAAAAGCTTTGTGTTAAGCGTTGGGAATAAATTAATAAAGCGGTTTTTATTAATCCCAATTTAAATAAGTTATTTTAAAAATTCATTTGTGAATTTTTTTAATAAAACCATAGCGTAAAGTTGCACTAAAAATAACAATTTAGTGAAAAGTTGCGCTATATGAAAGGTGAGAAAAAATGAAAAGAAAATTTTACAAACTCCTAAGCATTGTATTGTCAATAGCAATGTTAATGTCTGTTTGCTTTGTTTCGGGAATGGTAAATGCAGTTGCTGAAACAACAGGCGAAGTAAGAGATTACTATGTTAAGTATGACGGTACAGAATACGCAGACACTGACGTGTACGGAACAAACGGAACAGCCGCAAATCCGTATAAAACAGTGTATGACGTAGTAGCAGCAGTAAATGCTGATGCTACATTTAATGCTGCAGGAAATACATTTAATGTATGGGTAATGCAGGATATCGAAGCTATCGCAAA
>JAZRMY010000045.1:0-16881 GCA_045647925.1 Acutalibacteraceae bacterium | reverse complement strand
TCAGCCTGACGCCATACAGTTTCAGACTGAGGTTCAACACCGCCCTTAGCGCACAATACGGTTACAGAACCGTCAAGTACACGGAGTGAACGCTGAACTTCAACAGTGAAGTCAACGTGGCCGGGAGTGTCGATAATGTTGATACGATGGTCCTTCCAGAAACAGGTGGTAGCCGCAGAGGTAATTGTAATACCTCTTTCTTGTTCTTGCTCCATCCAGTCCATGGTTGCGCCGCCATCATGAGTTTCACCCATCTTACGGTTGATACCTGTATAGAAAAGGATACGCTCTGTGGTGGTGGTTTTACCGGCGTCAATGTGGGCCATAATACCAATATTTCTTGTCATTTCAAGAGATACCTTTCTTGGCATATAAACCTCCATACCGCTTAAGCGGTTAACATTAAATTCTTAAGTTTCAGACTACCATCTGTAATGTGCAAACGCTCTGTTTGCTTCTGCCATCTTGTGAGTGTCTTCGCGCTTCTTAGCTGCGCCGCCAATGCCGTTAACAGCATCCATAATTTCGCCAGCAAGACGTTCTTTCATAGTTCTTTCAGAACGGTTACGGCTGTATGTTGTTAACCAACGAAGACCAAGAGTTTGTTTTCTTTCGGGACGAACTTCGAACGGAACCTGATAGGTTGCGCCACCCTTACGAACAGCCTTAACTTCGAGCTGTGGCATTACATTTTCCATAGCTTCAGCAAAAACTTCAAGTGGGTCCTTCCCTGTTTTTTCACTGATAATGTCGAATGCGCCGTAAACAATCTTCTGAGCTACACCCTTCTTACCGTCAAGCATAACGTTGTTGATAAGACGAGTAACCACCTTTGAATTGTAAAGCGGATCCGGCAATACATCACGTTTAGCAATAAAGCCTCTTCTTGGCACTTTGCTTCCCTCCTTCATAATGATGATATCATAGGTACTCGAGTTGACTTCCCCGTGGCACCAAGCAAGGCTTACCTAATATATATAAGCCGCTGCTTGATAAAACAGCAGAGTAAAGTCTACTAAAAATTATTTTGCACCTGCTTTTGGACGTTTTGCACCGTATTTTGAACGGCTCTGCATTCTGTTTGCAACGCCCTGAGTATCAAGGCTACCACGTACGATATGATAACGTACACCAGGCAAGTCCTTAACACGTCCGCCACGGATAAGAACAACGCTGTGCTCTTGCAAGTTGTGACCGATTCCGGGAATGTAAGCAGAAACTTCAATTCCGTTGGAAAGACGTACTCTCGCAATTTTACGGAGCGCAGAGTTAGGCTTCTTAGGTGTGGAAGTCTTAACAGCTGTGCAAACGCCGCGCTTCTGCGGAGAATCGTTATCGGTAAGCTGACGCTTCATAGAGTTGTAACCCTTTAAAAGAGCCGGAGCCTTAGCCTTCTTCTCAACAGTTTCACGACCACTGCGAACCAATTGGTTAAACGTAGGCACTACTGAATCTCTCCTTTCTTTTATATTGCGAAAATTACTGCAAAACATAATTTCGCATAATATTTCACGCTAGAGTATTCTATCACACCAAAGTCAATATGTCAAACCTTTTTTTGCACTTTTTTATTTTTTCTGAAACTTCCAAAATTATACAACAATATATTGTGTTTATGCGGTTTTCCGAACACAACCAAACTATATAATTCGTAATGCGTAATGCGTAATGCGTAATGCGTAATTGCAGGCGATTCGTGAATCGCCCCTACGATATTATAAATAATAAATAAAAAAGAATAAAGAATAAAGTAGGGGATGGCGCCTACAAATTTCTTTTAAATGGTGATAACACAAAACCGACCTTTAAAAAGGTCGGTTTTAATTACGAATTACGCATTACGCATTACAAATTAGTATGCTTTTCCCCAGTATAGCATATGCTTGGCTTCTTTGCCGCAGCATACACATTTACCGTCAATCTCTTCCTGCTCAAATGGAATACAGCGTGAGGTTACGCCTGCGATTTCTTTTAGCTTATCCTCGCATTCTCTGTCCCCACACCACATAGCACGAATGAATCCGGGCTTATTGTCTGCAATGTCGGTCATTTCTTCAAGATTATGAGCATCGTATGTCATACTCTCTCTGCGAGCAAGTGCTTTGTTGTAAAGGCCGTCCTGAACTGCCTTTAGAAGTTCGGGGATTTTAACCTCTAATTCATCAAGGCTTACAACAACCTTTTCGCCATTGTCACGACGTACTGCAACACAAACATTGTTTTCAATATCCTTAGGACCAAGCTCGATTCTAAGCGGAACGCCCTTCATTTCGTATTCTGCAAACTTCCATCCGGGTGACTGGTCAGAAACATCAATCTTAGCGCGACAAACATTATTAAGTCGGGCATAAACCTCATTCGCCTTATCCAAAACGCCTTCCTTGTGGGTAGCGATTGGAACAACTACTGCTTGAACAGGCGCTATCATAGGCGGAAGTACAAGACCGCTATTGTCACCATGGGTCATAATAACCGCACCGATAAGACGGGTGGTTGTGCCCCAAGAGGTCTGGAACGGGTGAACGGGTTGATTATTTTTGTCGGTATAAGTAATATCAAACGCTCTTGCAAAACCGTCGCCAAAGAAGTGAGAAGTACCGCTCTGCAAAGCCTTACCGTCATGCATTAAAGCTTCGATTGTGTAAGTATCTTCAGCGCCTGCAAATCTTTCCTTTGCAGTTTTAACACCCTTTACAACCGGCATTGCCAAATATTCTTCAGCAAACTTAGCATAAACGTTAAGCATCTGGATTGTTTCAGCCTCAGCCTCTTCCTTTGTAGCGTGAAGGGTATGACCCTCCTGCCATAAGAATTCGCGTGAACGAAGGAACGGACGGGTTGTCTTCTCCCAACGAACAACGCTACACCACTGGTTATAAAGCTTCGGTAAGTCACGGTAAGAATGAACTATATTCTTAAAGTGGTCACAGAACAAGGTTTCAGAAGTAGGACGAACGCAAAGACGTTCTTCTAATTCTTCCTCGCCGCCGTGTGTTACCCAAGCAACCTCAGGCGCAAAGCCTTCAACATGGTCCTTTTCCTTTTGTAAAAGACTTTCGGGAATAAACATAGGCATATATACATTTTCGTGGCCTGTCTGTTTAAACAGATTGTCCATATTCTTTTGAATATTTTCCCAAATAGCATAACCGTAAGGACGGATAATCATACATCCCTTAACCGAAGCATAGTCAATAAGCTCGGCTTTGATGCAAACATCGGTATACCATTTTGCAAAATCCTCTTCCATAGAGGTAATTGATTTTACTAATTTTTCTTTAGCCATAATAACGGTGCGAAAGCACACATTGCCACCTTTCGTAAAGACATATATAGGTTATTATAAATTATAATTCATAATTTTGCAACTGTTTTTATACACATTAAATATAATAGAAAAAAACTATTGACAAATCGCAAATTTGCAAATATATTTGTAATAGTACCTGTCGTTTTTCGACAGATTATTCAGGAGGATTTTTATGACATTTGATAAGATTAAAGCTATTTTAGCAGAACAGCTTGACGCTGATATTGACGAAATGACTATGGACACCGATATCGCAAGAGATTTAGGAGCTGACAGCTTGGATGTTGTTGAACTCTTAATGTCTATTGAAGACGAATTTAGCGTTGAAATTCCCGACGAGGAAATTGAAAACATAAAAACAATCGGCGAATTGGTTGAATATATCGAAGCTAACAGTTAATCTTATAATTTTAAAGACGGATGGTTTTCCATCCGTCTTTTTTATTTCTTTTCGTCTGTTCTACCTAAGAGATAATCGGTCGAAACATTAAACACTTCTGCCAAACGGACCAATATTCTTAATTTAGGTTCTCGAGTCATTAATTCATAATTTTGATAGGTCTTTTCTGTAATATCACAATATATTGCCACTTGACCCTGTGTGAAACCTTTTTCTTTTCTGCATTGTTTTAAACGCTTTGACAAAATTTCTCTCATATTCGCCACCCACAATTGTTCTTGACAAAATAAGTATAAGAAATTAAAATATCAAATATACCAACAATCGTTGGTGAGAGCGAAGAAAGGGTGGTCTATATGTCAGAAATATGCCTGGATTGTTGGAATAAAACTAATAACCGAAATGACAATCCAAAAAAATTTATAATTTCTAAAGAATTAGATTTGTGCGAAGAATGCGGTGAATACAAACGCGTTATTATAAGTTATCGAAAACCTTTTTATATTCGTATTTTTCTCTTTCCTTTTAAAATCCTTTATATCCTTATAACCTTATTGAAACTATTTTTTCAAAATTTATCTTTCAAAAGACGTTATAAAAATCAATAATAAAATGAACGGTAGGTTTATTTAACCTACCGTTCATTTTATTATTTGCAAAAACTTTCTACATAACGTTCGATTGCTTCTTTTACAATCTGAACAGCAACCTCTCTACCGCTAACTTCGTTTACAGCGGTTTCTTTATGTTCAAGATTTTTATAAACCTTGAAGAAATGGCTCATTTCTTCAAAAATATGCTTAGGTAATTGGTCAATATCAGTATAATGATTATATGTGGGGTCATTGCAGGGAATTGCAATGATTTTTTCGTCATTTCTGCCGTTATCTATCATAGAAATAACGCCGATAGGATATGCCTTTACAAGCGCTAACGGTTCAAGGGTTTGTTCGCAAAGCAACAAAACGTCCAACGGGTCGCCGTCATCACCGTAGGTACGAGGAATAAATCCGTAATTTGCGGGATAGTGGGTCGAAGTATGAAGAATACGGTCAAGCATTAAAAAGCCTGTTTCCTTATCAAGCTCATACTTGTTTTTACTTCCCTTCGGAATTTCTACAACGCAGATAAATTCTTCGGGTGTGATTCTTTTAGGTGAAATATCGTGCCAGATATTAGCCATTTTTTCCACTCCTTAATATTCAAATAATTCAGTACTGAAATATCTTTCGCCCGTATCGGGTAAAACGGTTACAACCGTTTTGCCTTTGCCGAGCTTTTTAGCCATTCTGAGTGCTGCCGCAACGTTTGTACCGCTTGAAATGCCGCAAAGAATACCCTCTTTTCCAATAAGCTTTTTAGAGGTTTCAATTGCTTCTTGGTCGGTAACAATAGCAGTTTCTTCAAAAATTTCAAGATTTAAATTATCGGGTATAATACCGTCGCCAATACCCATTTGAAGATGAGTACCGATACTGCCGCCCGAAAGAATAGCAGCGTTTTCAGGCTCTACCGCCCATATAGTAATATCGGGATTAGCCGCTTTAAGTGTTTCGCCAATACCTGTTAAGGTACCGCCTGTGCCAACACCCGAACAAAAACCGTCTATTTTACAGTTTGCTTGTTCTAATATTTCCAAAGCAGTAGTGTTTCTGTGAATTTGTGGGTTAGCGGGGTTTACAAACTGTTGGGGCACCCATACGTTTTCATCCTCTTCTGCCATTCTAAGTGCAGTTGCAAGACATTCTTCAATACAAGCGCCGATATCCCCATCATCGTGAATAAGCACAAGCTCCGCACCGTAAGCATTTACAAGCTTTCGGCGTTCTTCACTTACAGAGTCAGGCATAATAATTCTTACTTTAATGCCCTTAACCGCGCCAATAAGTGCAAGACCAATACCTTGATTACCGCTCGTAGGTTCTACAATAATGGTGTTTTCCTTTATAATTCCGCGCTCTATAGCATCGTTCACCATATTAAGCGCAGTTCTGGTTTTTATAGAACCGCCTATATTTACACCCTCATACTTAACCAATATATCAGCGTAGCCTTCGGGTACAATTTTTGAAAGCTTTATAAGCGGAGTATTACCAACCGCTTCAAGTACGTTATTATATACCAATGTTAATCCCCCATATAGATTCCTTATTAAATCCTATTCATTTTACCACAAAAGGTTACGTTATGCAAGTTCATTTACCATTTCGTTAAAACGGTAATAAACACCTTTTTTATCTAAAAGCTCGGAATGGGTACCCTGCTCTACTATTCCCTCGTCGGTAAGCACCATAATTCTGTCTGATTTTCTTATAGTAGAAAGACGGTGGGCAATAGTAATTGTGGTTCTGCCCTCCGAAAGTTTAGCAAGGGATTTTGCAACTGCAAATTCGCTTTCGTTATCAAGTGCGCTCGTGGCCTCGTCGAGAATAATAATCGGCGGATTTTTAAGGAAAACACGCGCAATACTTATGCGTTGCTTTTGTCCGCCCGAAAGCTTAACGCCACGCTCGCCTACATAAGTATCGTAACCGTCCTTAAGTGACATAATAAATTCGTGTGCGCCCGCTTTTTTAGCCGCTTCAATAACATCTTCCAAAGACGCGCCCGGTTTACCGTAGGATATATTCTCAAAAACAGTGCCCGAGAACAAGTAAACCTCTTGCTGTACCATACCAATACTGTCGCGCAAGCTCTTTAAAGTATAGCTTTTAATATTTTTACCGTCTATCAATATTTCGCCGCCGTTTATATTATAAAAACGGGGTATTAAATTACAAAGGGTTGTTTTGCCGCCGCCCGAAGGACCTACAAAAGCAATCTTTTCTCCGCTCTTTATATCAAGGTTAAGTCCTGTAAATACACGGTTATGGTCGTCGGGATATTCGAATGAAACATTTTTAAATTCTATATTACCCTTTGGATTTTTAAGCTCTATAGCATCCGGCTCGTCAAAAATATCAATATCCGCATCCATAATTTCCAAGAAGCGTTCAATACCTGTCATACCTCTTTGGAACTGCTCGGAAAATTCTATAATTCTTCTTATGGTGGCAATAAATGTGGTAACATAAAGCAAATAGGCTACAAGGTCACCCGCGGTGATTTTACCGTTTATCATAAAAATACTACCCGCAATTACTACCGTGGCGTACATTATACCGTCAAACAAACGGGTTGTGGTAGAAAACAAGCCCATAAGCTTATAAGAACGCTTTTTAACCGAAAAGAAATTAATATTATCCTTTTCGAACTTTTGGCGTTCAATATCCTCGTTAGCAAACGCCTTTACAACCTTTTGACCTAAAAGCGAATCCTCAATTCTTGCGTTAAGCTCGCCTATAACTACTCTCTGCTCACGGAAGGTAGCCTTCATTTTACGGTTGATTTTTCCGCAAATCACAACCATTAGAGGAATAATTACAAAAATAATTAATGTAAGCAATATATTAATATTAAGCAAAATCGCAAACGAAACTATTCCCTTTACACCCGCAATTAAAAATTCTTCGGGGCAATGGTGCGAAAATTCAGTAACATCAAAAAGGTCGTTGGTAATACGTCCCATAATCTGACCGATTTTGGTGTTGTTAAAATAAGTATCTGAAAGCTTATGAAGATGCGCGTAAGCATCGCGTCGCATATCGGTTTCTATTTTAGTGCCCATTACGTGACCTGTGTATGCCATATAATAATACGCCAAAGCGTCAATAATTCTAAGCACAAAATAAACTATACCCACACGCAGAATATACTGCACGGTAAGGGTTGCCATATTGTCAATTCCCGCATTGGTAATTTCTTTCATAATAAGCGGTAGTACAATTTCGCAAACGGTAGTTAATGATGCACATATTAAATCAAGCACCAAGGTAGGCGTGTATTTTTTGTAATACGGCAAAAACCGTTTCATAAGGGTAGAAAACTTATATTTTTGCGGTTTTTTCATTTTCAAAACCTCTTATTCTTTTTCTGTTTTGATTCTTCTTAAAACAATAGCCAACGCCATACCAACTGCAATTGCAACCACAAGGTCGAATATAACGGTTAAAGCAAAGGTTACGAACAAAATAAGTATATCCTGCCATTTACGCTCTTTGGTAATGGCAACAAATTTGCGCCATTCACTCATATTATAGGCTACCATAAATAGTATTGCCGCAATGGTAGGCATTGGAATAAGACCTGCCAAAGGCATTAAGAAAAGCAACACTAAAAGTAAAATTATAGCGTGAACCATACCTGCAACGGGGGTTCTGCCGCCATTTTTAGCATTTGCCGCGGTTCTTGCAATAGCGCCTGTTGCAGGAATACCGCCAAACAGTACCGATAAAATGTTGCCTACACCCTGTGCAAAAAGCTCGGCATTGGAATTATGCTTGGAATTCACCATTCCGTCCGCCACAACGCAAGAAAGCAAGGATTCAATACCTGCCAAAACCGCAATTGTAACGGCCGACGGTAATGCGCTTAAAATACTTTGAGAAGTAATTTGAATACTGCCAAGTGTGAACTTTGGAAGTCCCGACGGGATTGTATAAAGCTCACCTATAGTATTAACGCCGCCATCAATAACAGGAATAAATTTAACCAAAAGCGCTCCAACAATTACCGCAATAAGTGAGGGCGGAACCTTCTTTTCAAATTTGGGATAAATAATAAGAATTGCAAGTGAAATTACGCCTATTAAAAGCGCCCAAGGACTGAAGGTGGAAATTGAATGAATATTTGCTTCAATCTTTTCAAAGGTTTCAATAGGCTTCAAACCCTGAGCGTATGTAAGACCTAAAAAGTCCTTAATCTGCCCTACAAGTATTGTAACCGCAATACCGCCCGTAAAGCCTACTGTAATAGCGTGGGGTATGTATTTTATAAGTGAGCCAAGCTTTAAAACGCCCATAAGTATTAAAATTATACCTGCTAAAACGGTGGATATTATAAGTCCGTTCATACCGTCTGTCGCAACAATTCCCGCAACAACGGTTGCAAAAGCGGCGGTTGGTCCCGCTATTTGAATACGGCTACCACCCAAAAGTGAAACCGCAAAGCCCGCAAAAATGGCGGTATATATACCGCAAGCGGGTTCAACACCCGAAGCAAGTGCTAAAGCAATTGAAAGCGGAAGTGCAATAATAGCAACAATAATACCTGCAATTATATCCTTTACAAGCTGTTCTGCCGAATAATTTTTAATTGTAGAAAAAAACTTGGGTTTTAAATAAAATTCTTTCATTTTGCTCTCCTTAAAAACACAATACTTATGGAAATTATAACACAAAAGAACAATCCTGTAAAGGATTGTTCTTTTAATTTGTTTATTTAACTGTTATTTTCATAACATTATTATAATGAGCACCGCTACCCGAATACTGCGGAATTTTTACACCGTTTTCACTGCCGTCTTGATTTAATCCGTTAAGATAGGTCAAAGAATGCTCATGAATATGACCGCAGAAAATTCCCTTTACAACATCCGAGCTCTTTTTAATTTCGTTATAAAGATTTATTGAAACCTCATCCTTATAGTTTGTTTCTTCGGTTCCAAGCGGAATATGTTGGAATATAAGCACGGGTAAATCCTTTTGTCTTGCCACCGCTATATCCGCCTTAAACTTCTTGAGTTGATTTTCGTTGTAACCCTTTTTACCGCCGTTATCAAGATAAATAAGCATTAAATTATCCTTGCCGTCGCCCGTTTTCATAATTTCGGAGGAATATTCAACATCATTGGTCCAGTTGTTAGTCAGTAACTGATATCTGTCCTCTACGCTGTTTTGCATAGAAAGTCCGCCAATATCGTTTTGTGACATTTCGGCAGGCTCGTGGTTACCAAGCACCATTTTAATGCTACCGTTTACCGATTTTTTTGTAAACAGCCTTGAAACCGAGCCAATAGAGCCGTAGGTTAAATAGTCTACCGCGTCGCCGCCGACTACCGTTTTATCAAACATACTTGCATATTCCATATAGGTAAGGCTTGTGTTTCTGAAGGTCTTTTCTCTGGTCCAGCTTCTTCCCCTGTAGGAAGCGAGTGCGTTTGTAATGTTTTCATTAATGTCCTTTTTATCAAGGGTTGCGAAATGCGGGTCGGTAATGAAACAAATTTCGGTTTTTTGGGTGTTTTTGCCCGTAGCAATTGTAACATCCCTTACAGTAATTCCGTTTGAAAGCTTATAAAGCTTGTTAAGCGGATTTTCATCCTTAAGACCCATTCCCTTATAGCCCGAGTAATACTCTATAATTCCGGTTGCCTGATGATAGTAATCCTCACGGCCGCCCTGAACATACTCGATAATCTTCCTTTCAAGCTCACCCTTTTTATCATCGGGTGTTTCTTCGGCGATTTCGTAAATACAGGATTGGTCGTTATCATAATTAGAGCCTTTTTCAAAATCGGGGTTATCCTGAACGGAATAAACTATTCTTTGAAGGCCGTTATAATCCTCATAAATAATATATCCTCTAACCGAATACCAGGTATAATAATTATCCTGGTCGACATCTTCAATTGTAAGGGTATATTCGTTTGCATCACCCTTGGATTCTTCGTTTTTAACATTCCAAGACTTATTGCGAATCGGTGTTCTGCCTGTTCCCGAGGGTTCAAAATCAAGCCCTGTTTCCTTATTCCATTTCCAAGTGTATACAATAGGCTCATTAATGTACATTTGAGCGCCCAATGTGGCATCGCTTGGAAGATAAATCGAGCCGTATTCCAATGCTTTAGGTAAGCCATTATAGAATTCCTTGCTCTTATTAAACACAAATACAAGGTCGTGCTCTCCGCCCGCGCCCTCTACTATCTTATTTTCGCTTACACAAAATTCTATTGGCAGATACTCTGCGGTAAGCACCGTACCCTTTGAATATTTTTGGGTGCGCTTCGGGTATTTGCCCTTCTCGGTTTTCCAACCCACAAAGGCGTAACCGTCCTTTTCGGTATGCGAAACCTTGCCTAAATCGATTTCGGTACCCTTGTAAACCTTAATGGTTTCACCGTTGTTTGTGTATTTTTCAGTAACCGTGACATTGTATTCACCTGCATTTTTCAAAACAAGCGTTTTGCCCTTAGATATAATTTCACTCTTGCCGTCCTTGGTGGTAGCAACCGCCTTATAGCCGTCTTTTAATACGAATTCTCCTGTTTTACCACTTGCAAAATCAATATAATCCTGTTCCTTGGAATCAATATAGAGAATCCATTTTTTAGCATCGGTTGCCTTTCCGCTTTCATCTAAGGACTTAAGAGTGGCAATATTAGCAAAGGAATATTCCTTGTCATTAGGCTTGTAGTATGTGGTTTTAGGGTCAACAATAAACTGTGCGCCGCCGTCTACAAGTATATCACTTTTTCCGGGCCAGATTTTAATTGCATCGCCCTTTTTCATTTTTACATTTAAATTCTTATAAAAATGTGCAGAATATCCGTTTTCTGTACTTTGTGCGCCGCCTAAGGTTAATCTGAAGTTTGCCAAATTTTCCTTGTTATAGTAGATTGTAACATCTTCTTTAAACTCTGCCTTGGCTTGCTCGTTAGAGGGGATGTAGAATTCCCCGCAATTAAATGGCAGATTATCAAAGTTGACATTTACTTCATTTTCAATCACTTTATCGCCGTCGGCAAGAACTGTTGTGAAATCAGGCTGATGCTCGGCAAGATTAACCTCTTTCCAATCAGCAATACTGTCACCTTCTTTAGCATCTATACATCTGAAAGAAATATCCTTACCGTATGTAATATCGTTTCCTGCCAAGTTAATTTTATCTGTGGTTGCAGTAGGCACTATTATAATATTATCAAGCTCGGTAGGACCGGTAAGCTCTAACACGCTGTTTGCTGCAACCTTTTCGCTAAATGCCATATATGCCTTTGGTACGTCTTCGGCGGATTTATCCTTTGGAATATAGGTTTTAACCACAATTTTTGCGGTATGAGCCACATTTTCCTCTGCCGAATTTTTCCACACATTCATAACATTTGTTTTTTCACCGTCAGCAAAGGCATAAACATTAAAATCCTCGGCTTCGCTTTGCATTAGCCATACATTTGCAATATCGCCCTTACTCAGTTTTTTATTAATGGCGTTTTTTACGGCATTTACACTACCTGCGGGAGTATTGGTAGTAAGTCCGTCACCCGTACCGCCGTATTTAACATAAAAATCCGCTACGCGAGGCTCGGTTCCGCAAGCGGTTAAAACGCTTGTGAAAACCAAAACAACGCTAAGAATAAAAGCAATAATTTTAAAATACTTTCCGTTCATTGTTTTCTCCTTTTAATCATAAAGACTTGGTCTTGTTGTGGCCTTTGTTGAATCAGAGCTGTAGAATCCGCTTATATACATATCCTTATCAAGCGAGGGTCTTATTTTTACGGTGTGCTTTCCGCTTTCAATATCCCTTAGCATTACAACGGGATTCTTGCCGCCGTAATTTTCAGCCTTCCATTCGCCGCCATCAAGACTAATCTCGTACTGCGCCGTGTTTATGACACCCTCTGCAAGCATAACAAGCTCTGTGCCCTCGAACTCAATTTCAATATAAGCGTCCTTAGATTGAATAACCCTTATAACGCCTATATATTCGGGGTTGTCGCCCCTTACAATACCCACTCTGTCCTCCATAAACTTAAAGCTTTCTTTGAACTGCTGCGGATACTTTATTTGATTAAGCGCAGGGTCGGGGTCAAAGAAGGTGAGGTTGCCGTCCATTAAGGTTTTATTATGCAAAATTGCCTGTTCCATAGGCTTAACACCGCAATCACCGTAATTACCGAACAGCAAGGTGTTTGCCATAAATTCTTTAATAACGGTGTAGTAAGCCATATAGCCTTTATCGGTAGGATGAACTATATCCTTTACATGCTCTTTCCATTCTTTTCCACCAGGTTCAAAGCCTTTTGGTAAAAACTCTCTCACAAATGCCCTGCCAACATGGATTGTCGGGATTTCATAAGCATCCGAAATCATTTCGTGCGCTTTGGCCTGTGTATGCAAGCCGTCTATGGGGTCGTCTGTATTAACTGCTGCGCTTGCGCCGTATTGGTCAATTACAAGAATGGTTACAATGTCGCATTTCGGCAATTTTTCGCGAACCTGCCTTACAATTGTTTCGAACTGTGCCGATGAGCGCTCGTATGAAGCCTTATCGTAAAAATCGTTTATAGAATATTCAATGAACAAAAGGTCGGGCTTTTCTTCAATAACCGCCTTGTTAAGACGGTAAACACCCAAATGTGTACCCGTTTCACCCAAAGCCTTATTGCAGTTTGTAATGTCTGCCTCGGGGAAATTGTTTTTAAGCCATTCGCCAATAAGACCACGCCAGGAATACGAGCCGTGCGACGCTCCCGAGCCCGCGGTTACCGAACCGCCAAAATATACAACCTTTAGCTTTTTATCCTTAGTAAGCTTGGAATATGTATTGCTAAGCGCGCCAAGGTATTTGTTATCCTCTAACTTTTCGTTATAGCCACGGTAGTTAATATACGACGCGTATTTATCACTTGCCGCCCCGTCATTCGTAGTAACCGCAATATTATAAACCCCGGCATCCAGCTTAAGTACGCCTTTTTTAGAGGTAGCCACAAGCTTGCGGTCTTTGGTATATGCTTTTGCGGTATAGCCTTCGCTGATTAGGAATTTACCCGACTTAGCCGAGAAATTAACGTAATCAATATATTCGGGCGATACATAAAGCACCCAATTTTTTGGGGCATTAGATAACTTTTCGAAAGAATTATCGTCGGTATACTTAATTGCATTGTTAAGTATGAACTGACTGTCACCAAAAAATGAAAGTCCGCCCTCTTTAATTACATTAAGACTTGAAGCCTTAACCGCTTTAACATTCAAATTTTTATTGAAAACCACATTAGAAAAAGTGATTTTAGCGTCGGTCATTTTTATATTGTCTATAATAATGGTTGCATTACTGTTAACCGATTTACAAGAAATTACACTATCGAAATCCTTTTCCTCTTCCGAAAACAGTAAATTTATATTCACATTATCCCTTTTATTCAGTTTTTTATTACTGCTTTCAAAGGCGTCTTCTACTGTACCGATTGGGTTTTCAACACTAAGACCGTCACCCGAGCCGCCTTTTTTAACAAAATAATCATAGCTTTTTGGTCTGTTGATATAAGCCATTGCCACTAACCCCCAACTATAATTACAATTGCCAACAAAACAATTAATATTTTTACCGCTTTGCTTTTCATGAATTTTCACCAACCCATAAATTTTATATACTTATTATCGCTCAAATTTATTTATAAGTCAAGAAATTAATTATATAATGCAAAAAACCGCCTGAAAAATCAGACGGTTTTTAGTTGAATTTTGTTTTAGTACACACATCATCGGCGCCTTTGCAAATTAATACTTGCAATTGACAATGTGAGTACTAAAATCAGAGAAATTAGATTAACTCGATAATTGCCATCTCTGCAGCATCACCGCGACGGGGAGCTGTTTTGATAATTCTGCAATAACCGCCGTTAACATCCTTATACTTAGGAGCGATTTCGTTGAATAACTTAGCAACAACATCTTCCTTAGTAATGAATGCTAAAGCCTGACGCTTATTGTGAAGGCTGTTATCTTTAGCGAGTGTAATATACTTCTCTGCCATTGAACGAACTTCTTTAGCACGAGTAACGGTAGTTTCAATCTTGCCATTTTCAAGCAAGAAGGTTACCATTGCGCGAAGCATAGCAGTTCTATGGTCACTGGTTCTTCCAAGTTTACGAGTACCTGGCATTTCTATTCACTCCTTAAAGTGTTTTATTCGTCATCTTTCTTAAGGGTAAAGCCAAACGAATCAAGCTTAGCAATAACCTCTTCCAAAGACTTACGGCCCAAGTTTCTTACCTTCATCATATCTTCTTCAGATTTGTCGATAAGGTCTGCAACCGTATTAATACCTGCGCGCTTCAAGCAGTTGAAGCTTCTTACAGATAAGTCAAGTTCATCGATGGTTAAATCAAGAACCTTTTCATTTTCCGCAACCTTAGCATCAGCCATAAAGGTTTCAGTTTCGCATACGCCTTCTGTAAGATTTAAGAAGAACTCAAGATGCTCAATAAGAACCTTAGCCGACATTGATACAGCTTCGTTTGCTTTTATAGAACCGTCTGTCCAAACTTCAAGTGTAAGCTTGCCCTTATCGGTAACGTTACCAACACGGGTATTGTCAACAGTAAAGTTTGCCTTAAGAACCGGTGTATAAATAGAGTCAACCGGAATTGTATCAATTGTGTTTTGTGCGGATTTATTCTGTTCAGCCGGAACATAGCCTCTGCCCTTGTCAAGTGTCATCTCCATATTGAGCTTTGCACCCTCGTCCAAGGTAGCGATGTACATATCGGGGTTGAGGATTTCAACCTCGGAATCGGCTTTAATTGAAGCGGCAGTAACCACACAGGGACCTTCTGCTTCAATATAAATCTTTTTTGCCGTATCTGCATAAAGCTTTGCAATAAGACCCTTAATGTTAAGGATGATTTCAGTGACATCTTCCTTTACACCCGGGATGGTTGAAAACTCATGCACCACACCGTCAATCTTAACGCCTGTTACTGCAACGCCGGGGAGTATTGAAAGAAGAACTCTTCTCATACTGTTGCCAAGTGTTGTAGCGTAACCGCGTTCCAACGGTTCCATTACGAATTTACCGTATTTTCCGTCAGGAGTAATTTCAACGGTATCTATTCTGGGCTTTTCAATCTCTATCATTTAAAAGCTCCGTTTCTCCGTACAATAAATTTTTATTTTTACACTTTGTACGGTAAGTGTTAGATGAATCCTAATTATTATTTAGAATAGAATTCTACGATGAGCTGTTCTTCAACAGGAGCATCAATTTGATCTCTGTTGGGGAGATTAATAACCTTTGCAGTAAATGCATCGCGGTTAACATCAATCCACTGTGGAACAGGTCTTGCACTGTTAGCTTCGATTGTAGCCTTGATCTTTTCGCTGCCACGGCTCTTTTCGCAAACAGTGATAACGTCGCCGGCTTTGAGAAGGTAAGAAGCGATGTCTACGCGGCTTCCGTTAACTTCAAAATGACCGTGACCTACGAGTTGTCTTGCTTCTGCTCTTGAAGAAGCAAAGCCTACTCTGTAAACTACATTATCGAGACGGCTTTCAAGAATTTTTAAAAGGTTATCACCAGTGATACCTTGCTTTCTTTCAGCAATTTCGAAATAATGATGGAACTGATTTTCCTGAACGCCATAAAAACGTCTTGCGGTTTGTTTAGCACGAAGCTGTAAACCGTATTCGGATGACTTCTTTCTACCTTGTCCGTGTTGACCGGGAGCATAAGCTCTGATGCCAACTGAACATTTTTCAGAATAGCAGCGTTCGCCCTTTAAGAATAATTTCTTGCCTTCGCGGCGGCAAAGTCTGCAAACTGCACCGGTATATCTTGCCATCTATTACACCTCCAAATTAATTTGCAGTAATACTGCAACAAATGTTTATTGATTATACACGTCTTCTCTTGGGAGGACGGCAACCATTGTGCGGAATCGGGGTAACGTCTTTAATCATACTTACCTCAAGACCTGCTGTCTGTAAAGCACGGATAGCAGCTTCACGTCCGGCTCCGGGGCCTTTAACATATACTTCAACGGTCTTTAAGCCGTGTTCCATAGCTGCCTTAGCAGCAGTTTCAGCAGCAGACTGTGCTGCGAAAGGAGTAGACTTTCTTGAACCGCGGAAACCTAATTCACCGGCAGAAGCCCATGAAAGAGCGTTACCCTGTGTATCGGTGATGGTTACGATAGTATTGTTGAAGGTAGACTGGATATGAGCAGCACCGCGTTCGATATTTTTCTTTTCGCGGCGACGGCGTGTAGCAGTCGCTTTTTTAGCAGTAGCCATATTATCTTCCTCCTACTTATTTCTTCTTGTTAGCAATGGTCTTCTTGGGACCCTTACGTGTACGAGCGTTAGTCTTAGAACGTTGACCTCTTACAGGTAAGTTCTTGCGATGACGCAAACCACGATAGCTACCAATTTCGATAAGTCTCTTGATATCGAAAGCGATGGTACGACGACGGTCACCTTCTACCTGAAGGTTACGGTCGATGTATTCACGAAGCTTTGAGATATCGTCTTCAGTTAAGTCCTTAACTCTAACATCGGGATCAATACCGGTA
>JAZRMY010000044.1:0-1017 GCA_045647925.1 Acutalibacteraceae bacterium | reverse complement strand
GGTTTGGGTACTTAAACTATAGAAGGGTTCGTTTCATGTCCCCTCTCTATAATTGCTTACCCATTGGACAGCCCTGCGTGTTTGCTTGCCATGTCTTAATCGACTGACCGCTGGTTTCGAAAATGCGGCTGGGGGCATATGCACTTCGTATATGTCTTTAGACCCGAATTTGCAGGTTTAGGTGCTTGGCTAAGGAAGGTGTGGCTCAAGGCATTTTACAAGGTTTTCATTTGTTCTTTTATAAGGATTTTCGCCCCTTTTGAACTATATTTTCGAGATCCTAGTCTATGTATTAGGAGTATATTTGTTGTCTACATGTTGTAACACCCCCTTCCTACCACTGGGAGGTTGATGTAACAGCGCCAGTACTCATGCAGTATAGGAACCCATGAGGACCCGAGGCTTATAGGGAACTTAAAGGCTTCCCATAAACAAAGGTGTAAAACCCAGTTTAAAATATATAAATTATAAAACCAATGTATAAAACATTGTATAATGGCAGCGGAAATATAAGTAAACAAATAAACTCCTAATACATAGACTAGGATCTCCAAAATATAGTTCAAACGGAGACAAAAATCCTTATAAGAGAACATGAAAAACCTTGAAAAATGCCTTGAGCCACACCTTCCTTAGCCAAGCACCTAAACCTGCAAATTCGGATCTGAAGACATACACGAAGTGCATATGCCCCCAGCCGCATTTTCGAAACCAGCGGTCAGTCGATTAAGACATGGCAAGCAAACACGCAGGGCTGTCCAATGGGTAAGCAATAATAGAGAGGGGACATAAAACGAACCCTTCTATAGTTTAAGTACCCAAACCCTTCAATAGAGTATTTATTGTGGTAATATGAAGAAGTAATATCAAAAAGAATGATATAATAGGCTTGGAATAAAGATGAGGCAATATCAAAAGATAATAAATATCAAGAGATAATAAAAGAGAATGAAGCGAAATTATATTCAACAAGAGAGAGAATATAATTGTAAACACCGATCAATTGTGCAATATGTA
>JAZRMY010000043.1:0-19884 GCA_045647925.1 Acutalibacteraceae bacterium | reverse complement strand
TGTTGTTATAGATATGCCGGGTACAGCTTATAATGCATGGTGTGTTTTCTCTGACACAGCAAAGCATATTATTGGCTGTGGCTCTTTGTGGATGTTCGGTAATCCAAAGGTTGTACCAACACCGGAAATTAAACAAGATGACTGCCCCTTCCCCAACTATGCGCGCCGATTTGAAACCATTCAAAAAATGTGCGATGAGTCAGGTAAAAACGGCAAGGCAGTTTTCACGGCTATAATGCCACCTAACATTTGCGGACCGGGAAAGATTCCGCTTGAGTGTATGGGCGGCAGAAGCATTGAAGTACATAAGGAACACAAATCAGGTAAGCCTGTTATCATTCCTGATGGTCCCGAATGCCTTATAGGTCCCTGCCACGCTGCAGATATTGCACAGCTATTTATCCTTGCAATGAATAACCGTGATGTTGCCGCAGGACAAATTTTCAACGCAGGTGCCGAATACTCGCTTACAATAAGTCAGTTTGTAAAAACTTTATCGGATATTTACGGTATCGAGATACCGATAGAGCGTGTTTCATGGGAAAAGTACACAGCCGAAGTTAACCCTAAAATCAGCGCGTGGTGGCATTTCTATGCCCATATGAGCCCTGATATCAGCAAAGCGAAAAAACTTCTCGGCTACTCCCCAAAATATACACCCGAAGAGGCTCTCAAATTGGCTATTGACTGGATGATAGAAGAAAAAATGATATAATAAGTTCGAAAATCATGAATTTGACAAAGAAGTGTGGTTACATGAAGTCGATAAAAAAGATAGCAGTTCTTGTTGCACCGCTTTTATTGTTTGCAGTTTTGCTTGTCCCGTATAGTTGGGCAAATCAGCAATTCATTGTAGAATGGTTAGGTTGTGGTTGTCCTGTAATAGATGAGTTTGCGAATATGGTCGAAAATAATTTTAATGCCAACGACTTTACTGCATTGTTTTGGTTATTCATCTCCATTTGTACAACCGTAATTTCAGTATTATTGTCAAGAAGAATCCCAAAAGAAAAGATATGGCTCAGAGTTCTGTATATAATTGGTATATTTTTGATATCGCTTTTAATTAGTTATCAATTCTATCAAATGATGATGTGGAACTGATAAATTGCAATTTATCGGTGAGTTAGTATGAAGAAAGTCATTGTAATCGGTGGCTTTTGTGGAAGTCTATCATTGGTGGTTGGTATGATTCGCAAAAGATTGTGGATAGGTATTTTGGGGCTGTGTGTGAGTATTGGATTTGCCGTGCTGATGACTACCGTTTTTTATCAACCTGCGTTTCTTTCAATTATTCCCTCTGCAATTGTATCACTTTTTATTTTCTTGTTAACGAAAATAAAATAGATATATCTATACTATAACATCTCTGCAAAGCATAAGGCAAAACACTTTGCAACCGTGATGCTAATATTGATATGATATAAATTTTTAAAAATCAGGTGTTTTTATGAAAATAACCGTTACGCAGCCTTCGTACTTTATGGGAGAAAATCCCGATAGTAAGATTGCAAAATTTTTAATTAACGAACTTGAAAAGGCAGAAGAAAATTCCTTAATCGTTTTACCCGAATACTCAAATGCGGGCGGTATTTCTGACGCCGAGAGTGAGAAAAAGGCTATGCCACGAGCTAAGGCTATGCTTGAAAAAGCAGCGTCGGTTGCAAAATCAAAATCCGCTTATGTGGCTATAAATGTTTTAGAGCAGCGAAACGGAAAAATTAAAAACAGTACATATTTATTCGATAAAAACGGCAACTGTGCCTTTATTTATGATAAAATCCATCTCCCACCGAGCGAGATTTCCTTAGGTGTAGAACGAGGCGACGGAAGTTGTGTTTGCGAGCTCGACGGTATCCGTTTTGGCTTTATGACCTGCTATGACGTTTATTTTAACGAGCAAATTGAATTTTTGGCATCACAAAAGCCTGATATTATACTCATCCCGGGCTATCAACGCGGCGAGGCGACCGACATCATACGCGCACAAACCAAAATGATTGCTTTTCGTTGCAACTGCTTTGTTGCAAAATCCTCTTGCTCTATGGAAAGCGACCAAAAAGGCGGTTGTTCTATGATAGTATCTCCCGACGGTAAAATATTAAAGGATATGGGAAAGGATATCGGCAGTATTTCGGCTGACATTGAGCCTAAATGGAAATATATGCGTACCGCAGGCTTTGGCGGAGATATGATTCGTAACGATGATTTTATAAATCAAGGACTTTGTCCCAATATTTTTAAAAAGTAAATTTTGCTTTAAATAAAGAAAGGGGTTTTTATATGAACGATTCGGCATATTTCAGAGCCTTGGCACGCGGCGCTTTGGCAAACAGGTGGGGTCTTGCAGTAGGCGTAGGGTTTGTAGCTTCTATTTTAGGCGCTGTTTCTACGGGCGATGGTGTTAATTTTAGTGATGGCTTATTAGACCAATCATCAGAAAATTTAGCAACTGCACTATCTTCAGTTGCCGCGATCGTACTTGGTATTGCCGTGATAAGTGCAATTGTCTTCGCTTTAATATCGATATTCCTTGGCAGTGTGGTATCTATTGGATATGCTAAATTCAATCTTGATTTGTACGATTGGTTGGAAACCCCTGAATTTAATACACTTTTTAAGTTTATGGGCATTTGGAAAACGGCAATCGTTGCCAGATTTTTACGCGGGTTATATATAATCCTATGGTCGCTTTTGTTTATAATCCCTGGAATTATTGCCACTTACGACTATGCTATGACAGAGTATATTTTAGCCGAAAATCCAAATCTTACCGCTTCTCAGGCTTTGGAAATGTCTAAAACCATTATGAACGGCAACCGTTGGAGATTGTTCTGCTTACGATTCAGCTTTATTGGATGGCACATACTTACAATTTTCACGTTTGGTATCGGTAACTTTTGGCTTCTACCTTACGAGCAAGCAGCTGTAGCCGCTTTTTACAAAGAAATTTCAGGTAATTACTATACACCGCAAACAGCTTAAGGAGATTTATGTATATGAAAAAACTTTTAATATTTTTTATATCAATTTGTTTTGTGTTTTCGCTCACAGGGTGTGGCGGTAATTCTTATAAGGACGCCGTTACAGATTATTTAATGGTACACCGAGCAGGAGAAATAGACAAACTCGAAACCCTTGTACCAGAGCAGGTTTTAGAACAACAAACCAAAGATAAAACGCTTAATATTAAAACCCGTAAAAACGATATTGAAGAATATTATAACGGTTTGCTTAAAAGTCTTAAAGGCTTATACGGTGACGATTATAAATTTGAAGTTGAAGTAAACGGCAAAGAAAAAGTAAGCGAAAACAAATTAAATGATGTTAAAAAACGTCTTAACGAGCGTTACGACATAAAAGAAAAAAGTGTTAAACAGGTAGTTGAAGCGGATTTCACAATCACACATTCTTCAAGCAAAAAAGAAAAATCCTTCGATTCAAAAATTTTAGTGGTTAAGATTAATAACCGTTGGTACGTATGCAACGAAAACGGCGATTTTGGTATAAATAATAATCAATTAAATTACTAAAATTATACTTTTTAAGAATATTTCGTTTTAAATATATAAAAACGGACAACTTTTCAGTTGTCCGTTTGTTTTTTATAATAAATAGCTTGGCATATCTGCTTTCTTTTTCGAATCTTTTTTTGCCTTCACTGTATTGTTGCCCTTATTTTGCTTGCCCAACATATATTCCTTAGGAGATTTTCCCGTAACCCTTTTAAACGCTGCCGAAAAATAAGCCTGATTTGCAAAGCCTGTAAGCTCTGCCGTTTCGGTTACACTTTTCCCTTGCTTTAAAAGCTCCTTAGCCTTAGCTATTTTTAAAAATGTATAATATTCGTGTGCACCAACACCCGCAAGACTTATAAAAACTCTTTTTAAATTTGAAAGGCTTATATCCAGCCTTTCTGCCAGCTCATTAACCGAAATATTTAATTTTATATTTTCTTGCAAAATTTCTGCCGCCAAAGAAAAAAGCTTTGCATTTTTTTGATTAGAAGTATCGATATTTTCCCTTTCGCAACAAAGCAGTAAAAACAGCTCAAGCATTTTAAAGGCTTGATTTAACTCAAGCGTGTTGTAGTTGTTATCTATTAAAGCAATCGCACTTTTTACAAGAATGCTTTGGTCATCACTTACATATACTGCCTTTTGCTTTAATAAATCCAATACCTCGCCATCACCATTAAAGGATAGTAAAACATATTGAGAACTATCATCTGCAATAATATTGTGAAAACTGTTCGGTGCGAAGAAAACTGCTTCGCCGCATTTAAGGTTATATACCCTTTCTTCGCTTACTGCACATACTGTTCCGCTTTTTACAAGTACCATTTCCCAACACTCACAAAAGCTACTAACCGCTTGTTCTTGCGAAAACTCTGTAATGTTGAAATTATTCGTATTCTGTGCCATAACCACACATCCTTGAAACAAAAATATATAATTTTAAAATTTTCTTGATAAAATATACAAAATTAGTCCGAAATCATTATATCACACGTTCTTACGTTTGTAAAGCAATTTATTTGTTGAAATATTTTTCTTTTTGATGTATAATTTACTTGAAATAATTTTTGCCAAAGGGGTTTCAAATGTATATACCTTTCAGAACCGACAATTACGGAAAATCTTTTTATACCGAAACAGAAAACGGCACTACCCTTATACCCTATAAGACCGGCAACTATTCCTTTGGCGATATTGATTTTAACGTAAACGAAACTGCCGAAAATAATGTTTTAAAAATATCGGTATCGGTTAAATCCGAAAAAGGCATTAATTTAAAACGCTTAGGTTTTCGCCTTGGTATTGACTGTTATATGGAGTCCTACCCCGAATGGAACAATAAATTCTTCCCTACCGCCTTGCGTTGCGAGAAGAACGGATTTTGGTCTTGCTTTGTATCCCCTCTCGGTAAGATGATAAGCGTTTGTTCGCCATCTAAAATAGTTAGTTGGAAAAACGAATACTCAAGCCTTCCGAACGATGTCGGCCACAGAATATATACAAGCTCGGTTGAATTTATTAATACTTATAAAAATCCCGAACGCCACCCCGAATCGCCTACCCTTCTTGACAGTAATCCTATTAATTTCGAGCTTTATTACGCTATGCCCGAAACTTATGATGAGCTTTGTAAATTCATTTCAAAATATGCTGAAATACATATACCCACAATTAATAAGTTTACTTTAGAGCAAGGCGAAAAGCTATATATTAATTCAAAGCCTTTTGAGCAAAAATTAGCGGATGGGCTTAATAAAATTTCACCGGATTCCTTTGCTGAAACTTGCGTTTATGTTCGTAAAAATTGGGATTATTATTTAGAATACGCGGCAAACAGTGCGCTTAAATGCCAACAAAAACCCGGCACCCATTGTGAAAGCTGGTATGGCTTCTTTTCACTTGTTGCCTTTGCTAAAATTAAAAACGATAACGAATTTACCAATACGGTAGTTTGCCTTTTTGAGGACATTTTCGCAAAATTAACCGAAGAAACAAACGGCGAATATGTTATGCGAAAAGAAACTATCCCCGTAAGGATACAAAACATTTCCTCATTGGTTTCTTTATTGGTAGATATGTGGGAATTAACCGATAATGATGACTATCTTGACAAAGCAAATTCCTTAGCAAAAAGTATTATAGCCTTACAAACACCCGATGGTGCTTACCGTCGCAACGGCACACACTACACCTGTGTTATTTACCCTGCGAAATCAATGCTTGAATTAGCGCTTGCCGAAAAAAAGGCGAATTTAGCCGACAGATATAACACCCATTTTGAAAGCGCATATAAAGCAATTAAAGACTTGCAAACCCGCCTTGACGATATTGAAACCGAGGGCGAAATGACCTTTGAAGACGGTATGATTTCCTGCGAGGCGTTACAAATAGCATATTTGGCATTGCAGCTACCCGATTCACAAGAAAAAACCGACTTAACTAAAGCGGCGGAATATTTACTCAATAAACACCGTTGCCTTGAGCAAATACTTATTCCCGACTGCAGAACGCGTGGTTGTACATTACGCTTCTGGGAAGCGAGATACGACCTTAACTTCTTCAGTAATATGATTAATGCCCCTCACGGTTGGACAAGCTGGAAAACCTACGCTACATATTACCTCTATTTGCTAACGGGTAACGCTTGCTATTTGAAAGACACTATGGACACATTGGGTGCTTGTATGCAATGCGTGGATAGTGACGGCAATCTTAATTGGGGCTTTGTTTTAGACCCTTGTATTGTGGGTGAGCGTCTTTCAAAAGCATCACAAAAGGGTAATATCCAAACCGAAATTGCCACTGTTGGCGAGTGCTATATGCCTATGATATCTGACTGGTGGCGGCAGGATGATAATAAACTGATTTTACAGTTCTTGTACCCTTGTGACGACCAAACAAATTGGAACGAGCTTTACGGCGGCAGTTGTGACAATGATGTGCACGAGCATTTCAAATGTCTTTCTGAAACGGTTTTCGGTAAAGCATTTATCCACCAGACAAGCAACGAAAATTTAACCTACAACTGTTTTGCTTGTGAAGATGGCTTTAAAACCAACGACAAATATGTTAAGGAATGGATTATTTATTCTGAAACCTTAACCGAAATCAAAATTAACGAAAAAACATATAAGCTTTCAAAAGGCTTTAACAGTATCAAGGCATAAAAATACCCCTTACAGATTAATTCTGTAAGGGGTTAATTTTATCTTACTATTTTAACCTTAGCGCCGTTACCGATACCTGCAGCGTTAGCATCGTCAGTATCAATATGCATTTCAAGACGGAAAGCCTTGTTAACACGAACCTGAACATCGTAGAAGGTTGTACGGCGTTCGCCGTTTACTTCTACTGTTACATAATCGCCGTCGTTAAGGCCGAAAGCCTTGCCTTCCTCGTCGCTCATATGAATGTGACGGTTAGCAATAATGCAACCTTCTTTAAGAGTAACTGTACCCTTAGGTCCGATAATAGTGATAGGTGCAGAGCCTGCGATATCACCCGATTCACGTACAGGGGGCTTTACCTTTAAGGTAAAAGAATCTGTACGGGAAATTTCTACCTGAGAAGCCTTTCTTACGGGGCCGAGTACACGAACGCCCTCAATAGGACGAAGTGACGGACCTACAATTGTAAGCTGTTCTTTACAAGCGAACTGACCGGGTTGTGATAAATCCTTAATAGGTGTAAGTTGATAGCCTTTACCGAAAAGTGTTTCAAGGTCTTCGGTACTTAAATGTATATGTCTGTTAGAAACACCAACCGGTACGGTATCATTAGTAGCAGTAGCGCCACCGCACTGAGCCATAACACGATTAACTATTTCAGCAACTAATTGAGCATCGTAAGCCATTAATCTACACTCCTTAAATAATACGGAAACTGTCTGCCATTACGCAACGGCGTTGACGGGTAAAGCTACGGGCAGAGGTAATACCTTCACCTGTAGGACCTGCAATTGTAAAGGTTGCGTGACCTTCGCCACCAAAACCGATACCTGCGTATGACGGAGCATTTTTAACGAATATTGTAGTTTCAACCGCACGTGCGAAAGCAGACAAATGGTCGATATTCTTAGAATGCATATGAGCAGTGTGGCGGTTACCGTGTTCTGCTTTAACTGCAAGTTCAATAGCCTCGTCAATATTGTCAACACGAACGATAGGAAGTATAGGCATCATCAATTCTTCCTGAACGAAAGGATGATTGAAATCTGTTTCGCAAATAATGCAACGGATGTCCTTGCTAACCTTTATGCCGATTTTTGCAAGAATAACGTCAGCATCACGGCCAACACAGTCACGGTTAACGATTTTTCTTACGTTACCCTTCTTGTCCTTCTTATCAACAAGAACAACTTCTGCCAAGCGGTTTGCTTGTTCTCTATCTATCATATAAGCGCCGTTTTTAAGCATTGCTGAAATTAATTCATCAGCTATATTACGGAAAGCGAAAACTTCTTTTTCTGCAATACAAGGAAGGTTGTTATCAAATGTACAACCGTCAATAATATCCTTACCTGCTTTAGCGATATCTGCAGTATCGTCAACAATTACAGGTGGGTTACCGGCTCCCGCGCCGATTGCCTTTTTACCCGAAGAAAGCACAGCCTTAACAACACCGGGGCCGCCTGTACATACAAGCAAACGAACGAGTGGGTGTGACTGCATTATAGCAGCGGATTCCAAGGTAGGTTTAACCATTGAGCAAACCAAAACTTCAGGACCGCCTGCTGCTTTAGATGCACGGTTTACAAGGTCTACTGCATAGTTAGAGGTTGCAATCGCATTGGGGTGAGGGTTGAATACAACACCGTTACCTGCCGCAATCATACCGATACTGTTACAAATTACGGTTTCACTTGGGTTGGTACTTGGAGTAATAGCGCCAACAACACCAAACGGAGCCATTTCAACTAAAGTAAGACCGTTATCACCTGTACGAGCGTTAGAAACGATATCTTCTGTACCGGGCGTTTTATCGGCAACCAAAATGTGCTTTGCGCGTTTATGGTCAACCCTACCCATACCTGTTTCGCTAACACCGAGCTGAGCCATAATAGGAGCTTCAGCACGGGTTAAACGGCGGATTTCGGTAATAATTGCTTCTCTTTGTTCAACCGACATTGCACGAACTGCCTTATAGCCAACACTTGCAGCTTCAATAGCCTCGTTCATATCGGCATAAACACCAACAAACTTACGGGGACCGTAATGAGTGCTATCCCAATCGGTAGCGTTTGTTGATGATTTCATATTATTAATCACAAGGTTAACAACCTCACGGATTTCAGCTTCTGAAATATTTGCCATCTTAATTACTCCTTACAAAATTTTGCAGTGTCAAGCGCAATCATATATTCTTCGTTGGTAGGAACAACCAATGTTCTGACCTTAGCGCCATCAGCGGAAATATCAACTTCTTTGCCACGTGCAGTTGCATTAAGTTCTTCATTAATTGCAATGCCGAAGAAATCCATATCATTACATACAGCACTTCTGGTTTCTGCGCTGTTTTCACCGATACCTGCGGTAAATACCAAAGCATCAATGCCGTTCATTTCGGCTATGTAACTACCAATATGTTTCTTTATACTGTTGAAAAGTATCTTCTGTGCCAACTGAGCGCGGTAGTTGCCCGCATTTGCGGCATCCTCTACCTTACGGGAATCGTTAGAAATTCCGCTAACGCCCAAAAGTCCTGATTTACGGTTAAGCAAATCTTCAATTTCGTCTACACTCAGATTTTTAACCTTCATAATATACGGAATTACTGTCGGGTCGATGCTACCACTTCTGGTACCCATCGGGAGACCTTCTTGTGGGGTGAAGCCCATTGAAGTATCAATTGCAATTCCTTTATCAACCGCTGTTACCGATGAACCGTTGCCTAAGTGACAGGTAACAATTTTAAGTTCTTCTATCGGTTTGCCTAACATTTCTGCCGCCTTTTGTGATACATAGCGGTGAGATGTGCCGTGGAAACCGTAACGGCGGATTTTGTTTTCAGTGTAAAGCTCGTAAGGAATCGGATAAATTGTTCTGAAATCTTCCATAGAAGAATAGAAGGAAGTATCAAAAACCGCAACCTGAGGCTTTTTATCCATAAGACGTTTACAAGCCTTCATTCCCTTGATTGCAGGTGGGCCATGTAAGGGATTTATCGGCACAATGCCTTCAAGATAGTTAATTGTTTCTTCATCAATAAGGGTAGATGATTTAAACTTTTCTCCGCCGTGAGCTACACGGTGGCCTACAGCGCCGATTTCGTCAATACTTTCAATAACGCCGTGCTCTGCGCTTACAAGTAAGTCAAGAACTATTGATAAAGCTACTTCGTGGTCAGGCAACTCTACTTCTACTGTGTACTTTTCGTCACCGCGCTTATGGGTTACAGAACCCATTGTATCGCCTATACATTCACAAAGACCTTTAGCAAGTACGTCACCGTTTTCCATATCAAATAACTGATATTTGAGTGAAGAACTTCCTGCGTTAATAACAAGAATTTTCATATAAAAATCTCCTTACAATTAGTAAACTAATTCAACATCTTTATCCTTAAAATGCTCTATCCAACGTTCTGACGGCTGAGAATCTGTTACAACAACGTCAATATCAGCTACATCGCAAACATGAACAAAAGATATTTTATCAAACTTAGTACTGTCTACCGCTAAAATCTTGCGGTTAGCGGCGCCAAAAATTGCTCTTTTAATTTCGGAATCTTTTTCGTTTGAATCGGTAACACCCATATTCAAATCAATTCCCTTTGAAGAACAAACCGCTAAATCCACGTGGAATCCACGAATCATACGTTCAGCAGAAGCACCAACGAGTGACAACGCACCCTTTTTAAGCGAACCGCCGGTTGAAAGGATATTCCAGTCACTCTTATCCGCAAGTTCCAACATAATTTCAACCGAGTTGGTTATTAAAGTAATGTTCTTACGGTCTAAAATACATTTTGTAACATAAATTGCAGTAGAGCTTGCGTCAAGCATAATATAATCGCCGTCGTGAATCATATCAGCAATCTTTTCAGCGATTTTTTGCTTTAATTCTACATTCGCACGTTTACGAACATTAAAAGGCAAATCTATATTAAGATTTTGATTAATTACCGCGCCGCCATAGGTTTTCTTAGCAAGACCTTCATTATCGAGCTTTTCAAGGTCACGGCGTATAGTTTCTTCCGTAACATCAAACTCACGGCTTAAATCGGTAACAATAACCTTTCCTTGTGTATTTAACTTTGCAAGTATTGCATTACGTCGTTCAATTGCGAGCATAACTTTACATTCCTTTACAAAATTTTACTCCAGAATTTCTCGTCGGGACGGGGGATTACTGCGCTGTCAAGGAACATTCCGTCCTCGCCTGCACCTTGTTTTGCACGTTCAATTGCGGCTTCAACAGCAGCAATTTCACCCGTTAAGAGTAAGTACGATTTTCCGCACATACCACGTGCTAAACGTAATTCTATTAAATCTACTAAAGCAGTTTTTGCAGCAACGTCAGCCGCTACTACTGCGGCAGAAGCCGAAAATGTTTCCAAAACACCAAGCGCATTTGGGGTTCCTATTTCCGAAGCACCGTAGAGCGCTGCGAATATAGATTCGTGAGGATTACCTAACACAAAGGTATCTATAAGCTGTTCGGTATCCTGTGCGGCTGCCGCTTCTACTGCGGCGTTAACTGCGCTTAAGTCACCGCTTATAAGTGCTAAAAACTTACCGGGACAAACTGTATCTGCTTGTAGTAATTCAACCTCTGCGGTTTTTACCATACGGTCTGCAGCACGCATACCGGAGGAAACCGTTTTAAATTCTACCATACCAATTGCTTTATTCATTTGTTCGTTTCCTCCTCTCAAGCGGTAATTATAATATTTTTGTCGGTAACCTGAGTTACCGTGCCGTTTATTGGTGAATGAATTCCAACGCTTAATGCGTTTTCCCTGGGCGCTGCAATCATTTGATTAGCTGTTACCTTATCGCCCTTTTTAACTACTGCAACTGCGGGAGCACCGATATGTTGCGATAGTGCAATGGTAAGCTTTTTTGCCTTTATTTCCTGTTCGCTTATAGGAGCCGGTTTATTGTAGGGATTTAATCCTAAACGGGCGCGCAAACGGGAAACGGGAATCTGTCTTAGCGGTCTTGCAGCGTCAACCTCAGTCATTTCGGGGTTTTGTGGCGGTTTTACACCTTTTTCGCGCAATGCCGATTTTGTTGCACCCAAAAGTGCCCTAGGCGATAAGCTTTGATTACAGGAATATGCTTCGCAAAGTCCACAACCCGAGCAAAACGCCGCATTAACATAAGGCGAAGTATCACTTGTAACACCGTGGGAAGCCGCAAGCATAAACGAGCTTGGGTCAATTGGATGACCTAGAAGATGACGCGGACAAAGTGATGTACAATAGTTACATTGGCAACAAGCCGACATCGCTCTTCTTATATCAATGGAAGTTTTACTTAATTTTCTTTGTACTAAAGGCATATTTTTAGGAAGCACCAAAACCGCATTTGTAGTTTTGGTTACGGTTTCTACGGGAGAGCCGAGTCTTCCCATCATAGGACCGCCCATTAAATATGCAGGGTCATTAATTGTTACACCGCCCGCAGCATCGATTAACTTTTCAATAGGTGTGCCTATTGGGGCATAAAGTGTAACGGGATTTTTAACCTCGCCGATTATTGTTACAAATTTGTGTGTAACCGGCTTTCCTTCCAAGGCGCAGTAAACATTGTAAACGGTTTCTACGTTAAGTACCGCAACGCCAACAGAAAGCGGAATCTGACCCGCAGGTACTACCCTACCTGTTGTTTCATAGGTAAGCACCACCTCATCCCCTGCGGGATAAATTTCGGGCAAGGTGCAAAGTCTCATATTATCAAAGGAGCCTATTTCCGCATTAACGGCTTCGACTGCTTCCTTGTAAGAAGCCTTTATGCCTATACATACGGACTTTACTCCTAAAATTTTCGAAATTTGGTTTAATGTGCTTAAAATTTCGTATGTATACATCTTAAGCACCTGACGGTGCAAACGCAAAAGCGGTTCGCATTCCGCACAGTTTAAAATCAAAGTATCGGCTTTTTTATCAAGCTTAGCATAGGTTGGGAAACCTGCACCGCCTGCGCCGACTACTCCGTTTTCGCGTAAAAGCTCTTTTATTTGTTCTAAGTTCATGAATGAATCACTCCGGCAAGACCTGTGCCGTCATCAATAATACCTACAATTGCCGCATCTACGGGGGCATCTGTCATACCGCAACCGATACGTGCCGCACTTCCGGTAGCTACTAAAACAAGCTCGCCTATACCTGCGCCTACATTATCAATTGCAACGATTTTTTTGTTGGGTTCACCAAGTTCGGCAATTGGTTCAACAACCATAAATTTACTGCCTATGAGATTTTCGTTTTTGCGAGTTGATACTACGCTTCCAACTACTTTACCAACTATCATTGTGTTCACCTGTTCTTTCATTTTATAGGTGTCAACCGAGGGGGCAAAAGCCCCCTCAAAGAGTCAACAACACAAAATCCTACTACTATTATTTAAGGGTAGGTAAGATTTTTTCCACATCGTCATGAGGACGGGGAATTACGTGAGTAGCAACTAATTCGCCTAAACGAGAAGCAGAATTTGAACCTGCTTCAACAGCGGATTTAACTGCGCCAACATCACCGCGTACCATAACAGATACTAAGCCTGAACCGATTTTTTCGGTGCCGATGAGCTGTACGTTAGCAGCCTTTACCATTGCGTCTGCTGCTTCGATTGCTGCAACAAGACCTCTGGTTTCTACCATACCTAATGCTTCGAGTGCCATTTGTTTATCCTCCTAAATTATTTTGTAAATTTAAATTATTTCAAGGTGGGGAGAATGTTCTCTACATCACCATGAGGGCGGGGAATTACGTGAGTAGCAACTAACTCACCCAAACGGGAAGCTGAGTTAGAACCTGCTTCAACTGCAGATTTAACTGCGCCAACATCACCACGTACCATAACGGTTACAAGACCTGAACCGATTTTTTCGGTGCCGATGAGCTGTACGTTTGCAGCCTTTACCATTGCATCTGCTGCTTCGATTGCTGCAACAAGACCTCTGGTTTCTACCATACCTAATGCTTCAAGTGCCATTTTCTTTACCTCCTTTTTGGGTGCTGTTTTAACGGTTTCTTCCGTTTTTACTGTTTCAGTGGCTTTTTCGGCCGGTTTTTTTGCGGTGGTTTTTTTGGTTTCTGCCATAAAAACTACCTACCTTTCTTTGCTATTCGGGAAGCGCTAAGCTGAAGCAAACGCCAGGTTTCTTCGTGGGGACTTGCTATTACCGCATGAGCGCAGGGCTTTACAAGTCCCAACGCTACTGCATTTTCTACTGCAGCGGTCACTGCCGAAACATTACCCTGTACAACAACTGTAACAAGTCTGCCACCTAATTTGCGTTCCCATGTTACAAATTCAACATCTGCTGATTTGCACATAATGTCTAAACAATCTATCGCGCCGGTTACGCCCGACACTTCGATTAGTCCTAAAGACTTCATAGTCCTATGCTCCTAATAATGATTGTAGTTTGTCGAAACGCTGAAAGCGCTTCGACAAGCCGATTTTATCGGCTTTGCACAAATGATTTTTCGAAAATTCATTTGTGCACGATACTCATTTCAATGGATACAGTCAAATTTTCAATGAAAATTTGCTCCCAAATCAAAGATTTGGTGCCTAATCAGTAAAATATTTTACTGTTTCGACTAACTGTAACCATTATTAAAATTTGGGGAGAATTTTTTCTACGTCTTCGTGGGGACGTGGAATTACGTGTGTAGCAACTAATTCGCCAAGGCTTGAAGCTGTTGCTGCGCCTGCTTCTACAGCAGCCTTAACAGCGCCAACGTCGCCACGTACCATAACTGTTACGAGGCCTGAACCGATTTTTTCGGTACCGATTAATGCAACTTCTGCAGCCTTTACCATAGAGTCTGCAGCTTCAATAGCAGCAGTAAGACCGCGAGTTTCAATCATTCCAAGTGCTTGCTTTACCATTTTGAGTTTCCTCCAATTATTTTAGTTTTTATCAAATGCATTTAATTTCAGCATCGGCTCGGTGTCGGGCTCGGTGCGGGTTAAAATGTGTGACGTAACAACGCCTGAAACCTGTTCGGCAGCAATTTTTGCAGCCTCAACAGCAGCCTCTACATTAGTAATTGTTCCGCGGAACTTTATAGCTACAATAAGCGGAACATCTAAGCCATCAGGGTTTCCGGGTTTGTTCTTGTCAAAGGTTTCTACTGTAACGTCTGCTGCTTTACAACCTGCGTCACACGCTACGAAAGCCGCTACAAGACCGTAAACCTCAACTATACCGGTTGCATTTCCCATTTTAAAATACCTCCGGATTATTTATTAACAATAGCAATCTTCAAACCTTCCATCTTAAGATTGGTTTGTAGAGCTTGGTTAATTTCTTCTAAAGGATACTTATGAGTAATAAGTTTTTCCATAGGAAGTCCGATAGCTTTAGCGCGTTTTAAGAAATCAAAGGTTGTAGCGTAATCACGAAGTGTGTATACCCAAGAACCAACAGTTGTGATTTCCTTAGCGCAAATATCAAAGTGGGGGTTGATAGTAGCGTCGCCACCGTTAATAAAGAAGCCTAATTCGCAAAGTCCACCGCCGTTGCGGATAAACTTATAGATATTGCTGTGAGCAATTGGCGAACCTGTACATTGGAAAGCAAAGTCTGCTTCATATCCGCCAAAGGCATCCTTAACTGCGCCTGCCAATGCTTCAATACCCTTATGGTCTTTGAAGTTAACTGTATTGTCTGCGCCCATTTCTTTTGCAAAGCCAAGACGCTTTTCTTCACCGTCAACCGCTACAATGTTTTCAATACCCATTGTACGAAGAATTGCTATACAAATAAGACCGATAGGTCCGCAACCCTGAACAACAACACGGCTGTTAAAACGAAGAATGCCGGTTGTCTTTGCGCGTTCAACTGCGTGAATTAAAACTGCACAGGGTTCGATTAAGATACGTGAATCTAAGTCAAGGTCGCTAACATTAAATACTGTTGAACCGCCGCGTACTAATATGTAATCACTGAACCAACCGTTAAGATGAATGTCATCATCAGGAAGAAGTCCGTATACATCAGCACCGCCAACGTTTTGCTTGTTAAGGTCAAACATTGTAATGTCAGGGTTATCCTTGAAAATCATACAGGTTACAACCTTATCACCTATGTTAAGGGGTTTACCTGCACTATCCTTTTTAACGTTTTTACCCATTTTAACAATCTCGCCTGTGCCTTCGTGACCGAGTGCTACAGGAATAAGACCGAAGGGGTCGCGCTTGAATTCGTGAGCGTCTGTACCACAAACGCCGCAGCCTTCAACCTTAACGAGAATGTCATCATCGCCAACTTGAGGCATTGGATATTCTTTAATTTCGAATTTCTCAAGACCTGTTAGCATTGCAACATGGGCAGTTGAAGGAATATTGCCGCTTGAAGCCGAGCTTGCAGAAGCAGAAACGCCCTTCATATCGCTCAAAACCTGACGAACAATAGCTTCTATATTGGAAGAATTAATATCCATTTTATATTCTGCCTTTCTCAAAAATTTGTTTTCCGTATTCTGCCAAAGCGGTGTCCTGTTCTTCGGTACCGCCGCTTACACCTAAACCGCCGATTATATCGCCTTTAGCATTCAAAAGCGGTTCGCCACCGCCAAAAACAACAATTTTACCGTTATTGGTAAACTGTATTCCGTAAAGGCTGCCGCCGGGCTGTGCTAACGGTTTAAGGGCAGAAGTAGACATTTTAAGGGAAACTACGGTAAAGGCTTTATTAACCGCAATGTCATAGCTTGCGATAAAGGCATTATCCATACATTCAACCAAGATAGGATGACCTGCATTATCGGATACAGCCACAACCGCATTAACACCGATATTTGCCGCCTTTTTCCGTATTTGTTCGCTCAAATTACGGGCTTGCTCCAAAGTAATACTTGAAGCAATCCCCATTTCGCGAACAACCGCTTCCACTATTTCTTTTAAAGCATGCTGTTCCATGCTCTCACCTCTTACTTGCCGAGTTGTTCAAGTACCTTACGGGTGATTTCAGCAACCATATCTGCATTAGCTGAGCCGTGATTGCAGTTGCCACCGCAACCGTGACAGCTTGCCTTACCTTCCTTAGCATTGGGGCAGAGGTTTGCAGGATGCTTACCCGGTAAACCGAATTGACGACGGATTTCATACAAGCGTTGTACCTGAGCTTCAGAAAGTTCCTTAGGACCGCCAAGTTGGTTAGATATGTAAAGAAGCTTTGCATAGAATTCTACTGATTCCATTTTGTGATAAGCATTTAAAAGGCTGTCAGAATAAGAAAGTGCGCCATGGTTTTCAAGAAGCACAGCATCAAAATACTGAAGATGTTCAGAAACTGCATCCGGAATTTCTTCTGTAGAAGGTGTGCCGTATTTAGCAATCGGAACGCAACCGAGAGCGATTACTGCTTCAGGCATAATAGGCTGTGTAAGCGGAATGCCTGCAATTGCGAAGCCTGTTGCATACATTGGGTGAGCGTGAACTACTGACTTAACGTCGGGACGCTCTTTGTATACACGCATATGCATTTTAATTTCTGAAGAGGGCTTAAAGCCGGGGTTAGCCTGAATAACCTTACCGTTAGCGTCAACCTTACAAATGTATTCGGGAGTCATAAAGCCCTTACTTACACCTGTAGGTGTGCAAAGGAATTCATTGTCGCTAATCTTTACGGAAATATTACCGTCGTTTGAAGCAACCATTCCTCTGTCGTAGATGCGTTTGCCGATTTCGCAAATCTGTTTTTTAATTTCAAATTCATTTACCATTGCCATTTTTTGGTTCTCCTTTGAATTTATTTTTTGTTTTTTTAGTTTTTTATATCATTATGGTTAAATATTACCATAAAAAACGTAATAAGTCAACAGAAAAATCTGTTTTTTTCTTTATTTTTCTGTTTTTTGTTTGTTTTTGTGTGGATTTAGGTGTTCAAGTATGTCTTTTGTTCCTTCTCCGGTATGTGAATTCACAAAAAAGACCTTTTTGCAACCCGACAGTCGTAACCACTGTTCCGCACGTTTTGGGTTTGCTTTGTCGATTTTTGTCACAACACCGATAACCTCACGGTTAACAAGACAGGTAATACACGGCGGAAACAATGAGTAATCGTCATTTGCCGCAATCAAAAGCGCTACAACATCGGCTTCGTATGAATAAAGTGCCAACGCCGCACCTAAATCGTGATTTTCGGCATATTCACCGGGGGAGTCAATCAAAAAGTCATCAAAAATCATACCCTGAGTTTTTTGATAATGTATCTTTTCCCCTCTTAGCGCTTGTGTAAGCGAAGTTTTACCTGCTCCGCTTCTGCCTATTAAAAGAAGTTTTTTTAAGTTCTTGTCAGTTCGCATACATCAAAGCCTAATTTTTTAATTGCATACTCTCTAATAGCGGTAAGTGCCGCTTCAACCTGAGAAACAGTACCGGTTACAATTACCGTTCCGCTAAATCTATCCACAAACCCTAAAGTTACGCCTGATGCTTTCATAGCAATATCGCCTGCTATGATTGCGGTTTCACTCGGGCTTAATGTCAGTATTCCGATTGCACCCGAATGTTCTTCATCAGGGTCTAGTCCTAACTTGTAATAAAGCACTTTATCAGGATTTGCAATAATATGTGCCAAGGTAATTTGTTTACCTGGAACTATTTCCTGAATAATACGGGCTTTATCGCCGTAGTTTTCCAAATTCATTTTTAACCTCCTAGGTGTGTGGTTAAACCGTACTGCCTACATACCCCAAGTAATTCCTGCATATGTTCGGCAGTAGGTGAAGGTACATCACCCATCAAATATGGTCTTTGTAAACCTTCGTATTTATCCCTGCCCATACGGTGATACGGCAAGAGATGAATTTCATTTACGTTAGGTAACGATGAAGCAAATGCGGCGATTTGACCGATTTCCTCTTTAGTATCGTTAAATCCCGGAATCACAGGAACCCTTATAATAAGTCTCTTTGCTTTTTGGGCAATCAAGCGGGCGTTTTTCAAAATAACCTCATTAGGTCTTGTAGTAAATTCCTTATGTTTCTCGCTATTTATATGTTTAATATCCATTAAAAACAAGTCAACATGAGGAATAAAACGCTCGATAATTTTTTCCTCAGCAAAGCCTGTGGTTTCAATTGCGGTGTTTATGCCGTTTTCGTGACAAGCCTCTAAAATCGCTGTCGCAAAATCGGGTTGGCCTAAGCATTCGCCGCCCGAAAGGGTAACTCCGCCGCCGCTTCTACGGTAGTAAGGACGGTCACGCAATACTTCACCTATTACTTCCTTAACAGTAACATCCTTACCGATGGTTTTCATTACACCCTTTTGATTCATTTGTTGGATTTCATAAATTTGTGATTCGGGATTGCAACACCAACGACATCTTAAAGGACAGCCTTTAAGGAATACTATTGTCCGCACGCCCGGTCCGTCATGAGTGGAAAAACGCTGAATATCAAATATTCTGCCTTTCACACTTAAAATATCACTCATTTAGAATTCCCCCTGCTCAGTACGGTTAATGATATCGTCCTGTAAAGAGCGTGAAAGGGTTGTGAACAAAGCGCTGTAACCCGCAACACGAACTACTAATGATTTGTATTTTTCGGGATTCTTTTGCGCATCTCTTAAAGTTTCACGGCTTACAACGTTAAACTGTACGTGGCTACCCTTTTGGTCAAAGTAACCGCGTACCAAAGCAACAAAACTTTCAAGTCCGCCAGCCCCTGCCAAAGCACTTGGGTGGAATTTCATATTAAATAAAGTTCCGTTAGATGCAATATAATGGTCAAGCTTTGAAACCGAGTTTGCCGCCGCGGTCGGACCCTTAATATCTCTGCCTGCCGCAGGGGAAACACCGTCTGCTACAGGAGTGTTAGCAAGTCTGCCGTCAGGTGTAGCGCCCGTCTGTGCGCCAAGCGGTACGTTTGCAGATACCGGATAAAGTCCTGCCTGATACTGTCCACCGCGTGGGTTGCGGTAATTAAGCATTGGCTTTGTATATGTGTACGCCACATCTCTTGCAAAGCTGTCAACCTCGGCAATATCGTTACCGAATTTTGGAAGCTCGCCGATTTTATTCAGCAAGCGCTCATACTTTTGCTTTTGTTCATCGGTACAGTTATTCTTAACAACTGTTTCGTAAATAGTCTGAACGTCTTCGCGAGAAAGAATTTTGCCGCTTTCAACAAGGCTTTTAGCAACCTGTGTGGTAACCGATTCAGCCGCTTTAGCGTCCAT
>JAZRMY010000042.1:0-31583 GCA_045647925.1 Acutalibacteraceae bacterium | reverse complement strand
CCAAAGGTTACCGTGCTTATTGCCGATGCGTAGGGAAATGCAAGTCTGCCTGAAAATTTGCTGCCAAAAAGCAAAACCGAATTTAAAATACAAGCCGCCAACATAATATTACCGAGTATATAGCCCCCAAAAGCACTGGTTCTTGTGTTTTTGGTTTCTCTTGCGAAAATTACCAGTAAAAGCGACGGCAAGGTTACCGTTTTTAAATACGGTACTGTTTGTGAGCATAAATTTTTTGCACTCGGAAGGCTTTTAATTATAATGTTTTTAATTTCAAAATCCTTGGCGGTAAATATAAAAAAGAAAACCACAGCCAACACCGAAAAACAAAATGAAATTAACGAAAATTTAAAAAGCGCGGTTTTGCCCTTTAAGCAAAATAAAATAATTGTAAAAACAAAAGGAATTATTATTAAAACGCGCATACTGCCCTCTAAAAGTGTGGCATTTATAAACCTTAAAAATTCTAAAAAAGTATCTGCCGCCGCCCAAAACGAAATTAAAACCCCTAAAATAAGTAACGGCTTGCAAAGAGGCACCAAAAAGACAATAAAATATAAAACAATTCCAACCAAAAAGGAAATTAAAAAGCCTAAAAATGTGAATTTATCGGCATTTTTTACGGGCAAGCCTATTACCGCATTACCCAAAATAAAAAGGGTGCAAAGCGCCATAAAATGACGGCTAAAAAGCGGTTTTGCTTCAGTAATTTTCAAGGTAATACCCCTCTTCCTTAAGCGCAATTTTTGGTAATTTCACTTCTCTTTCCAAAGCCATAATTTCAAAATAACGGTTTTTAATTTGTTTATCCTTTTTAGAATACTGCTCTATAAGTCCTAAAATATCATACCCCACCGCAATTGAAGAAACCGGCTTTTTTTGCAGTAATTCTTTTGCATTTTCGGTTTTTACAACCCTTGCAGAAAGGGTAATATCCCTTTCATTAAAGCAAAATTGGTAAATATCGTTTATTTGGTTTTCGGTTACGCTTTCCCCAATAACCAAAACACCGCAATGCGAAAGTAAAAAGTCCTGTGTGCATTGTTTTTTTATTTTTGCTATGCCTTGCTCAACATTTTTTCCATTGCCTTCAAGCAATTTTATTACTTGGTCTTCGGTTTCGGAATTAATTACAACCGCTTCAAAGCAGGTGTTAAGGAGTCCGTCATTATTATCGAAGCCAATGCTTGAAATTATATATTCGGCACCCGTTTGCTTACAACCACATAGTATTAGCAAAAGCGGAAATATAAATAAAAGTTTTTTCATAAAGGCTTATCCTTTTTTCTTGTAATATTTCGGTTAAAAAGCGGTCGGGTTTTCATATATTGCCAAGGTGCTCGCCAGAGTGTATCCTTAAGGCTTTGAAAATTAGCCTTTGTAAGCGATACCGTATAATCCGTACCGAACGATTTTAAAGACAGTATATATATAAGCAACACCGCAAGTCCCGTCACAATACCGTAAAGCCCTATTACCGCCGCCAAAAGCACAAAAATTATGCGCAGATAGAAAACCGCACTTTTAAGGCGTGGAAGCATTAGCCCTGCAATACCGCTCAGTGCTACTACTATAAGGGTTGGCGCACCGATTATTCGCGCTTCCACCGCCGCCTGACCTACCACAAGACCGCCAACAATACTTATAGCGTGACCAAGGCTTTGCGAGGTGCGTACTCCCGCTTCGCGTAAAATTTCAAAAATTAAAATCATACCTACCGTTTCTATAAAGGGTGAAAACGGCACGCCTGCCCGAAGCTGCATAACACTTATTAAAAACGAGGTTGGAAGCAACTCCCTATGAAAAGCCGAAATTGATACAAATATTGCGGGTACGCACACGGTTATAAAAAAGCAAAAGTACCTTAGCATTCTTCCAACCGAGCTATAAAGAAAGCTTTGGTAATAATCCTCGTCCGACTGAAAATTTTCCGAAAACAAATACGGTACGGTCGCCACAACGGGTGTACCGTCTACAATAATTGCTATTCTGCCCTCAAGCAGTCTTGCGGCAACCACATCGGGTCGTTCGGTTGTGCCGCTTGTTTTAAAAAGTGAATATTTATTGTCGCGTATCTGTTCGGTAATATAGTTTACATCTAAAATTCCGTCTATATCAATTTCACTTATTCTTTTTTTAATTTCTTTAACCGTTCTTTCGTTGCTAAGCGAGCCTAAATAGCAAACAAAAACCATTGTATCGGTTCTGCTACCCACCCTTTGCATTTCAATACACAAATCAGGTGTTATAAGCTTTCTTCTAAGCATTGCAATATTAAGCAGCGCCGCTTCCTCAAAGCCCTCACGCGGTCCGCCTAAAATACGCTCGTCCGACGGCTCGCTTATACCCCTTGTGCGCCATCCCTTTACATCAACAGAAAGCGCAACCTTGCTTTTATCTATAAGCAAAAGCGCCTCGCCGTAAAGCATACCCTCTAAAATTTTAGCAACATTGTTTACCTTTTTTACATCCCTTGCAAAAAGTATCTGCTCGGCTATAAAATCGGCAAGGCTTGGTTTAGAATTTTCTTTATCTACCGTTATAATAGGCTTTATTACGGCGTCGTTTAGTTGTTCGGAGTCCACCATACCGTCCATATAAACAAGCGCGCAATCAAAATCCACGCTGTTCCTTGCACTTAGAGTTTTAACACGCAAAATTACGTCCTTTTTAAAAATTTCTTTAAAAAGGGCGATATCCTCTTCCAAATTTCCGCTTATCAGTAAATCCTTATAATCTGCTATCTGACCCGCCATTTTGCCACCTCTTTTTTTATTTAGTTTGTGGCTTTTGGGCAAAAAAATACCCGAAGAAAGTTACTTTTCTTCGGGTAAAATATTAATTTTTAAGCTTATCGTCAATTGCTTTTGCGGCAGATTTCAAATAATCATTATCAAATTCTTCGAATTCGCCCTTATCCACAAGCTTTGCAACCAAAATATCAATAGGCATTTTACCAAGTAAATCAATACCTATTTCCTTTGCAATGCTTTCGCTTCCGCTGCCGAAAATTTTAAACTGCTCGCCGCATTCGGGACAAACCACATAGCTCATATTTTCAATCATTCCAAGCACGGGAATGTTCATCATCTGTGCCATATTGTAAGCCTTTTTAACTATCATTGAAACCAAATCCTGCGGAGAGGTTACAATTACCGCGCCGCTAAGGGGAAGACTTTGGAAAACGGTTAGCGGAACATCGCCTGTACCGGGAGGACAGTCAACAAGTAAATAGTCAAGCTCGCCCCAAACGACATCCTGCCAGAACTGTTTTACCGCACCTGCAATTACGGGTCCGCGCCAAATTACAGGGGATTCGGCATCGGGCAATAAAAGGTTTATAGACATAATTTTAATACCACTTTTAGTCTCGGCAGGGATAATGCCCATTTCGTTTTGGTAAACCTTTGTATCAATACCAAAGGTTTTAGGGATTGAAGGGCCTGTAATATCGGCATCTAAAATACCTACCTTATAACCCATTCTTTGCAAAAACACCGCAAGGGTAGAGGTAACAAGCGATTTACCTACGCCGCCCTTACCGCTTATAACACCGATAACATGCTTAATATCACTGTATTCATTCTGGGGTGCCAAAAGGCTTTCGGTTTTTCTGTCAGAACAGCTCTGTGAGCAAGAACCGCAGTTACCCGAGCAACCCTGTTTATTTTCTTCTGCCATTTTAAAAATCTCCTAAATAAAAATCGTTAATATTATTATAACTCTAATTTTTTAGAAATCAAGACAATTAATTACGAATTACGCATTACGAATTACGAATTAACAAAAGCGTCATATTGATTAGCTATCGTCGCCCAGGTAACAGGTCCCACCGCACCCGATTCGGTAAGTCCGAAAAGGCGTTGAAAAGCCGAAACCGCCTGTTCGGTTTGCGGTCCGTAATATCCCGTAACCGAAACCGACGGAATTTCGGGAATCCGCTCTGATATGAGCGCTAAATAGGTTTGCAAATCTGAAACGCTTTGATTTCGCATACCCTCGCTTAAGAAAAAACCTGGGTAAAGCTTTGCATTGTTTCCTTGATACCCTTGCGGAAGCGAAGCCACCGTTTCGGTATAAATTCTTGTTATGGTGTTCCATGTGTTTACATCCACAATACCTGTTACGGGAAGTCCGTAAAACGCCTGAAAGCGCTCAACCGCCGCAACCGTTTCGGGTCCGAAGGTTCCGCTTCTTGGCACAGGCTCAAGCGCTCCGTTAAAGTAGGCTATTATGCTTAAATAATACTGCACCGTTGTTACGGGTATACCGCTCATACCGACTGAAACCTCATTTGCAAAGGGAACTGTTGCTTCGGCGATTGTTACCCCCTCGCTCACTAAATCTGCAAGACTTTTCACCCCGTTATAATACTGCTTTATACGGTACCAGGTCGCCTTATCCACCTCGCCCGTTTGGTTTAAATTAAAAATTTCCTGAAATTTTCTAACGGCGTTTTCGGTATCCACCCCGAATATGCCGTTTTCGTTTTCGATTCTTGGTATTGCGGGGTAATTCCTGGCAATTCGGTTAAGCTCTACCTGTAAAATTCTTACATTGTTTCCCGCATCGCCTACCCTTAACGGCACACCGGGGTAGGATTCGGTTGTAAATCCCACAGGCGCATTTTCTACTAGTCCAATATCCTCGCCGTAATAGCTTTGTAGAATGGAAAATGGCGTCAAGCCTTGCTCGGCAAGGTTTACTGTACCCCATTGCGAAAGACCCGCGCAGGTAGAGGTTGTGCCGTTACAAAAAGCGGTAAAAAGCGGTTGTATACTGCCTTGGCGCACTATATAATCATTAAAAATATCATCTACTATGTATCCTATGTTTTCAAAAATTTCTCTGTCGGGCACAAAGGCTTGGTCAAACTGTGTGGTATTCGTTATATCAAAATCGTAACCTCGCGAACGGTAATATTCGGTATAAACACGATTAAGCGCATATGAAATTATGGCATAAATATTAGCTCTTAGCGCATTTTCGGGCCAAGTGGGATAAATTTCACTAGATGCCACATTTTTAACATAATCTATAAAAGGCACCGTTACATTTCGGGCATTAGAATCGGGCGCGCCTAAATGCACCGTAATAAATTCGGGTATAATGGGTGTTAAAACCTCGGGCATAATCTTTCCTCCTTACAGGTCATATTTCTCGGCCTCATCAAAAACCTGAATATCCATATTTGCCCCTGCGGTTTCCTTTAGTAGCATATTAGAGCCTTGTATAGAGGTTACACCGCTGAAAACGGGTATATTAAGGTGTATGTTATCTATATATCCGTCGGCTTCAACAAGCATATTATATACCGCATAGGGAATTTGCTTGTTGTCCTTATCAAGCGAAAGCGCATTTGAAGGCGCAGGCAATGTAAACACCTTGGTTCTGCCGCTTTGGTCGGTAAGGGATGTATCTACAACATTCATATTTTCATAATCCCCCGTAAAAACCGTTACCTTTGCGTTGGGGACGGGGTATAAAGTTCTTACGGTTGTAACCACTGCCAAAAGCTTGCCGCTGGACTGCGGTGTAATTTTTGGTTGGGGTTCAAGATTTTCTGTTATAACAGGTGCCACCGTTGGTTTTAAAAAGCTTTCCTTGGTCGATTTTTTATACATTTTAAGCATTTCCGACTTATATTTTTCAATAATATCTCTGTCCATAAAAATCACCTCTTTTCAGTTTATGAACAAACGGTAAAATTGTTAAAATTTTGTTGCTAAGATATTTAAAAAATGGTATAATTTTTTAAAAGGAGTTGTTTTAAATGGTAGTTTTAAATAACAGCAATTTATATGTAGAAATTGCCGAATTAGGTGCCGAAATAAGAAAGGTTACCTTTTGCGGTAAGGACCGTTTTTGGAACGGCGACGAAAAGTATTGGACAGGCGTTTCTCCTGTTCTTTTCCCCATTTGTAGCGGCGTACCTGATGATAAGTTTTCTTTTGAAGGCAAGGAATACCCCTTAGGAAAACACGGCTTTGCAAGAAAATCACTTTTCACAGTGGAAAATGCAACCAAAACCTCGGCTACATTTTTACTTTCAGATTCGCCCGAAACCTTAAAATGCTATCCGTGGCATTTTGAGCTTCGCGTTACATACGAATTAGTAGAAAATAATATTGAGGTTACTTACGATGTAAAAAACACCGATGCTAACACAATGTATTATTCAATAGGCGCGCACGAAGCATATCTTTGTGAAAGCGGTATTGAGGATTACGATGTTATTTTTGAGAAAAAGGAAACGCTTGATTCCTGCTTGCTTGACGGTTGTCTTTTAACGGGCGAAAAAATTCCGATAATAAAGGATAGTAATGTTTTACCGCTTTATGATAAATATTTTGAAACAGACGCCCTTGTTTTTAAGGATGTTAAATCCCGTTTTGCAACCCTTAGAAACCGCAAAACAGGGGAAGAGGTTTCGGTTAAATTCGAAGGCTTCGATTATTTTCTTTTATGGCACGCATACGGCGCACCCTATATGTGTATAGAGCCTTGGGCAGGTATATGCAACAGTGTGGGCGACAGTAATGACATAACCAAAAAAGAAGGTATTATAAAGCTTGCTTCGGGCGAAAATAACCTTCTAAAGCATACAATTTATTTTTAAGGAGATGTAAAAAATGGAAAATATGGACAAAAAGTATGAAGCGCTTTTTACACCTTGGAAAATCGGCAATGTTGAAATTAAAAACCGTATAGTTATGTGCCCAATGGGCGGAACCTCACTTTTTGGTTGGTTCGAGCTTGGCGGTTGCCATTTTGATAAGGAAGCCGCTAGCTTCTTTTTAGAAAGAGCAAAAAATAATGTTGGTCTTATAATCCCCGGTATTGCACCCTTGCGCGATACATTTTGGGGCAAATGGCTTTGGCAAAACCCTAAAATGTTTGAAGAGCTTAAGGTGTTTATGGACGAAATACATAAAACGGGCGCAAAGCTTTTCATTCAGTTAACTGCAGGTATGGGCAGAAGCTGGGCTATTACCGAGCTTGTAGCACCCCTTCACAAAAATAAATTCACCCGTGCGATTGTAAAGCCTATTATTGATACCTCGCACGAATTGGCTTCTCCGTCCCCGCAACCTTCACGCTGGGCGCACGATATTATTTGCCCTGAAATGACTAAGGAGCAAATTCACGAAATAATTGAAGCCTTTGCAAAAACTGCCAAGCTTTGTAAAGAGGCAGGGGTTGACGGTGTAGAAGTACACGCCGTACACGAAGGCTACCTTTTAGACCAATTTTCAATGGAATTTTTCAACAAACGTACCGATGAATACGGCGGCTCGTTTGAAAACCGTTACCGCTTTGCAACCGAGGTTGTTACAGCTATTAAAGAATCTTGCGGAGAGGATTTCCCCGTATCGCTTCGTTATTCTGTTGAGTCCAAGTTAAAGGGCTTCTGCGAGGGCGCAATGCCAGGTGAAGAATACACCGAGGTTGGCAGAAATATGGAAGAGAGCGAAAAGGCTGCAAAATATTTGCAGGATGCCGGCTACGATATGCTTAACGCCGATAACGGTACCTACGATTCTTGGTATTGGGCGCATCCGCCAATGTATATGCCGCAAAACTGCAATCTTGACAGTGTTTCGCACATAAAGAAATTTGTTGATATTCCTGTAGTTTGCGCCGGCAGAATGGAACCCGATATTGGTGCGAAAGCGGTCAAGGACGGTCTTATTGATGCTATGGGTATTGCCCGTCAGTTCCTTGTAGACCCCGAATGGATTACAAAAATGATTGAGGACAGAATTGAAGATATTAAGCCGTGTATCTGCTGTCACGCAGGCTGCTTTAACTTCTCGTCTTCAAAGGGTCACGCCAACACCCAAGACCTTACCGATACTATGGGTCTTGCCCGTTGCGCTTTAACACCTAAAACAATGCAGTCTAAAAAATATCAGTTAAAACCCGCTAAGAGATCTAAGAAAATTGTGGTTATTGGCGGCGGTATTGGCGGTATGGAAGCGGCAATTGTTTGTGCAAAACGCGGTCATAAGGTAACCCTTTATGAAAAGACAAATGAACTCGGCGGTGTATTTATTGCCGCAGCGGCACCATCCTTTAAAGAAAAGGACCGCGACCTTATTGCTTGGTACAAACGCGAAATTACCAAGCACCCGATTGAATTAAAACTTAATACAACTGTTACCGACGTTAATTCTCTTGATGCAGATGAAATTATCGTAGCAACAGGCGCTACCGCTAAAAAAATCCCCGTAAAGGGCGCCGAAAAAACCATTGAAGCAGTAGACTTCTTACTCGGCAAAGAAACCGTTGGCGAAAATGTTACGGTTATAGGCGGCGGTCTTACAGGCTGTGAAATTGCTTACGAGCTTTATTTACAAGGCAAAAAGCCTACCATTGTTGAAATGCAAGACGACCTTATTACCACACCCGGTATTTGCCTTGCAAACACAAGCTATTTGCGTGATTTCTTTAAAACTAACAAGGTTCCCGTTCATCTTGAAACCGCTCTTTGCGAGGTTACAGACGACGGTGTTACCGTAAAGGATAAAGACGGCAAAACCTTTAAAATTGAGGCCGACAATGTAATTATGTCAGTAGGCTATAACCCCGCACCTATTGCTAAAAAATCAGGTAAAGTACACATTATTGGCGATGCTAATAAGGTTGGCAACTTGCGTACAGTTATCTGGGGCGCGTGGGACGTTTGTATGAAAATATAAACCGTGCGGTTTATATTTTCAGTGAAGAGTTAAGAGTGAAAAGTGAATAGTTAATATGTCGGCATAGCCGACCAATACATAAGGAGTGAAATTTTATGATATTAACACCCGAGCAACAAGCCATATTAAATGGCGAAAAGGGCGAAACCTTGGCAAAGGTTATGAAAACCATGGTTATGTACGGCGACGCTTTTGAAGCCGAAAAATTAGTTCCCGTTACAAGCAAATATAACCACCTTGTAACCTCATTCGGTCTTAAGGTTATGTCCCCTGTATATGACCTTATGCAACAAATTCTTAACGCCGATGTGGCTTCAAGCCAAAAGTTTTCTGTTGACCCAAGACCTATTGATAAAAATGTGCCCGCGAATTTCTTGCAAAACATTGTTTTTAATAAATTAATGTACACTAAGCAGGATTTCTACGAAAAACAGCTTGAAAAATTAGGTCTTATGGATAAGGATGCCTTTACCTGTACCTGTTATATGGATGAGGTTGGCAACAAGCCTCAAAAGGGTGAGGTTTTAAGCTGGGCAGAATCGAGCGCAGTTGTTTATGCAAACTCGGTTTTGGGTGCGCGTTGCAACCGAAATTCAGGTATTATTGACATTATGGGCTCTATTGTAGGTTATGTGCCTTATTTTGGTCTGCTTACCGACGAGGGCAGAAAGGCCACCTGGGTTATAAAAATTGAAACCACCAAAAAGCCCGAAGCACAGCTTTTAGGCTCGGCTATTGGTATGAAGGTTATGGAAGATGTACCCTACATTGTAGGGCTTGATAAATGGCTTGGTACCGAGCTTGATGACAAAACCTGTACCTACCTTAAGGATTTCGGCGCGGCTACCGCTTCTAACGGTGCGGTTGGTCTTTACCACATTGAAAACCTTACCCCCGAAGCCGTAGAGCAAGGCAAAGACCTTATTGTAGACGGCGCACAGGAATATATTATTGATGATACAGAGCTTGAAAGGGTTAAAAACAACTATCCTGTAATTTGGAAAAACCCCGATGCTACACCTAAGCTTTGCTTTATGGGTTGTCCGCATATGAGCTTGCAGCAGTTAAAGGACTGGACCGACAAGGTTGAAGCTTCCCTTAAAGAAAACGGCAATAAAAAGGTGCTTATTCCTACCGTTTTCACTGCCGCACCAAAGGTGCTTGAAGAGTTTAACAAAACCGATTATGCCGCAAGACTTAAGGCTACGGGTGTTATTACCTCATACATCTGTCCGCTTATGTATATGAATAATCCGCTTTGTAAAAAGGTGCCTGTTATAACCTCTTCCAACAAGCTTCGCACCTATACAACAGCCCGTTATTATACAGATGACGAAATTTTAACCGCTATTACAAAGGGAGGTAAATAAAAATGAGAGAATTTAAAGGAAGAATTGTTACCCCCGGTACAGTTACCGCCGAAGCGGTTGTTACTAAAGAAGGCTTTAACACCTTGGCTTCTATGCAAATGGCTTTGCAGTTTGGCGATAAGAATGTAAAATGCGGCGACCAGAACAATGCCGATATTTACGGCAAGGCTTTGGCAGGAAAAGCGTTGTGCTTACCACAAACAATTGGCTCTACAACAGGCGGTTTGGTACTATACTGTGCTTGTGCGCTTGGTACATACCCTGCTTGTATGCTTTTTGCAAATCACATAGACTCACTTGCTGCCGCAGGCGCAGTTTTGGCGGACGTTTGGGTGGATAGCGCTCATATGCCTGTTATAGACTGCTTGGGCGACGAATTTTTGGAATATGTTAAAGACGGAATGACCGTTACAATTAAAGAAGACGGAACGGTTGTTGTTGATTAATGCGTAATTCTTAATGCGTAATGCGTAATAAAAAAGCACCCTTTGGGGTGCTTTTTTTAATTATTATTTATATTTTTTTGGTAATCAAAGAAATATATTGTTCCGTCCTTAATTTCAATGGCATTTCGGTATTCGCCAAAGCCTATTTGCCGTATATTTTGGTAAGCTTTGCAGCAAGCGCAAAATCCGAACAATAAACAACTGCTTATAACCGCCGAAATATACATTTTTCTTACAAATTCTTTCATTTTTTCTCCTTATTGTAAGGTATTTAACAAACTAACAAGACTGTCTGCTACAAGCTCTGCCGAATAGCAAGCCTCATCCAAAGTATTTGCATCTGTGCCAAATTCAATTAAAAGCGCACCCTCACTTAAGGACTGATTATATTTTTTAGACATTAAACTTAAGGGTCTTGCGAGGGTTGGGTATTTGCTTTCCATTGTTTGTTGTAGCTTTAAGGCTAATTTTAGGTTTTCTTTCCAATTAGGATGGTTTGTAATGCTTCCGCTCTCGCTTCCCATAACAAGCATTACCTGAGCCGCTTTTTTACCGTTTATTTCGGTTATCAGCTTAACCTTATCACTTCCCGAAGAAACGGCATCGCGGTGTAAATCTAACACAATTTTTATGCTTTTATACTTTTTTAAATAAGAATTTACCGTTTTTGCGCTTCTGCTGTAGCTGCCCGAATATTCGGGGTAATCGTGCTTGGTAGTATCGTGCAAAGTTTTTATCCCTGCGGCATTAAGCTTTTGGGCTACAATACTTCCTATTTTTGCCATATTTTTATTTTTATCGGTTGTTCGGGAATTAAACTGCGCGGTGTAAAAATTACTTTCATTTTGCATAAAGGTTTCGGTAGTATGGGTGTGTACAATAAGCACCTGCGGTTCGCTGTTTTTCTTTATTTTAAATTTTAAATTGGAATTTAAAAGACTTTTTATATCTACAGAAAGCGGCGTACTGTTTTTCATATAAACATTTTTGTAAGAGTTAGGCGCCGAATAAGGCGAAATATATTTACTTATAATTTTTCCTTTTACTGCATCTGTTGAAGCCGCCACAGAAGAATTTGTGCTTAAATTTTGTTTGCTTTGGGTTTCTTGCGGTTTTTCTTCTTTAGGTGTTATATCTTCCCCTTTAGAAACAAAAAGCTCGTCTGACGTAAAATAAGCGTGTTGTTCGGGTTGAATGAGTATATCTCCGTTTTTTGTAATTACACCAAAAAAAGATATTAAAAGAAAAACCGCGCAAAAAAAGTACGAAATTATAATTCTTAAAACTCCTGCTTTTTCGAACATATTATCACCTTTAAAATTTTATGCCCGTTTTATTTTCTTTAGACCAGACTTAATATTATTTCTCTCTCAATTTCGGGTTGCAAAAACACATTTAGCGCCATGCTTAAAAATTCACTTATCCTTTGGCAAAGTAAGTCTGCATCCTTTGGTGTTACTATCATTTCGTTTTCGCCCTCTGCCTCTTTTCCGGTAAGCTCAAAGGCAATTGTTTTAGCGTCTACAACGGTTGGCACACCTATTGCCACTACAGGAATTCCCAAGGTTTTTCGGCTTATTTCCTTTCGGGCATTTTTAACCCCCGAGCCCGGCGAAATTCCGTTATTACAAAGCTGAATACAGGAAAACAATCTTTCGGTACTTTTAGAGCAAAGCGCATCTATAACAATTACGGCATCTGGCATTACGGTTTTAACTGCACCGCCTATTAATTCGGAAACCTCTATACCTGTTTTACCTAACACATTCGGTGCTATAACCGAAACACTTTTAAGCCCCTTTAAGCCTATTTTTTCTGCAAAATTGCCCATTATATGCCGTGTTGCCAAAATTTGCTCACACACTTTTGGACCTATGGAATCGCTTGTAATTTCGGTATTTCCAAGACCCACCACCAATATTTTTTCACGCGATTTTGGAAGTAGATTGTCGAGCGAAGAAAAAAGCGCTTTTTCTAAATCGCCGAAATTTACAATTTTATCTATTCTTTTAAAATCCAAGGTATAGTATTTTTGCTTTTCTTCCTCTAAAAAATAGGCGGTTACATCCCCTATTTTTTCTTTTTTTAGCGGATTTTTAACGCTTTCTATTGCAAGGTCGGTTCTAATGCTCATTTTTATCCCCTTTTTTTATTAAAAAAGTTGCAAAATAATATATTATATGTTATACTAAACTAAATATATTATTATCTTATATTATTATATATATAAATATAAAGGTGGTTGAAAAAATGTCTGCAAATCCGTTGGATGAAATTTGGTCCGCTATATGTGACGAATGTAAAAAATCCATTTCAGAAGTTGCATTTAACTGTTTTTTGAAGGATTTGGTTCCCGTTTTTTTAAGTGACGGTGAATTTACAATTTCAATTAACGATGAATACAAAAAAGGTGTTATTGAACAAACCTATTTACAAAAGCTTAATGAATCTATAAAAACCATTATGGGCGTTGATATGAAAGCCCGAATTGTTTTGGATGAGGACGAGGAAGATATTATAAAGGCTGAAGAATTCAGTGAGGGCTTAAGCTTTGAAGATTTCTTTACCTTTTCAAACTTTATTGTAGGCTCAACCAACCGTTTTGCTCACGCTGCGGCTTTGGCTGTTGCAGAAGCAAATGTTCCGCAGTCCACATATAACCCCTTGGTTATATACGGTCCGTCGGGCGTTGGTAAAACCCACCTTATGCTTGCAATTAAAAACCACATAAAGAAAAAATTTCCTAAAAAGAATATTGAATTTATTCGCGGTGAGGATTTTACAATTCAACTTATTCAAGCCCTACAGCAAGGTAATTTAGGTCTTGGAACTATTGATGACTTTAGAAACAAATTCAGAAATGTTGATGTTCTTTTGATTGACGATATTCACTTTATTGCCGGAAAAGAACAAACACAGGAAGAATTTTTCAATACCTTTAATGTTTTGTGGCAGAAGAATAAACAAATAGTTGTTACACTTGACCGTCCGCCAAAGGAAATTAAAACACTTGACGACCGTATTCGTTCACGTTTTGAAAGTGGCTTGTTTGCTGATATTACCCCACCCGATTTTGAAACCAGAGTAGGTATTATAAAAAAGAAAAGCGAACAAATGGGTATTACTCTTGAAGAAAACCTTATTTTCTATATTGCCGAGCATATAAAGGTTAATACCCGCCAATTAGAAGGCGTAGTTAAAAAGCTTCAGGCATATATTACAATTCAAAATAAGGTTCCCAACATTTCGGTTGTGCAAGGCTTTATTAAGAGCATTATTTCGGATGATAAGCCCGAGCCTATTAAAATTGATGAAATAATTGCCGAGGTTGCTAAAACCTACAATGTTTCGGTTACCGATATTCTTTCTAACAGAAGAACCGCTTCATTAGTGCTTGCACGTCAGGTAGCAATGTATATTGCGAGAGAAACTACCGACCTTTCATATAAATCAATTGGTGAAAGCTTTGGTAAGGACCATACAACCGTGCTTTACAATGTAAATAAGATTGATGAATTCTTAAAGGACAGACCTTATCAAAAGGAATTAGTTGAAGATATTATTAAAAATTTAAGAAGCAGAAATTCGGGTAGTTATTAACATTTTAAACCTTAATTAACTGTGGATAAAAAATAAAAGCGGTTAATAAAATTTTTTATTATTTTTATTAAGAAATTATCAAGATTTTTATTAACACCAAAAAGTCTTTTAAATACTGGGTTTATATTAGTTATTAACCGAATTAACCGATATTATTATTACTGTTATTTATATTTTTATTTTAGGAGGAAAAAGTATGCTTTTTTCAGTTGAAAGAGAAAAACTACTTGAAGCTGTTTTAAAACTTCAAAGCGTTGTTGGTTCTAAAACCTCGATGCCTGTTTTGGAAGGTATTTTAATTTCGGCAGAGCAAGGAAAAATAACACTTATTTCTTATAATTTAGAAATGGGTATGAAAAAAGAAATTTATGCTAAATGCGAACAGGAAGGCGATATTGTTATTAATGCCCGTCTTCTTGCAGATATATTAAGAAGAATGAATGGTCTTCAGGTTGAAATTTCTGCAGATGACAGACTTAACTGTAATATTAAGTGCGGTGAAGCTACATTTGATATTATGGGTATGGCTGCAACCGATTTTCCTGAAATTCCTACTGTTTCGCAGAACAACAGCTTTGAAATTGAAGGTAAGCTTTTAGCTCAGATGAAAAAGGGTACTGCTTTTGCAGCGGCTCAAAATGAAGGAAATAAGCCAATTCTTACAGGTATTAATATTTCTGTAAGTGATAATGTAATTCAGTTTGTTGCTATTGACGGTTACCGTTTAGCAATTAAAAGAGAGCCCGTAAAGCAAATAAATGATTTAGAATTTACCCTTACAAGCAAATCATTAAACGAAGCAGTAAAGCTTATTAGCGATGAAAGTGAAAATGTTGAAATAAATGTTGGCGACCGCCTTATTTGCTTTAATATTAACGGTTATTCTTTTATTTCGCGTCTTTTAGAGGGTGAGTTTGTAAATTACCAAAAAACCTTACCAACAGAACACAAGCAAAGAGTAGTTGTTAATACAAGAGATTTAATAAATACCATCGAGCGTGTATCCTTACTTATAAGTGAATCCTTTACAACACCTGTTCGTTGTTATTTTAATGAATTAAATGTTGTATTTACCTGTGCTACCTCTATGGGTCGCGCTACCGAAACCTTTAATACTAAATTAGAGGGCGAAAATTTTGAAATTGGTCTTAATAGTCATTATTTATTAGACGCCTTAAAAGCAATAGAGGATGAAAATATTCAAATTTTATTCAACGGACCAAATGCAGGTGTGTTAATAACTTCTACCAGTGGCGATAATTTTAAATATATGATTATGCCTATGAGGTTGAAATAATGGAATTTATAAAAATTTCTATAAAAGAAGATTTTATTCGTTTAGATAGTGCAATGAAATTAGCCGATATGGTTGTTACCGGCGGTCATGCAAAAATAGTTATTCAAAACGGTGAAGTAAAGGTTAATAATGAAATTTGCACTATGAGAGGTAAAAAACTTCACAAGGGCGATAAGGTTGAATTTGAAGGCCAAGGCTTTGAAATTGTATGATAGTTTTAAATTTAAACTGTAAAAATTTCAGAAATTTAGAAAATATAAGTATTTCACCTTGTGAAGAAATGAATGTAATTTGCGGCGAGAATGCCCAAGGAAAAACAAATATTTTAGAATCTATTTGGCTTTTTACAGGTGCTAAAAGTTTTAGGACAAGCAAGGATAACAACTTTATTAAATTTGGTACCGAAAAAGCAGTTTGTTCTTTAGATTTTAAAAGCGAGGGAATTGAAAAAAACGCCCAAATTACAATTAAAGAAAAAAGAGAAGTTTCTTTAAATGAAAAAAAATTAAAATCTCCTAGTGAAATTGCGGGAAATTTTAATGCTATAGTTTTTTCGCCTAATGATTTAAGTCTTATTTCAGACGGACCAAGTGTAAGAAGAAAATTTTTAGATACTGCAATAGGTCAGCTTTATCCTACTTACATTGATATTTTAAAAAATTATGTAAGGGCAGTAGCACAAAGAAATAAAATTATTAAAGACTATAAATACGATTCTACACTTTCGGTTATGCTTGATATTTATGAAAGTGAAATAGCCGTAAACGGCGAAAAAATAATAAATTTCAGAAAAAGATATATTGAAATAATAAATGAATTCTTGCCTAAGGTTTATGATGGAATATCTGCAGGGCGAGAAGAAATAGAAACACAATATATTTTATCCTGCAAAGAAAATTTATTGGAAAATTTAAAATTTTCAAGAAAAGATGATATGTTTTCGGGTGTAACCTCTGTAGGACCTCACAGAGATGATTTAGAATTTAAAATAAATTCAATTAATGCCAGAAATTTTGCTTCACAGGGTCAAAAAAGAAGTGTTGCATTGGCTTTAAAATTATCCGAAGCAGAGGTTATTAAGAAAAATACGGGTGAATGCCCTGTAATATTACTTGATGATGTTATGAGTGAATTAGACCCTAAAAGACAGGATTTTATTTTAAATCATATAAAAGGTATGCAATCGTTTTTAACCTGTTGCGATGAAAGCAACATTAAAAATTTAATTGCAGGTAAAAAATTTATTATTAGTAATGGAAGAGTAGTTTAATGTATTTACATTTAGGTGGCGAGTATGTAATTAAAGAGGAAGAGGTTATAGGTATATTTGACCTTGATACTTCAACCATTTCAAAGCATACAAGAAAATTTTTAAATAAAAAAGAAAAAGAAAAAAAGGTTATAAATGTTTCCTATGAGCTACCAAAATCCTTTATATTAGTAGAAAACCAAAAAAAAGAAGAAAAAGTTTATATTTCGCAAATATCTTCTTCAACGCTTAATAAGCGTTCGGGAATAATAATTAAATAAGTTCATTTCTTGAAAGGAAGGCTTTTATGAATAACGAAATTACAACACCTGTAACCGAAAATTATGACGAAAATTCCATACAGGTATTGGAAGGTCTTGAAGCAGTAAGAAAACGCCCCGGTATGTATATTGGTTCAACAGGCGAACGCGGTCTTCACCACTTAGTGTATGAAATTGTGGATAACTCTATTGACGAAGCGTTAGCGGGTTATTGTACAAAAATTGATGTTGAAATACTTGATGACGGTATTATTAGAGTAACCGATAACGGCCGTGGTATTCCTGTTGGTATTAATCCGCAAAAGGGTATACCTACAGTTACTGTTGTATTTACAATTCTTCACGCCGGCGGTAAATTCGGCGGTGGCGGATATAAGGTATCGGGCGGTTTGCACGGTGTTGGTGCTTCTGTTGTTAACGCGCTTTCAAACTGGCTTGAGGTTGAGGTTCGTGACGGTACAAATATCTATAAACAAAGATATGAAAAGGGTACTATTGTAACAGATTTAGAAGTAATAGGAACTACTAACGAAACAGGTACTACTGTTACCTTTAAGCCTGACCCAACAATATTTACAGATACTACCACTTATGATTATGATATTTTGCTTAACCGTTTGCGCGAGCAGGCATTTCTTAATGCAGGTATTCGTGTTGTACTTACCGACCGCAGAACTGATGAAGCAATATCAACAATAGGAAAAAGTGACGACCTTTGCTTCGAAGGCGGTATTAAGTCGTATGTAGAATATTTACTTGCAGGTATAAAGAAGGAAAGTTTAATTAACGATGTTATTTATCTTTCAGGCAGTAAGGGCGATGAAACTGCAGAAATTGCACTTTTATGGTCTACTGCTTACGATAATAAAATTTTATCCTTTGCAAACACCTTGCATACTATTGACGGTGGTACTCACGAACAGGCCTTCCGCCAGACTGTTACCCGTGTTGTAAATAAATATGCTCACGATTTTAAAAAGCTTAAGGAATCTTCGGATAATCTTAAGGCAGACGATATTATGGAAGGCTTGGTAGCAGTTGTTTCTGTAAAGCTTGCAGATGCACAGTTTGAAAGCCAGACTAAAGCAAAGCTTGGTAACACCTCTGTTGGTCAGTTAGTTCGTGATATTGTAAACGACCAGTTATATAAATTCCTTGAAGAAAACCCGCAGGATTCTAAAATTGTTATTGATAAAGCTATTGCTGCTTCAAATGCGCGTGAGGCTGCACAAAAAGCGAGAGAAGCTTCAAGAAATAAAGCGGGTATTGGCAGTAAAACCAGAATGCCTGAAAAACTTAAGGACTGTATTTCCAACGACCCCACAAAGACCGAAATTTACATTGTCGAGGGTGACTCTGCAGGTGGTAGCGCGGTTGAAGGAAGAAATTCAACCTATCAAGCAATTCTTCCTCTTTGGGGTAAAATGCTTAACGTTGAAAAGGCAAGAGAAGATAAGGTTTACGGAAATGATAAATTAACACCTGTTATTACCGCTTTAGGTGCAGGTATTGGCGAAAACTTTGATATTGAAAAGCTTCGTTATGATAAAATTGTTATTATGGCCGATGCCGACGTTGACGGTAGCCACATAAGAACACTTTTACTTACATTCTTCTTCCGTTATATGCCACAGCTTATAGAAACAGGTCATATTTACTTAGCTCAACCACCGCTTTACCGTATTTCAAAGGGTAAACAGCATTTCGATGTATTTACCGACGAAGAAAAGGCAGCAAAAATTGAAGAGCTTGGTAATGCAAATATAAGCGTACAAAGATATAAAGGTCTTGGTGAAATGGACCCTGAAGAGCTTTGGGAAACAACACTTGACCCTGAAAGAAGAACATTCTTACGCGTTACAATGGCTGACGCTCAGTTAGCAGATGAAACCTTTACTATTTTAATGGGTGAAGAGGTTGAACCAAGACGTAAATTTATTGAAGAAAACGCAATTTATGCGACAGACCTTGATATTTAAGGAAAGGAGAGAGAAAAATGGCAAAACAAGAAAAAGTTTATTGGCCCGAAAGCGAAGAAACTAATATTATTCCGGTTGAAATTACTGATGAAGTAAAGCAAAGTATGCTTCAATACTCAATGTCAGTACTTGTTGGTCGTGCTTTACCTGATGTGCGTGACGGATTGAAGCCGGTTCACCGCCGTATTCTTTATACCATGTATGAAAACGGACTTTCACCTGACGGTAAAACCCGTAAATGTGCCGACACAGTTGGTTCTGTGCTTGGTAGATATCATCCGCACGGTGACGCTTCTGTTTATGACGCTATGGTTCGTATGGCGCAGGATTTCTCACTCCGTTACCCATTAATTGAAGGTAAAGGTAACTTTGGTAATATAGATGGCTTCCCTGCCGCTGCTTACCGTTATACCGAATCTAAAATGAACAGACTTTCTTACAGTATGCTTGATGATATTAAAAAGGATACTGTTAATATGCTTCCAAACTATGATGAGCGTTTAGAAGAGCCTGAGGTTTTACCCGTTCGCTTCCCTCAGCTTTTAGTAAACGGTTCTTCGGGTATTGCTGTAGGTATGGCTACCGAAATTCCGCCTCATAATTTAGGTGAAGTAATTGATGCTATGTGTTGTCTTATTGACAATCCGGATGCAGATATGCCCGAGCTTTGCGAGCATATAAAGGGACCTGATTTCCCAACCGGCGGCATTATTATGGGTAGAAGCGGTATTCGCGCCGCTTACGCTACCGGCCGCGGTAAGATTGTTGTTCGCGGTAAGGCAGAAATAGAAGAAACCAAAAACGGAAAATTCCGTATTATAATTACCGAAATTCCATATAAGGTTAGAAAGCAAGATTTAGTTAAGCATATTTATGACCTTGCGGCAGATAAGAAAATTGAAGGTATAGATGATGTAGTTGACTATTCTTCTTCCCGTGACGGCGGTATTCGTATTGTTGTTGACATTAAGAAGGACGCTAACGCACAGGTTGTTCTTAATAAAATTTATAAAAATACTGCTTTACAAACTACATTTGGTGCAATTTTACTTGCAATTGTAAACGGCAGACCGCAAATTTTAACCTTAAAGGAAATGCTTCAAAACAGCATTGACTTCCAGTATGATATTATTCGCCGCAGAACCGAATTTGACCGTAAAAAAGCGGTAGAACGTGCCCATATTTTAGAGGGCTTAAAGGTTGCGCTTGATTTTATTGATGAGGTTATTGCAATTATCAGAGGAAGCAAGACTATTGCTGAAAGTAAGGAAGCCTTAACCGAGCGTTTCGGACTTGACGATATTCAAACTACCGCTATTGTTCAAATGCAATTAGGTAAGTTAGCAGGTCTTGAAAAACAAAAAATTCTTGATGAATTACAAGAAAAAATTGACTTTATTAAGGAATGTGACGCTATTTTGGCATCTCGCGAAAAAATCCTTGATATTGTTAAGACAGAAGCTTTAAATCTTCGCGATAAGTTTGCTGATGACCGCCGCACCGAAATTTCGGATGTTTTGGGCGAGGTTGATATAGAAGACCTTATTCCCGAAGAAGAATGTGTGCTTACAAAAACCGTTAACGGCTATATTAAGCGTTTGCCTGCAGATACTTATAATGTACAAAACCGTGGTGGCCGCGGTATTACCGGTATGACCACCCGTGAGGATGACATTGTAGAAAATATGTTTGTATGCTCTTCACACGACTATGTAATGCTTTTCTCTAACCTTGGTCGTATGTATCGCATTAAGGCATACGAAATTCCTGAAGGAAGCCGTACCTCTAAGGGTATGAATATGGTTAATATTGTACCGTTAATGCCGGGCGAAAAAATTACTGTTATTTTACCCGCAAGCGAGCTTGATGAGGAAAAATACATTGCTATGGTTACCAAAAAAGGTACTATTAAGCGTACAAAGGTTGCAGAATTCAGAAATACAAGAAGAAGCGGTATTATTGCCATTTCTATTGATGAGGATGATGAATTAGCCTTTGTAAGAATGACTGACGGCAGTCAAAATCTATTCGTTGCAACCAAAAACGGTCTTGCAATTCAGTTTAAAGAAACCGATGTTCGCGCTATGGGTCGTAATGCTCGCGGTGTTAGAGCTATTAATATGCGCGCAGGCGACGAAGTAGTTGATATGGCTGTTACGGTTGAAGATACCAAGCTTTTAACAATTACCGAAACAGGCTACGGAAGAATTAGCCCGATTAGTGACTACCGTATACAATCCCGTGGCGGTAAGGGTCTTACTAACTACCGTACCGAAAAATACGGCGCAGTTGCGGCAACTATACCTGTAAAAGGGGAAGAAGATATCATTATGATTGCTTCTAACGGTATAGTTATAAGAATTTTTGCGGGCGATATTTCTACCTTTAGCCGTCCTGCAAAGGGTGTTCGTGTAATGCGCGTGGCAGAGGGTGAAAAGATTCTTTCTGTTGGTGTTGCAGAGCACAACGAGGAAGAGGTTAACGAAAAACCTGAAGAAGCCGATGCCGATGCAGGCTTAGTTGACGAAAAAGAGCTTTTGGAAGAGCAAAATGCGCCACAAGAGGTTTTAGAGGACGAAGAATAATTTAAAAATGCGGCAAATTTCCTCTGAAAGACGGTGAATCTTCTTTATGAACGATTTTAATGAATTAAATAATGAAACTTTTGGTGAGGGCGGAAATACACCGCCCTACACACCGCCTACACCAAGATATGTTACCTATATTCCTTACGGGTTTACACCAAAAACCTATGAGGAAAGAAACAAAATAAAAAAATTAGCAAATATAATCGGTGCATCGCTATTAGTATTAACTTTATTAGCTGCGCTTATTTCCTTTGGTTTAACTTTTGTGCTTTCTCTACTTGGAATTGCAAGTGAAAATATACACAATATTTTAAAGGATACAGGATTTAATCAATTTTTCCAAATTACCGCCTCTACACTGCTTTTTATTTTACCCTTTACGGTAATTTTTAAGTGTGCAGGGTATAGAATTAGCGATTTAGCTATTTTTGCAAAGCCAAAAGAAAAAACATTTTTACCGTTTTTTCTTTTAGGTATTTCCTTTTGTGCCTTTTCAAATATTGCAATATCAATTGCAGGAACTTTTTTCGAGCAATTTGGCATTAATTACGAGGTTGATTTCGGCGAAAATCCCGAAGGCTTGTTTGGTTTTTTACTTTCCTTAATAGCAACTGCAATCGTTCCGGCTTTAGTAGAGGAATTTACCTGCAGAGGTCTTATTTTAGGCACGCTTCGTAAATTTGGCGACGGATTTGCAATTATAGTATCCTCGATTATTTTTGGTATAATGCACGGCAATTTTCAACAAATGCCTTTTGCATTTTTAGTAGGTCTTGTATTGGCGTATATTACTATAAAAACCGAAACTCTTTGGGTTGCGGTGGCAGTTCACGCCTTTAACAATTTTGTTTCGGTTGCATTTAATTATTTACCAAAGGCTATGCCCGAAGACATTAAAAATGCAATGTATGTTATTTTATTAACTGTTTTAATGATTGTTGGGTTAATTTCAATATTTTTACTTAATAAAAATAATCAAAGCTTTGAAGTTGCAAAAAGTGAAACCGAAGCGACTGAAAAACAAAAAATTAAATGGTTCTTTTCAAGTGTTACAATAGTTATATTTATAGTAGTTTCTATTCTTGAATCATTGGCATTTTTTGTGTAAATATTTAAATAAAAAGGCGGTCTTATGACCGCCTTTGCATTTTAAGGTGTTTTTATGGATAAAAAATTTATGAAAAGAGCGATTGAACTCGCAAATAAAGCTTTCAAATTAGGTGAAGTGCCGGTTGGCGCGGTAATTGTAAAAAACGGTGAAATAATCGGTGAAGGGTACAATATGCGCGAACAAAAACAAAATGCGCTTTCCCATGCCGAAATAGAGGCAATAAATTCCGCTTGTAAAAAACTTGGCAGTTGGCGACTTGACGACTGCGAAATGTATGTCACCCTTGAGCCCTGCCCTATGTGTACGGGCGCAATTATTAATGCAAGAATTAAAACCGTAATTTTCGGAGCTTTTGATTCTTCAATGGGTTGTATGGATTCGGTTATAAATTTATGTGACTATCCGTTTAACCACAAGGTAGAAATTTATGCAGGAATTTGCGAGGATGAATGCAAAAAAATGCTAACAGATTTTTTTGCATTAATTCGTAATTAGGAATGCGTAATGCGTAATTAAATGTGTCGCCAAAGGCGACTATATATATGTGCGAAGCACACCGAAATTACGAATTGAGAATTATGAATTTCGCGTTAAAAAACGCCCTTTCTCAGCCAATAGAAATTGTATCTTGTGATGGGGAGTACGGCAAAGGGTAAAATAATCGTCTAAAACACAAAATAGGGTGTTTTTAGCCGTTTTTATGCCTATTTATAGTGGTTTTTAGTGTTTCAAACCCAACAATTTTAAGTAAATAGAGCAAAATTAAATAAAAACTGCAGGAAATTGTGCAAAAAAGTATTATGTAAACCAAATTCGGTAAATTGCTAAAAAGCGATAAAATATAGTTACACAAAAGCACAGAAATTAGTGCCGAGCTTAAGGGTAAGAAAATTTCGTTTAAAAAATTTACCCTAACACCGCTTACCTTTATAAGTCTTCTTACATTTAAATAGCAGGTTAGAAAATTTGAAAAATACATAATTACTATAAATCCCCAAAGCCCCATTCTTTTAAGAAGAATTAAAATTAAAATTATTCGAAAAGTAGAATCTGCAATTGCGGTGCGGAAAGTAAAATTTTGTTGGTCAAGACCTTTTAAAATTCCGTCTGAAATACTGTCCAGGTACATAAGCGGAACAATGGGCGACAGTGCTTTTAACAAAAACCCTACCGATAAATCGCCGTAAATTAAAATTCCTATTCGGTCTCCGCAAAGTAAAAATACTGCGCCGAAAATGAATCCTGTCAAAGAAGTGAATTTAATTATATTTTTCGTGCAAATGCGAACAATCGATTTTTGATTTCGCGCTACCGCCTCTGAAATTTCGGGAATCAGTAAAGTTGATACGGAATTTAGTATAGCAGAGGGGAAAAACAAAATCGGTAGCGCCATACCCTTTATCATACCAAATTGTGAAAGCGCGTTACCGCTTAAATTAGGATACTTTGCAAGATTTTTTGGCACTAAAATATTTTCTGCCGTACGAAGCAGGGTGTTAAGATATCTGCCTGAAGTTATAGGCACGGCGATATGCAGTATTTTTCTAACTATACCAAATGGTATTTTTGTTCTGCCGTTTTGGTCTTTTAGTTTTTTTACATCAAAAACATACTGTACCCACAGTAAAATACAAGAAAAAATTTCGGCGCAAGCATCACCAAGCATAACCGCAAAGCAGCTGCCTGCAATACCGTTTGTGCGGAAAAGATTTATAAACATCAGAATTAAAGCAATTCTTACTATCTGTTCGGCAATTTGGCACACGGCATTTGGTGTTACCTTACGTCTTGCAATAAAATAACCGCGTATACAAGCAGTTGTACCTATAAAGGGAAGGGAAAGCGGAAGTATTTTTATTGAATCGAGCGCTCGCATATCCCCTAAAAACCGCTTCGAAATTAATTCGGCGCCGAAATAAATTATTAACGCCGAGGCAAAGGCAATTATAAGGGTTATTTGTATTGCTCTTTTTAAAATTCTAACGGTGCTTTTTTTAGTACCCAAAGCCAATTCTTCGGCTACAAGGCGGGTAACCGCAGTAGAAATACCGCTTGTTGCAAAGGTTGAAGCTAAAATATAAACCGAAAAAACAAGCTGATAAAGGCCAATACCCTCGCTCCCGATTTTTTTGGCAAGCCATACCTTGAAAATAATACCCGCAAACCGCAAAATCAGTGAAGATGCGGTTAGAATTGCGGCATTTTTAATAAAAACTGTTTTTTTCACCTTGCTCAGTCCCTTTTTTGCATATATGTAATTGTATGTTTAAAAGACTATTGCAAGAACGGATAAAAAAATATATAATTAGATTGTTAGGAAGTGAAAATATGAGTTCGCCTTTAGCAGATAGATTAAGGCCTACCGATATTAGCGAGGTGGCAGGTCAGAAGCATATATTATCCGAAGGAAAGGTGCTTCGAAGAATAATTGATTCGGGCAATATTCCGAATTTGATTTTTTACGGCCCCTCGGGCGTGGGTAAAACCACCGTTGCAAACATTATTGCTAAAAAAAGCGGTAAAAAGCTATGCTATCTTAATGCAACAACGGCATCTACCGCCGATATTAAGGAAATTGTAAATACCATTGGCACAATTGATGCTTTAGGCGGTATTTTACTTTATCTTGATGAGATTCAGTATTTCAACAAAAAACAACAACAAATTTTGTTATCATATATAGAGAACGGGGATATTACCCTAATTGCCTCTACAACAGAAAATCCTTATTTTTATGTTTACAATGCAATTTTAAGCCGTTCCACCGTTTTTGAATTTAAAACCCTTTCAAAAGATGATATTGCTTCGGTAATTGAACGCGGAATAAAAATCTTAAGCGATGAAAAGGGCAAAAAGGTTATAATAACCGAAGAAGCTATAAATAAAATGGCTATGGCTTCGGCGGGGGATGTCAGAAAATCACTTAATATGCTTGAACTTTGTATAGTTACTGCCGAAACGGGCGAAAGCATAACTGTTAGTGACAGCGTGGTAGAGGAAATCTTGGCTTCTAACGCCATACGCTACGACCGTGAGGGTGACGAGCATTACGATATTATATCGGCTTATCAGAAATCTATGCGAGGCTCTGACCCGGACGCTGCTATTTACTATTTAGGCAGACTTTTAGCGGCGGGCGATTTACCGAGCGCATGCCGTAGACTGCTCGTTTGCGCCAACGAGGATGTGGGACTTGCATATCCGCAAATAATTCCCATTGTAAAGGCGGCGGTTGATACTGCTATGATGGTTGGAATGCCTGAAGCACGATTACCGCTTGCGAATGCGGTTATTTTAGTTGCAACCGCGCCAAAATCGGTATCTGCACATGACGCTATAAACGCTGCTATGGCAGATATTGAAAGGGGAATTGGCGGCGATATTCCGCGCCATCTGCAAAATAAGCATTTTGACGGTGAGGATGCTGAAATTAAGGGTCAAAACTATAAATACCCTCATTCCTATCCACGACATTATGTAAACCAACAATACTTACCTGATAATATAAAGGACAGAAAGTATTATAAATTTTCAGACAATAAAACCGAGCAAAAATGTAAAGAATATTGGGATGCCATAAAAGGAATAAAATAATATTTACGGGGTGATTTTCTTGGAAATCAAAAAGCTACCAAAAAGAACACTTTTACTCTGGCAAATACGTGTACTGATTATCGGTATACTGATTGCTGCCACCTGTCTTGTTCTTTCAAGTATTTTTGAAATTCTAAGTCTAGTCGCCCTTATTTTATTTATAATAATAGTTTTAATTGTTCTTGCTTATTTACCTGCCTTCTTTAAAAGCTATGAAATCATTCTTAAAGAAGATGCCATAATCATTAATTACGGGGTATTTATTAAAATAAGTCATATAATGCCCTATTCAAGATTGATTTATGCCCAAAGCTTTGCAACACCGCTAGCCAGAATTATGAAACTATCAACCCTTACTCTAAAGGCGGCCCGCAGTATAATAATTATACCCGAAATAGAATATGATGCCGCGAAAGAGGTTATAGCAATTCTTGCAAAGGAGACGCCGAATGCTTAAAAAATTCAAAGCCCATCCTTTAATGATAATAACCTTTTTAAAGCCTTTCCTGTTTGTTCTTTTACTGCCTGTTTTTAACGGTATAAGGCAGTATATACAATATAAAACGTATGACAGTATTTTAGGCGCAGAATTGTTTTTGCTTACGGTTATTACAGCTATAGCTTTTTTTAGATGGAGAACCTTTTTACTTATTTGTAATACAGAAAATAACACAATAACCATAAAACGCGGCCTGTTTTTTAAAAGAAGAGCTACAATTGCAATTTCAAAGCTTTCCTCGGTACAAACTGCAAGAGGCCCGCTAGATGTAATTTTCCGTTCGGTCACATACCGTATTAATACCGAAGCAGGAGCAAGCTCGAGACCCGATTTCGAATTTAAAATAAGCGCAAGAAAAAGCAAGGAAATTTCTTCGTTGCTTTACGGTAAAAACGAAGCGGCGCCCGTTAAGTTTACTGCAATAAAGGTAGCAATACTTGCGGCAACAACCTCCTCGGCTTTTACGGGCATAATTGTTGGCGTTCCGGTGCTTAACCGCGCAGGTAAGCTTTTAGGAATAGCTATAAGTGATATGTTGTTTAACGAAATAAATAATGTATCCTCAAAAATACAAACCTATTTTCCGCCGATTGTAAATACAATAAGCCTTATAATTCTTATTTCATATTTTATATCGTTTGTTTATTCATTTTTAAAGTTTGTAAATTTCAAGCTGTTTTTAAATAACAAAAACATTGAGGTGCGTTCAGGCTTTTTTATAAGGCGAAGAACCTCCTTCAGAAAATCGGCAATAAATGATATACGAATAGAGCAGACACCTATAATGCTATTACTTCGCCGCTTTGCAATGAAGGTAAGTGTTGGCGGTTACGGTGACGGCAAGGGTGAAAGCGAGGTTATAATACCGCTTGAAAACGACAATGAAATGAAAAAGCGCATAGCGGATTATTTTCCTTTTCTTATGACCGATAAAAGCGGCATAACCCCAAAAAAAGATTATTTAACCCAAAGCAGATTTTTGTTTTGGCCGGCAATATTTTTAATAGCAACCGTAACGCTTGCAATTATACTTTCTTTAAGGTTTACAGATTTCACAAGATTTATATTCTTTTTAACCTTTACGGTATGTGTTTTAATTTTTTGTAGAGCATATCTCGGGTTGTTTGAATATTATAAAGGAACAATAAAGCTGGGCGACAGTATTTTTTGCAGAAGTAATCGCGGCTTTAGAACCTGTGAAATTTATTGTCCTAAAGAAAAAGTAGGGGAATTTATAATTACACGCTTTCCGACTGACTTAATTTATAAAACCTGTCGTGTAAAGGTTTCGGTAAGAAGTGAAAGAGCAGATTGCCTAAGAGTAAGGCATCTGAATTATGAAACTGTAAAAAATCAAATTTATAATTGTTTTAATATTGAATAAAAGTCCATAAGTCACACATACTAGTTTCACGTGAAACATTGAGGTGACTTATGGATTTATTTTTAGATTGCTTAAAAGCGTTTTTGGTTGGCGGTGCAATTTGCTCGGCAGTGCAGTTGCTTATAGACCTAACAAAACTAACCCCTGCAAGAATATTGGTTTCCCTTGTTGTGTCGGGGGTATTCTTGACTGCCATAGGTGTTTATGCGCCGCTTGTTGAATTTGCGGGTGCGGGTGCGACTGTTCCGCTTACAGGTTTTGGGTATAGCTTGGCAATGGGAGTAAAAGGCGCGGTTACACAATACGGTCTTATCGGCGCGTTAGTAGGTGGACTTACTGCAACCGCCGCGGGAATAACTGCATCGGTTTTATTTGGTTTTATAATGGCGCTTTTATTTAAACCCGGTGACAAAACTTAGAAAAGCCGAATTTTTCGGCTTTTTTTATTTACATATAAAAGAGTTTTTGTTATAATAAGTTTAAACAGTAATTATCAAACAATGTTTCACGTGAAACACAGGAGGATAAAATGGGAAAAATAATCTCCATTGTTAATCAAAAGGGTGGCGTAGGAAAAACCACTACCGCAGTAAACCTTGCCGCAGGCATAGGCCTTTCGGGTAAAAAGGTGCTTCTTGTTGATGCAGACCCTCAGGGCAACACAACAAGCGGCTACGGTATTAATAAAAAATCTGTAAACGTTTCTTCTTATGAATTATTAATAGGAAAAGGCAGTAACGAACAGGCGATAATTAAAACGGAATTTAAAAATGTTGATGTAATTCCTTCTTCTATGAATCTTGCCGCAGCCGAGGTTGATTTAATAGAAATAGAAAATCGCCAGAACCAATTAAAAATGGCTTTGGCTTCTGCAAGGGAAAGATACGACTACATATTTATTGATTGTCCGCCGTCGTTAGGTCTTATAACCATCAACGCTCTTAATGCGAGCGATACGGTGCTTGTGCCGATACAATGCGAATACTTTGCGCTTGAAGGCCTTTCGCAGTTAATGGCTACTGTGCGACAGGTAAAACGACTTTATAATCCAACCCTTGAAATAGAGGGAATAGTGCTTACTATGTACGATAGCAGACTTAATCTGACTGCACAGGTTGTATCCGAAATTAAAAAATATTTTGCGGACAAGCTTTACAAAACCGTAATACCGCGCGCGGTAAGACTTTCCGAAGCACCGAGCTATGGTATACCTATTCAATATTACGATAAGCGCTCAAAGGGTACCGACGCGTACAACTCTTTAAGTAAAGAGTTTTTAAAGAAAAATAGGAGGGTGTAAAATGGCAGTCAAAAAAAGTGGACTTGGCAGAGGCCTTGAATCTTTATTTAACGAAAACGCTACCGATGAGGGCGGAATAATAACCGTAAACCTTAACGACATAGAACCAAACAGACAACAACCCCGTAAGGATTTTGATGAGGCTGCGCTTTCTGAATTGGCAGAAAGCATTGCACAACACGGTTTAATACAACCTATTGTGGTTAAGCCAACAACAAACGGAAGATATAGTATAATTGCGGGCGAAAGACGTTGGCGCGCATGCAGAATTGCCGGTTTATACGAGGTTCCGGTTGTAATAAAGGATGTAGAAGCACAGGAATTAATGGAATTAGCGCTTATAGAAAACCTACAGCGCGAAGACCTTAATGCCGTTGAAGAGGCGCTAGGCTACCGTTCTTTAATAGATGCTTTCGGACTTACTCAGGAAGAGGTTGCTACCCGTATGGGTAAATCCCGTACTGCAGTTACCAATGCCCTTCGACTTCTTAATTTAAATGAAGAAGAATTACAGGCATTGCGTATAGGCTCTATTTCTGCAGGACACGCGAGAGCGCTTTTATCTGTGGATGATGCCGAGCTTCGCGAAAAAATGCTTGAGCTTGCTATAAAAGGCGCTTCTGTGCGCGAGCTTGAAAAAATGGCAAAGCAAACAAAACCAAAGAGTAAAAAGAAAGAAAAGAACAACCTTTACAGCGAGGTTGAGCTTTCACTTAAAAACGAGCTTCGCCGTAGGGTTAATATAACAGCTTCCGGAAAAGGAAAGGGAACAATAACGATTGAGTTTTTCAGCGATGAGGAATTGTTGGATTTTGCTCGCCGTTTAGCAGATTAAGCCTATGACAAAAAGACTTAAAAAAATCATCCCGTCAAGGCATTTCAGACGCAGACCGCCACCAATTAAATAATGAATACAATAATTAATTATTTAAGAGGTGTAAAATATGTATTATATTCTTTCAATTTTAGCTCTGCTTTGTTGGAGCGGTTCTGACCTGTTTTCCAAGATGGGGACAAGGGAAAAAGATAAAAACAGTCATTGGAAAGTGGTATTTGCCGTTGGTCTTATAATGGGTATCCATTTCTTTATAACCCTTATCGGCGGTGCAATAATTGATAACACTGTTGGTGTTGATGCTGTACCAAAGGTTCTTGCAAGTCTTTTATATACCGATTTTAAACTAATAGACTTCATTAACTATTTGCCCGTTGCAGCGCTTTACATATTGGCAATGGTTTTCGGTTATATAGGCCTTCGTTATATCGAGCTTTCTATTTCTTCGCCTATTTGTAATTCGTCAGGCGCCTTGGCATTCCTTTTGTGTGTTATTTTTGGTATCTTTTCAACCGAGGATATTACAACAGTAACTATTATAGGTATAGTTATGATAACCGTTGGTATTATTGCACTCGGCTTTGTTGAACAGCACGAGGATGAAGAGGTTCGCAAGGCAAGACAGGAAAGAGCTAATCGTAAATACGCTAAAAGCATTCTTGCTTTCTTGCTTCCGATTTCCTACCTTATTATAGATGCATTAGGTACTGCAGGCGATGAATTGATTTTCGCTAAAACCGATATTACCGATTACGCCGCAAACTCAGCTTTTGAATTAACCTTCTTTGTGTTAGCTGTTTTTGCATTCATCTGGCTTAAGCTTGTTAAAAAGGATACGGTGTTTAAGGGTAATAAGCATTTATACTTTGGCGGCTTGTGTGAAACAGTAGGTCAGATATTCTATATGGCGGTTATGTTCAGCGATTTCTCGGTAGGTATGGTAATCATTTCCGCTTATTGTGCAATATCTGTTCTCTGGAGCAGAATATTCCTTAAAGAAAAGATGTCCTGGAAGCATTATGCGGTTATTGCATTGGTTATTGCAGGTATTGTGATTTTAGGATAAATTTTTTACCGATTTTCTTACATAATATATATAAGGGGGGCGTTTTCGCCTCCTTGTTTTTTTAGTAAAATGTGGTTGAATACTGCGTGAATCCCCAATATATTGTGTTTCGAAAATAAATTAAAAAATTTTTAAAAAAAGTTTAAAAAAAGTGTTGACAAAGGTAGATTGATGTGGTATTATAATCGGGCGCCCTTGAGAGAGGGCAGCAAACGAACCTTGAAAATTAAACAACGACAATAATAAGGACCCGACAATTCTCGAGAGAAATTGAGAGAAAGT
>JAZRMY010000041.1:0-1531 GCA_045647925.1 Acutalibacteraceae bacterium | reverse complement strand
GTATCGTTCTAAATGCGCTTGCTCTTTGTAAAAAATGAGTTGACAAATATTTCCAACTATGATAAAATAAATACGCTGATGAACTAAAGAGAACAACTGAATACGCAAGCACGCGACTTATATATTTTTTTTAGAAATTTTAGACTTGTACATATGAAAACGGTTTATCTCAGCCGTTTTTTGTGCAGGTCTATTTTATTTGGATTTACCCCCTCCAATAATTTACTTATCATTACATAACAAAAAATTAAAGGAGGATAAAATGAAACCAAAGAATAACTTAAGGGGGTGCAGAAATTGAGTTACTACAAATCTAAAGGATGGGATAATCTTGTGCGGTATTTTCCTATGCCCAACATAGTATTTCAGTTGGGGTTAAGCCCGCAAGAAATTGCGATATATGCTTATCTTATGTATATCGAGGACAGGAAAACCTATCAGTGTCATCCAAGCTATTCAAGCATCGGCAAGTCGTGCGGTATCAGCGTGAATACGGTTCGAAAGTACGTGGAGAGTTTACAGCGCAGGGGGTTAATCCATACCGAACCGACGAAGGTGAAGACTCGTGACGGGCGCACGCATAACGGAAGTCTTCTCTATACGATACTGCCGATACAACCGATAGTGGACGACTACTATCAAGAACAGCTTAGCTTTGCGGAATACTATTCTGCTTACACGAAAGCGATGAAAGAACACGAAAAGAAATACGGAGGTGTGAATAATGAAAAAGTCAATGTATAAAACGAAAGAAGAGATGCCGTTGTTTCTCACGGTAATGGACGTGGCAAACTTGCTTGGAATTTCACGCGCGAGCGCATACGAACTCGTTCGGCAAGAGAACTTTCCAAAGCTCAAGATTGTACAAGGACGAACCATCATTCCGCGGGATAGACTGCTCGAATGGCTGGACGAACAGACTCGTTATGACCGAATTTAGCCCGCAAAATATAGGGTAGAAAATAAGCAGGAGAAAGAGTATGCGTTGCGGAAGCAACGCTACTCGGTTCACAACAGCCGGCAATGCCAGCTGTTTCAAGGGATTCAGCGATTTCTGACGCCTCAAAAATCAGTGGGTTGCGGAAAGGGGTGTTGCGTCAACCTATGCGTTACGGAAAGCGGAAAGCCAGGTTTTACAAGGGAAAACAGTGGGTTGTGCTATGCGTTGCGGAAATATTTTAAGGAAAAACACCTTAAAAATTTAAGTAAAAAATTATTCTGGCTAATTGAAAATTTCTAGCAAAAAACGCTGGATATATTCTCGAACGTGTGGTATGTTGTGGTTGCAAAAAATAAAACGAAGGAGGAAATGAAATGCCAAACAGACGAAGACCGCAAGGCGACGGAATGATACGCAAACGTTCGGACGGACGATGGGAAGGACGGATTATCATCGGGCATAAGAACGACGGCACGCCGATGTATAAATCGGTGTTCGGGAAAACGCAAAAGGCTACGCTGGAGCAACTGCATAAACTGCTTGAACTCTACCATGGCGTGGACTTGACGGAAGAATGCCGAATGACGCTCG
>JAZRMY010000040.1:0-1927 GCA_045647925.1 Acutalibacteraceae bacterium | reverse complement strand
CCTCTTTTTCAAGTACAATAGTTTTATTAGGGGGTGGAATATGAAAAAGATACATTATAGTTGGATTGTTTTAGCTGTATCATTTTTAGCTATCATTGTAGCAGGGATTATTCGTTCATCATCGGGTGTGTTTATTGAACCGTTTGAGCAGGAGTTCGGTTGGGGGCGACCGTCTATTTCCTTTGCCTTTGCGATGTCTCTGTTTTTGTATGGTTTATCGGGCCCTTTTATGGCGGCTTTTGTTGAGCGATTCGGATTAAGAAAAGTAATGCTTTACTCTATGGCGCTATTAGTAATCGGTCTCAGTTTAACATTTGTTATGCAGACGGAATGGCAGTTGATGCTCATCTGGGGAGTCATGATTGGTGTTGGATCAGGGTTATTCTTAACAGTATTAAGTGCGCAAGTAGCAAATCGGTGGTTTGTTAAAAGACGTGGTTTAGCCGTCGGGATTTTGATGGCCGCCACAGCAACAGGACAGTTAGTTTTATTGCCTGTTCTTGCATGGTTAGTTAGCGAATATTCTTGGCGAACGGCAATTTTGCTTATTTTTAGCCTTGGCATATTGATGTTCATTTTGCTATTTATTTTTATGCGCAATTATCCGCGCGATGTAGGGATACCACCTTTAGGGGAAGAAGAAATAGCACCAGAAGTTGTATCGCCTGTCGGAAATCCATTTAAAATAGCAATAGCTGTTTTATTTGAAGCGCTTCGCGTAAAAGAATTTTGGTTACTTGCAGGTAGTTTTTTGATTTGTGGTCTTTCTACAAGCGGATTAATCGGGACACATTTTATTTCATACTGTATGAGCTTTGGTATTCCAGTTGTAACAGCAGCATCGGTATTATCGATAATGGGGATATTTGATTTAGTTGGTACAACGCTTTCTGGGTGGCTATCCGACCGTTTTGATAGTCGGTGGTTATTGTTTTGGTATTATAGTTTGCGCGGTTTATCGCTTCTTGCGTTACCTTTTGCGCTCGAGTCTGGTGCATACATATGGTTAATCGTATTTGCGGTGTTTTATGGATTAGATTGGGTAGCAACTGTACCTCCAACGATAGAGTTAACGAGACAACGCTTTGGCATTCAAAAAAGCGCTATGATATATGGATGGATTTTTGCCGCCCATCAAGTAGGTGCTGGGATAGCGGCTTATTCGGGTGGGGTTATTTATAATGTGTTCGGCTCGTATACATGGGCGTGTTTATTAGCAGGTGGGTTCTGTGGTTTAGCAAGCCTGTTTGTATTACTAATCAAAAAGCAGCCTAAACTTTCTGTCAATTAAAGCAGGGGGAATACGTAGGGAAGTAGAATAATAAAACTGTAACAGGAATACACTTTCAAGGGGGTTTTTGTAAATGAGACTTCAAGATAAGGTGGCAGTCGTTACAGGTGCTGCTTCAGGAATGGGCAAGGCAATCGCAATTTTATATGCAAAAGAAGGGGCAAAGGTAGTCGTTTCTGATTTAACATTAGAAGGTGCAGGTGCGACAGTTGCAGAAATTACTGCATTTGGTGGCACGGCAACAGCGGTTGAAGCGGATGTTTCGAAAGAAAGAGATGTCTATCGACTCATCAAAGCAGCTTTAAATTCGTATGGAACATTAGATATTTTAGTGAATAATGCAGGTATTATGGATAATTTTTCACCAGCTGGAGATGTAACGGATGAAATGTGGGAAAAAGTGTTTGCTGTCAATGTAACAGGTGTTATGCGCACAATACGACAAGCAATTCCTATATTTTTAGAAAAAGGCGCTGGTGTAATTATTAATATTGCTTCAGTAGGGGGCTTATATGGTTCTCGTGCGGGCGCATCCTATACAGCAGCAAAGCATGCGGTAGTAGGCTTAACAAAAAATACAGGCTTCCAATATGCAGATAAGGGCATTCGTTGTAATGCCATTGCTCCTGGGGGGGT
>JAZRMY010000039.1:0-1971 GCA_045647925.1 Acutalibacteraceae bacterium | reverse complement strand
AGTGAACTTTACCGAAAAAGATGTGAAATCTTCGGGGTATTGGACCCCTTAAAATCCCTCGGTGGCAACACCGTACCGGATCAAGTCCGGTCACCGGCACCATATGAATCAACCCCTGAATTCGAACCATTTATGTTCGATTAGGGGTTGATTCTTTTTTATTTACAAGTGTTTCTACTGATTTTTTATACTACACCAATTTCAAAACAGTCTAAAAATGAAATAAAACAGTAAAAAATTCTCAAAATGAACCACCCGTGTTCGATTATGTTTAGTCAGAACTCTTGAATTTACTGAAAAATTTGGCTTCAAAAGCATCAGGTGTTTTATATTTTAACATCGTATGTGGTCTGCTGCTATTATAAAACGACATATAATTTTTTACTGCCATCTTGAATTCCTTTTCTGAAGAAAGCTCGAGGCGGTATAGCTTTTCGGCTTTTAAAGATTTAAAGAATGCCTCAACAACTGAATAAATTCCTGAAAGAATTTATTCAGTTGTTGAGGCTTATGGTGGGATTTCACTTGATACGAAGTGCCCGATTTCATAATCTGTACGCCAATAACGGGTGGCTGTTATAGAAAGATAAAAACGGTATCTGCCATACTGTTGTCATATAAGATTTCTTATAATATTGAATATTGCTATTCCAAGCACAAGCAATTGAACACAGTTGAATGCTTTTTCAACGGTTTTTTCACTGCATTTTTTGTTAAGTCCAGCACCGATAAATCCACCAAAAATCGCACCGATAATCATAAGTGGCGCAATTGACAGGTCAAAATTTGAAAAGCCCGTTGTGAGTGCCACTGTTGTAAGTTTTGAAATCTGTGCAAACAGAATTGTAACAAGCGAACACACTGTTGCTGTTTTTGTGTTCACAGAGAATAAGAAAATTATGAGTGCAACATTGATAGGACCGCCACCGATACCTAAAAATGATGAACAAACACCGAGAAAAACACCTACTGCAAGGGAAACAAATACGCCATCCCATTCCTTGCCTTTGATTTTTCGTTTGTTTTTCATATAAAGGAATACACACAGAACAAGTACCGTCAATACACAATTTTGCACGACGGTTACAACAGAGTTGGCATTAAATAAATTCACAATAAATGTGAGAAGTTTTTCACCTAAAAAACCACCTGCAACGGAGCCTATCCCCAACGGTATTGCATTTTTATATGGAATTTCTGTTTTGGCTTTAATCTGTTTCAGGACAGACACAATAGCCATCGAAAAGACAGTTATTGATGAAACAATACCAATGGTTTTCACATCATAATCACCTAAAACATCCATAAGTGGCTTGATGATTACGCCGCCACCCATTCCTGTAAGTGAACCTACAGTTGTAGCAAAAAGTGCTAACAGAAAATAGACAAAAAACTGCAAATAAACACCCCCATAAAGTCTTACTTTTAAATTAATTATATCCCCCCGAACAAAACAAAAAGCAACGGCCGATGTAATTGCCAGTAGGACATGATAAATTATTATACTATTTTGTATAATTTAATTCAAGTGCAAAACCCTTATTCATCTTAGGCTTCTTCTGGAAGATAGTTAAATTCTTCTCAAAGCTCTTCAAAATCAATCCCTCTTGTGAATGTGGCGTTGCTCACTATTGATACAACTGAATAAAATAATAATCGCCGTGGAGAAATCCACGGCGGTTTTGTTTGCTATTATAAAAGAGATTTCGTCCAGAAAAACGCACTTTCGTACGGTAAAGCGCATTTTCGTCCGCCTGGGATTTTGTATTAAAATGATACGGAGAACACAATAAAGAACTACGAACTTAAATGGTTGTGGTTCTTTTTGTTTTTTTACAGTTAACCCCTGACCGCTAAAGTCAGGGGCATTTTCATACATATATCAGCTCACTGCAGACAATCTCGTGTGCTCTTGCTCAGGGATAACCAAATCGGGCAGATAGTAGTTGCCGTGAAGTGTGTGGCCGATGC
>JAZRMY010000038.1:0-1052 GCA_045647925.1 Acutalibacteraceae bacterium | reverse complement strand
AATGAAAACAAGCGAACAAATGGCAGCCGACCTAGATGCACTCATGACCTATGGCAAAAGCAAAGTCGCCTTCATAATCGGCGGCTCGCTCGGCTTACATGACGACGTTTTAAAACGCGCCGATGAAAAACTATGCTTCGGCAAAATGACCCTGCCTCACCAACTGATGAAGCTAGTGCTTGTTGAGCAAATTTATAGAAGCTTTCGGATTATTAAGGGAGAACCGTACCATAAGTAAGTGCGATTTTAAAAAGACGAAGAAAATCTATATTAGATTTCTCCGTCTTTTAATTTTTCTAGAAGCTTTTGTAGTTTTTGTTTCATTTCAGGTGAATTGAAGTCTATAAGAAAAGATTCATCTAAGGAAGAAACAGGCCCGTTCAAATTTATTTCACCCAAGTCCAAGCTTGAGTAGACAAAGGAGCTTCAAAAATTTGTTTCACAAACGGGTTGTTCGGTTATTTTAACGACGTACGAAACCAAATGCCGCTTTTGGCTTAAGGTTACCATGGACATTAGCAACTAAGGATACGCATTACATAAAGCTACTTAATTGATAGCCTTAATAAATTTTATGGAAACAAAAAAGGCAGCATCTCACAAGGAGATGCTGCGGGAGAATTCTTTGTTCCTGAAGAATTCCAATGGGTTTGGCACCCAATAATGCTGATTTCGCAATCTTAAATTACCATTATTCGATGTCAACAAGTATTAGTGTTATTTACTACCTATTTAATATAACATATTAATCTGTGAAAACTTAAATAATTATGTATTCTGTGTATAAGCCTATTAGGGAAAATCATATACCTATTTAATTATCACTTAAATCTGTACATATAAATGAATCAGTATTGTATTAAATAATTTTATACTATTCTACAAGTATTATTTCCTTTAAAATTAGCTTGTTTTATCGCTTTGCTACATTAAACCACCAATTAAAGTGGTGAGGAGAACCGTATCATAAGTAAGTGCGGTTTTAAAAAGACGAAGAAAATCTATATTAGATTTCTCCGTCTTTTAATTTTTCTAGAAGCTTTTGTAGTTTT
>JAZRMY010000037.1:0-6334 GCA_045647925.1 Acutalibacteraceae bacterium | reverse complement strand
CTTTTTTTTTTCTGGAACTCCGTCAGAGGTAAGCCGCTTATACTGAAATAAAACTTAAAGCGCTAGGAATCCACTCTTAAAGCGCTAGGAATCCACTCTTAAGCCACTTCGAGCCTTTCCGCTCCCCTCTCCGCGTAGGAGAGGGGCGGGGGGGTGTGGACGCTTAGGCTCTCGGCAGTTCAAAAAATCACAAAATAAAACTTGACAATATAAAGAAATAGAAATAATATTTTGTTTAAGGAGTAAACGCCAATGGACATTTTTTTTATAAAAATTGTGTATTGGACGGTGAAAATATTAAAATTGGTGGCTTCAATCATTATTCACGGTGATGAAAAAGTAAACATAGACGAAATAGACGATACAGGATAGCAAAACAAAATGGCTGTAACAAAGTGGACAGGTGGAGCGCTTGCAGGAAAAGTAGACGGTTTAATTTTTCAAAACTATCGAGGATTGCGTGTAGTGCGTGAATACGTCAAACCACGAAACCCACGAACACCAGAGCAGCAAGCGCACCGCCATAGTTTTGGCTCAGCGTCCAAAATCTCCGCGACAATCTACAATCAATATCTAAAAGGGCGTTTGCTAAAATCTTTGGGCAAATTGCCCTTTAACGAGGTCAATAAAGCAGTTTGTGCAGTCTATGAAAATCTCCCCTTTTCGTTGTCAAGTGCAAATCTGCCTTACGATTGGACACCTAAAGACATCGGTCAGAACTACATTGAAGTACAAAACGCCGATTCTCCGTATTGGAAAGACATATATTTAGGTTTAGAAACCTATGATGATAGTTTCGATTTTCTCGACGGCGTGTATATTGGATTTTGGAATGTTTCGCTAAATGCTTATATTACAAGATTTAGCGAGCCTTACGAAATGGGAATAGATGTTGACGGGGAGCGAGAAGCCTATTGCGGTTTAATCACAATTGATAGCAGTTTTCGACATCAAGGATTAACGCCGTATTTTTTTAGTTTTTACCACGCCGAAAAGGGCGTTAGTAATTTTTTCTTTGGCACAGTTACATTTAATTGAAACTACAGGAGGTTTTATAAAATGGCTGTAACTTATTGGCTTGGTGGTTCGTTCGCAGGTAAGGCGGGCGGTTATGTTGGTTCAAATTGGAAGGGAATCAAAACAGTGCGAAGCGTCGCAGACCCGAAAAAGACAAAGCCCGAACCGTCAGACGCGCAACAAGGAATCCGCAGTAAATTCCGTATGATTACAGATGTTGCAAAATCTGTGAATGACATTTGGTTGAAGAAATATTTTAAGAACGTAAAAAAGATGAGTCCTTATAATTATTTCGTAAAAGCGTCAAAAGAAGCAATGCAGGGCGAAGAAGCGAACCCGCTTAACATTCAGTTTCCGCAGTCTTATTTAGGCGCACCGATTGCGTTTACAGAAACGCCGACAATTTCGGGCGCTACTGTTTCGTTTTCCGTTCCCGCTCCTTCTGAATTGTCGCTCGGAACTCCGACAGAATACGTTATTTCAGTTTACGAACCAGAAATCAATGTTGCAGTTGCAAAAGTCGTTCCCGCTTCTGCGTCAAGTGTAACGATTACACTTCCGAAAGAACCAACCACAGGAACAAGCGTTTATGCATATTTGCAAGCAGGCGACGGTTCAAAAGTCAACTTTTCGAGCGTAACCGCAATAACAGCATAAAAGGGAGTTTTTCGCCCTACCTTTTGGTAGGGCTTTTTTTATTATGGCAATCTACAACACGCAGAATGGGACATTTTCGGGAAAAGTCGGTGGTCTAATCGGCAGCTCTTGGAAAGAAATAAATTATGTAAAAGGTTATGCAAAACCCAAACAACCAGAAACAGAAAAGCAGATTTTGCATAAACGCAATTTTCGTATTTTGATAAACATTTCAAAGTTTTTGTGTAAAAATTGGCTTCCGACAGTTTTCACGGAAAGCGGATTGTTAACAATTTCTAATATTTTCATTCGTGAAAACAAAGACATTTTCAGAAAAAGCCTTGATGAGTGGGAACTAAAAATGAATGGTTCTTTTTCGTTTCCCGAAGAGATACGCGAAAATGTGAAAACCACGAAAGAAAGCCTTTCTTTTAGTATTCAAAGTTTTGAAAATCTCGATTTTTCCGCAGTAAAAAAATATCTTTTTGCAATATATTTTCTTGATTCTGGTTCGTTTTTCTATCAAATCTGTGGTGCAGGACAGCCGATGGTCAATTTATTTTTCGGGAGAAGTTTTGAAAATCAATCTTTTTTTTGTTTCGAGCAAATTATTTCAGATTCGGGTTTATCTTTGGTCAAAAAAACGCCTGTTTTGAATTGGTGAAAATCAGTGTAAGAAAGCCATCTTTGTGGCTTTCCAACTTGAAATATTTTTTCAATTTCAAGTTTTCTTTCGTGTTGGTACGGCGCGGGTTTGGTCTTTGGTGGTGAAAGCGCCACTGCGCGCCGTGGATTTTCGGCTTCGCCGAAAATCTTTAACTTGATAGGTCGACAGTTTTCACGGAAGCAAACGAATTGATTTTTTTTAGTTTTGTATATATAATAAAAGTATGGTTAGACTGAAATATGTAGCCCGCACAGGTTTAGACTCTCTCGAACTTTCAATTTTTCATTCAAAAAACCGTTTTTATTCCCGTTTTCAAAATGAATATGTCCGCGCCGTTGCTTCGCGCTTCTCGCGTGTTGGCTCTCTCGACGTTTCGCGTTTGGCTCTGGACGCTTTGAAAGATATTCAGTCTGAAAAGGACGTATTAAAAAATGTTGTCGTAAATCAGCAGGTTTCGCAAAGTTTTTGCAACGAGGTCAAACAAATCTTGCAAAAAAACGACATTCAAAAATCTTTCTTTCATAAAGATAGTATCATTCGGGCGCGAAACAAAGTGTTAAATCTTGCGCTGCATAACGCAGGGCGCGAAATAAAATTTTGCACTCTGACATATGACAATGAGCATTTACCAGATTCGTTTGAAAACGCCCTTTTATCCGTGCAGAACGCAATGAAACGTTGGCAATATTGGCTTGATGTTGCTTGTGGCGGGAAGCGCGACGAGCGCCACACCTTGAAATATTTGCTTATTCCCGAACTTGGAGAAAAAAACCATCGTTTACATTGGCACGCCATAATTATAGCGCCGTATATTTCAGAAAATGATTTTTCGAAAAAAATCTGGAAACAAGGATTTAGTCAAATCAAGTCTATTCGTTCTTCGAATGGCTCAAAAGTCGCGCGTTGCGTCGCTTCTTACGTCTGCAAATACATAACTAAAAATTGCGAGATTTTCGCAGGACGCAAACGTATTTATTACGCGTCGCAGAATTGGAAAAGCGATTGCGACAAAGCCTTTTTGACTCCGAAACAGGGCTTTCAGTTACGAAAATGGCTTGCTGAGCGTGTCGAAAGAAATGAAATTGCTGCTCCTAAAGTTGTTTGTGCCAATTTCGATAAAAGCGCCACGCCAGATTTCACGGAAAAAGATATATATTCGATGTTGAACGATAACCATTATTTCGACACAATGCCCGCTGACTACGTTTGTTTAAGTTTTAGTTTTCCTCATCATGTTTCTAACGATTTCTTTTATTTCTTGAAATTTCACCATTTTGATGTTTACAAAAGCGATTTTATGCGCATTTCTGCGCAAGAAAAGCGCGAGCGGGCAACGATTCGCGCGTATGTCGATTCTCTCGAGCGCTGTATGAAAGACGAATACGCTTTTGAGCCAGAAACAAAAAAACTTGCTCCCCTCTTTCCGAACGTACCAGAAACGTATATTACGAAAGTCCTCGAAGAAGCCTTTTATCTTGGCGGAAAGAACTATATTTTTAACAATTTGCCTTTGATAAACCGTTTTCCCGAATGTTTCGACTTGCGAAAACAAACTTGTGACCCAGATTTGAAAGCAAGTGCGGTTCAAAAACTTCTAGACGATTTGCCCACTCTCGAACGACAAGACCGAGCAAGCACATATTTATATAGACAAGGTTTTTCGTGGAAACAGGTTTGTCAATTTTTCGGGCTTTTGGCTTCGTAAAAAATATTTTTTTTGCAATATATATATTAGTAAGATTTTTGTTTACAACAGGCTTATTTTGTTGTATAATATAAACATAAATTGATTAGAGAGGTGTTCTAAATGTCTAGTGCTTGGTTCAGTGATGTTGACGCGGATTCGCCTTTTGAAATCCTCAAAGATGGTGATTATGAAATCCAACTCGGACACTATCGAGAAGAGAAACGCGGTGCGTATGATTGTTTGATTTTTCCTTTTTCCGTAAATGGAAAATCCAACATTGTACCACATGAAATCTCTTTGCTATCTCCTCGTGACCCAGAAGATAAAGCAGGGCGCGACCGTTCAAGACGCATTTTGAGAGAGTTTTATACCTGTTTTGGCGTTTCCCCGAAATCGAAAAGCGTTACTCCCGATGATTTTTACATGTTAAAAGGCACTGTAAAAATTGGCGTGAACCTTCGCGGATACAAAACCGTAGAATTTTTCTATCCCAAAAGCAAATGCACGATTTATGACCATTCTGGCAAAGTTGGTGCACAGCCTGACCCGACAGACTATACAAACGTTAATTTTTAATACGAGGTGTAAATAAATGAGTTTTGCAGATAAAATAAAAAAGATAGTTCGATTTGGAAAGCCCGACATCAAAGGCACAGACGGCGTATTAGATGAATACGACATACTTTTAGCAACATCTTATTCATCATTGCAGATATTGCGAGCCATACACCACGACACAGACGACGGAAACCACTGTGAAAACGCTGTAGAACCCGCATTGGATTATATAGAAGCCGAAATGAAAAAGCAAATATTCGGATTTTTACCGATGAGGAAAAAACCCGCATAAAAATATTTTCTCCCGTCCGTTCCCCTCTCCCCAAGAAGAGAGGGGTTTTTTTATTGCCTTTCGTTCTCTCGGAAGTTCTCGCTCCTGCGGGCGGGGAACTTGTGCGCAAGCGCACAAACGGCGCTATTTACTCACTTCTTGCGCAAAGCGCAATACGTTCGTGCGCCGTGTCCCGCCCTTGTCGCTCGCTCGCTTTCGCTCGAGCAGCTCGTGTTTCGCGCGCGTCGTAGTGGTTGTTTATCGGCAAGTCCACAGAATCTAGCGTTACGGGCAAGGGCGCTAAAGCGCCACGTTGCCTTTGGCAACGTCCCGTAACGCGATATTCTGTAAACTAGCCTGCTTTGTGCCCGTGCGGAGGGAGTGTCGCGCTCCTCGCGGGGGGTCGCTCGCGCCTCGCGCTCGTGCTCGCTCCCCCCCGCTCGTCGCGCTCCCCGCTTCGCGAGTCTCTCAAGCTCCGTGAGTTTCGCGCGGGGTGGAGTTCTGTTTGTTGCGAAGTCGTGTGCCCGCGCGACATTATTTTTTTATAACGAGTAGAATTATACAAAAAAAGTCTAAAAAAAATTGACAAAAGCCCTCAAATGCGATATACTAATAATTGGAAAGGCTCGAAGACCTCGCAAGCCGTAAAGGATTGGCTTACAAACCCCCTTGAAAACTTGCCCGTGCTTCCCGCTGTTTGAATTTTGCGTATTTTAGTCTAACCAACAGAATACGAACCCCAGCTCTACTTTTTTGTAGAGTCTGGGGTTTCTTTTTTGCCCTTTTCCCTCGCTGCTTGGCTCTTATGCTGTTTCAGCGTAAAAAAAAGCCCTCTCGGACTCCCGAAAAGGCTTTTTTTGCTATGCGTTTGTGTTGTCATACAATATTTTGATTTTACATTTTGCGTTTGCCAGACAGTTTTTGCAATTACCTTTTGCTTCTCCGCAAGCGTGGGTTAATTCGCATAGCTCTTTTACTGGCAACTTTCCGACAATTTCCCGTGCTTCTTCTTCTGTCATTTGTTCACTTCATCTTTAAGCAGTTTTCTAACATAATTCATTGCTGCATTTCTGGATTTATATTTTCTTTGTTCTGCGTGAAAATCCTCTTCATCTAGTTCTTTGCTATCCAGACGATATACTTGTTGTTCTTTGACTTCTACATAATATTCTCCTAGCTCCTCAAATAGTTCTATATGGGTTCTCGTGTAACCCATATAATTATTTTCATGTCTAACATTCCACGTTCCTAACGTTACCCACATCTGTGCAATCATGTTCGCACCCCCTTAACTGATTTATAATTACATCATATTACATCATTTTACATCTGTCAACATCATTTTACATCTTTTTTTCTTTTTTTTTTCTGGAACTCCGTCAGAGGTAAGCCGCTTATACTGAAATAAAACTTAAAGCGCTAGGAATCCACTCTTAAAGCGCTAGGAATCCACTCTTAAGCCACTTCGAGCCTTTCCGCTCCCCTCTCCGCGTAGGAG
>JAZRMY010000036.1:0-22408 GCA_045647925.1 Acutalibacteraceae bacterium | reverse complement strand
GGCGCATTAAAACTAGGTCAGGATTTTCTTGATGGTTTAGAGGACGATATTCCCGACGGTGTATTTTCCGTATCTCCTGTTAAGCCTTGGAATATTCTTGCAATTACTTTTACAAATAAAGCGGCAGGGGAACTAAAAGAGCGTATTGCCGCAAAACTTGGTGACAGTGCAGACGATATATGGGCAGGTACTTTCCACTCGGTTTGCGGTAAAATTTTGCGCCGAAATGCCGAGCTTTTGGGCTTTTCTTCACATTTTACTATTTACGATACCGATGACCAACGCCGCCTTATGAAAGAAATTATGAAGCAGCATAATATAGACGATAAATTTGTGCCTCATAAATATGTGCTGTCTGAAATTTCGTCACTTAAGGACAAGCTTATAACCCCTGAGGAATATGAAGAATCTGCAGGGATAGACTACCGCAAAAAAATTGTAGCACAGCTTTATAAGCTTTATCAAACAAGGCTTAAAAACGCAGATGCTATGGATTTTGACGATATGATTGTTTATACTGTTCGTTTACTTGAGCAAAATGCGGATGTATTGGACTATTATCAAAATAAATTCCGCTATGTTTGTGTGGATGAGTATCAGGATACCAACTATGCACAGTACGTTCTTGTAAGCTTGCTTGCGGGCGGAAAAAATAACATTTGTGTTGTTGGTGATGATGACCAGAGTATTTACCGTTTCCGCGGCGCAACAATTGAAAATATTTTGAATTTTGAGGATGAATATAGAGGCGCTAAAACCATAAGACTTGAGCAAAATTACCGTTCAACCTCTAATATACTTAACGCCGCCAATAAGGTTATAAGCAATAATAAGGGCAGAAAGGGTAAAACTCTTTGGACCGATAATGGCGACGGCGAAAAAATATTAGTACATACCGCTTATGACGAGCGCGAAGAAGCACGCTTTGTAGCGGAGGGCATTCTTGATTATGTTAAAAAGGGCGGAAAATTTGCCGATAATGCCGTTCTTTACCGTATGAATGCTCAGTCAAACTCGATGGAAAATGTTTTTGTGCGAAGCGGCATTGCTTATAAAATTATAGGCGGAACACGCTTTTACGACCGTAAGGAAATTAAGGATGTTTTAGCGTATTTACATCTTATCAATAACACTAAGGACGATATAAGACTTCGCAGAATTATTAACGAGCCTAAGCGTTCAATAGGTGATACTACCGTCAATCACGCGGCAGAAATCGCAGAAGAATTAGGCGTTTCGATTTATGACGTATTGAAACGGGCTGATGAATTTGCGGCGCTTTCGCGCGCATGTAATAAAATCAAAGAATTTTGCGGAATTATTGATAATCTTTGCGATATTGCTGAAGAATCCTCTATAAGTGATTTATTTGAAAACGTTTTAGACCTTACCGGTTATAAGTTTATGCTTGAATGCGAAGGCGAGGAAGGCCTTGAAAGACTTCAAAACGTAAAGGAATTGGCGTCAAATATCGCACAGTACGAGCTTGAAAGTGATGAACCTTCGCTTTCTGAATTCTTAGAGGAAATAGCGCTTATTAATGATATTGATTCACTTGAAACCGAAAGTGACAAGGTGATTTTAATGACTATTCACTCTGCTAAAGGTCTTGAATTCAATAATGTATATTTAGTGGGTATGGAAGAGGGGATTTTCCCCGGAAATCAGTCAATTTACGGCGGTGAAGCGGAAATTGAGGAAGAACGCCGCTTGGCTTATGTTGCTATTACCAGAGCAAAGAAAAAGCTTACTGTTACTAATACCCAAAGCCGTATGCTTTTTGGTAGCACAAGCCGAAATATGCCATCACGTTTTTTAAGGGAAATACCGCAAGAATTATGCGAAATTTCAGGCTTTACACCTAAAACCTACGAAGTTAAGTCGTTTGCAAACAGCTTTACGCCATCTACGGCATCTAAAACGTCTTCCTTTATTTCCGAAAAGAAGCAAACCGTTAATTCGGCTAGCTACTCTATAGGTCAAAGGGTGCTTCATAAAACCTTTGGCGAGGGTATGATTTTAGGTGTTACACCTATGGGAAATGACACCTTGCTTGAAATCGCTTTTGATACCGTAGGCACTAAAAAAATTATGGCAGGTTTTGCAAAATTAACAATTCTTTAATCATTTTATATAGTTTGTGATATATAATGTTGTTACGAAATTATAAGGGGAGTGTTTATGACAGTAGCAAGCTCTGCAATTAAAAAAACTGCTAAAAAATCACTTAATACTCATTTTGTCAAAGCAATTATAGTATCAGTGATTGTATTGTTTTGCTATCTTATAAATAACAATATCGGTTCGATATTTTATTTAATAGGCGGCGATATTTTAGCAAATGTTATATTTTGGGTTTTAAATATATTTATGCTTTCTCCGATTTTTTTCGGTGCTTTGAGATATTTTTGGCGACTCCTTTGCGGCGTTGCGGATAGTCCACTTAGCGTGTTTTATTATTTTAACGCTAAGGAAAGCTACAAAAAGGTTTTAAAAATAGTCTTTTATTTAGGCATAAGAGCAGTAATTTTACTTTTGCTTTTGCATATACCGTATTTAATAGTATCCTTAATTTCAAATATTAAAATATATGAATTTTTGGATATAACTACACCGCTATGGACTGCTAATTTATCAAATATATCTGCCTTTTTAAAGTCAATTGCCATAATCGGTACAGTATTTTTTATGTTAAAATACTATCTTGCGCCTATGCTTTTTGTTGCAGATGAAAATATGGATGTTAATGAAGCGCTTCATATGTCGGTAGTGGTTTCAAAGAATACCTTGCTTGATTTTATTTATTTAACCTTTAGTATGCTTGGATGGATTATTTTATCTCTTTTATTTATTCCGTTAATATACACAATTCCACTTTTTGTAACAGTTTATTTCACACACTGTTCGTATGCGGTGGCAGAATATAACGAGCATATAAAGAAGGTAAATAATGAAAATTTCCCAACCTTTGTGGCAGGGATTTAAGGTGGTTCTATGAGATATATTTTAGCATCGGCTTCTCCAAGAAGAAAAGAACTGCTTTCTATGTTTATAACGGATTTTGAGATAGTTCCGTCATATATACCCGAAATTGTACCCGACGGTTTGGAAGTTGAAAAGCATTCGGAATATTTAGCGCGCCTTAAAGCAAACGATATTGCGAAGGATTACAAGGACGCTATTGTTATAGGTTCGGATACTTCTGTAATATTCGGCGGTGAAATATTAGGTAAGCCTCGGGATAGGGAAGACGCTAAACGAATGTTAAGGTTTTTATCGGGTAATACCCATAAGGTTATTACCGGTTGCGCCGTTGTAGAAAACGGTGTTTGCAAAAGTTTTTCGGTTACTACCGAGGTTGAGTTTTTCGAGTTAACCGATAAGGAAATAGAAAACTATTTGGATACAAACGAACCTTACGACAAAGCAGGTAGTTACGGTATTCAGGGACTTGGCGGACTTTTTGTAAAGGCAATTAAGGGCGACTACTTTAACGTGGTAGGTCTTCCCGTTGCACATTTAAAACGATTTTTATAAAATTAAAAACCCGACCTTTGTAGGTCGGGTTTTGCTTTTACTTAAAGAATAAAGGAAGCTTTTCAAGGAAGATAATATCGTCGCGGTCAGCGGCGTCACCCTCGGCAAGATATGCACAGGAAGCGGCCTCAATAGCGCCTGCTTCTTTAACAAGATTTCTTACCGCAATTAAGGATTCACCCGTACTTATAACGTCATCTACAATAAGTACACGTTTACCTTTAATCATTTCAACCTCGCTTTCACCTAAATAAAGGTGCTGCTCGGTCTTTGTGGTTATAGAGGTAACCGAAACATCAAGGGGATTACGCATATAAACCTTAACGCCTTTGCGGGCAACTATGTAAGGCTTACCGCTTTGTCTTGCCATTTCGTAAGCAATCGGAATACTCTTAGCTTCGGGAGTGATTATATAATCAAATTCGGGAACCTTTTTAAGCAATTCTTCACTTGCTTTAATTGTTAATTCAACGTCACCGAAAATAATAAATGCTGCAATATCCAATTTATCGCTTACAGGGAATTTTTCGAGCTTTCTTTCAAGCCCTGCAATTTTCATTGTATAAAATTCAGCCATAATTAAAACTCCTTTTTGTTTTTTAGCCTGGGGGCCAAGCAAGATTTCTGCGGGCAAGCAAATGGAAATGTATATGTCCAACAGTTTGTCCGCCGTCTTCGCCACAGTTATTTACAACACGGTAGCCGTTTTCTAAATTTTCTTTCTTAGAAATTTTTGCTACTGCTTCAAAGATTTTTGCAATATATATGCTATTGTCAGCATCAATTTTATCAGCACAGCAAATATGAATTTTCGGAACTAAAATTGCGTGGAATGGCGCTTGGGGTTCGATATCTGCAAAAGCGTAAACATATTCGTCTTCGTATATCTTTGTGCTTGGAATATCGCCCTTTATAATTTTGCAAAATAAACAATCGTTCATAATATCACCTTACAATCATTATGATAATTGATTTTTAACGGTATCAGCAACTGCGTCTAAAGCCTCTTGCAATTTAGCGGTGTCTTTACCGCCTGCCATTGCGCTATCGGGCTTACCGCCGCCGTTACCGCCTGTAATTTTAGCAATTTCACGAACTAAGTTACCTGCGTGAGCGCCTTTACCTATAGCGTCCTTACCGCAAGCGGCACAGAAGGTAAGCTTTTCGCCGTTTACACTTGCAAATACTGCAACAACATCGCTGTTATCTGCCTTAACAGTATCTGCCATTTTGCGAAGCTCGTCAGGTAAAGTGTTTTCAAGCTCTTTTGCAACAACACGAATACCGTCAACTGTAACTGCGCCGTCTAAAATACTGCCAAGCTTTGCATTAGCAATTTGTGCTTCGGCTTTTTCAAGTGCTTTTTGGGTATCCTTAAGTTCAGTCATAACGGCAGTTGCGCGTTTTGCAATATCATTAATGTTAGAAGCCTTTAAAGCATCTGCGGTGTTGTTTGCTAAGTTAATATAGTTTTCAATTACCGAAAGCACGCCTGCGCCTGTTACGGCTTCAATACGTCTTACACCTGCGGCAACGCTTGATTCGGTATTAATGTGGAATAAACCGATTTTAGCAGTATTATCAACATGGGTACCGCCGCAAAGCTCAACCGAAACATCTTTTGCGTTTACAACACGTACAACTTCGCCGTATTTTTCACCGAACAATGCCATAGCGCCAAGCTTTTTAGCTTCGTCAATAGGCATTTCACAGTTTTCAACTGCAACTGCATTTAAAATAGCGTTGTTAACAAAGCTTTCAACCGCTTTGATTTCTTCGCTTGTTAAAGCGGAGAAATGTGTAAAGTCAAAACGGACAGCCTTTTCGTTTACAAGCTGACCTGCCTGCTCAACGTGGTTTCCAAGCACAGCACGAAGACCTGCTTGTAAAAGGTGAGCTGCAGTATGGTTTCTGCGGATAGCCGCGCGTTTAGCATCATCGTAGCTTACGCTTACAGTATCATTTATAGAAACATTACCGCTTGTAACTGTACCAAAGTGAGTAAATACACCGCCTGATGTTTTCTTAACATCATACACTTTAAATTCAAAGCCATTAGCGGAAATTATACCGCTATCGCCAACCTGACCGCCGCTTTCTGCATAGCAAACAGTTTTACTGAGAACGATAATTGCCTTGTTGCCTTCATTTGCAGATAAGGTGTGTTCGCCTTCTACCACAATGTCAAGCACTTGTGCATCGCAATCGGTGTTGGTATAGCCTAAAAATTCGGTAGCAGCTACGTCGTAGGTGATATCGTTAGATTTCCAGCTTTCACCGTCAGAAGCTTTACGGGCATTTCTTGCCTTGTTTCTTTGTTCTTCCATACATTCCTTGAACTTGTCTTCATCAAGGGTCATACCTTTTTCTGAAAGAATGTCTTTAGTTAAGTCAATGGGGAAGCCATAGGTATCATAAAGCTTAAAAGCATCTTCACCCGAAAGCATACCGCCATCTTTAGTAAGGTCATTAAGTAATGAAAGACCTTGGTCGATTGTTTTATTAAAGGATGCTTCTTCGTTTGTAATAACCTTTGTAATTAACTGTTGCTTTTCAACAAGCTCGGGGTAGCCCGATTTATTTTCATTAATAACAGTATCACAAAGCTCCATAAAGAACGGACGGTTAATACCGATTAACTTACCGTGACGAACTGCACGGCGGATAATACGGCGAAGTACGTAGCCTCTGCCTTCGTTAGAGGGGATAATACCGTCACTAATCATAAAGGTAGCGGCACGTGCGTGGTCGGTAATAGCGCGGATAGAAACATCGGTAGAATGTTCCTTGCCGTATTCCTTACCCGAAATAGCGCAAACCTTATCTAAAATATTGCGAATAGTGTCAACCTCGAACATATTGTCAACACCCTGCATAACGCAAGCAAGTCTTTCAAGACCCATACCGGTATCAATGTTTTTATGCTCAAGCTCTGTATAAGTACCGTCGCCCATATTGTTAAATTGCGAGAAAACGTTGTTCCAGATTTCCATATATCTGTCGCAATCGCAACCTGGTTTACAGTCGGGACTGCCGCAACCGTATTTTTCACCGCGGTCAAAATAAATTTCGCTACAAGGACCGCAAGGACCTGTGCCGTGTTCCCAGAAGTTGTCCGCTTTACCCATTCTTACAATGCGTTCTTCGGGTACGCCGATTACGTCACGCCATAAAGCGTAGGCTTCGTCATCTTCTTCATATACAGAAGGCCAAAGCAAATCTGCGGGGATTTGGAGGGTTTCGGTTAAATATTCCCAAGCCCACGGAATAGCCTCGTTTTTAAAGTAGTCGCCAAAAGAGAAGTTACCAAGCATTTCAAAAAATGTACCGTGGCGAGCGGTAATACCTACGCGCTCCAAGTCAGGTGTACGAATACATTTCTGACAGGTTGTAACACGGTTACGGGGAGGAATTACTTCACCCGTGAAATACTTTTTCATAGGCGCCATACCTGAGTTGATTAAAAGTAAAGATTTGTCATTATTCGGTACCAACGAAAAGCTGCCAAGGCGTAAATGACCCTTGGATTCAAAAAACGAAAGATAGCTTTCACGAAGGTCGTTAAGAGAAGTCCATTTCATTTTGCAAACATCCTTTAATATAAAATAAACATACACATTTATTATATACTTATTGTTAATGTTTGTCAACCGAAATATGGGGCGTAAAATCGGCAGAAAAGACCCGATTTTAAAAGCGACGGAACATAAAATCGTAATTGAAAAGTCAGGCACAAGGTCAATATCGGTGCATCCAGGTAGTATTACCTTAAGTGTCAATAGTGGTTATGAAAATCTCAGAGCGATAGTCGATGCCGACAGTGCCAGCTGTAAAACAGTTACATGGGAAAGTGACAAACCGAATATTGCTATGGTTAATCCAACTACGGGTTATGTTTTTGCAAAGGCGGTAGGCGATGCTGTGGTTTATGCTAAAACTTTAGACGGCAAGAGTGATTATTGTTCGGTAACTGTAGTATCAACACCTGTTAAGGTAACCTATGTAGAATTAAATCGAGATTCTGTTTATATGCAGAAAGGCGGCACTTACGAATTTACACCTACTGTTTCGCCTGATTATGCTACTAACAAAACTTTGAATTGGACCAGTAGTAATACGTCGGTTGCAACTGTATCAAATGGGGTAGTAACTGCTAAAGCTGTAGGGTACGCTCAAATTCAAGCCACTACTACAGATGACAGTCATAAATATGATTGCTGTGACGTTTACGTAACAGCGGCGACTTTGGTTACATCGGTTGAAGTAAGTCCATCGGTTAAAACAATGACTGTTGAGAGGGGTACAATCAGGGGACGGTTCTATGATTGAAAACTAATTGCTTTTGTGGTATCATATTCTTGGTGATGAATTATGCCAAGAAGTGCAAGAAAAAAGAGCAAAACAGGAATATACCATGTTATGCTCCGTGGAATTAATCAACAGCAGATTTTCGAGGATCGTGAAGACTGCGAGAAGTTTCTTCAAATTTTAAAAGACTGTAAGGCAATAAGTGAATTCAAACTTTACGCTTATTGCCTTATGGGTAATCATATTCATTTACTGATTCAAGAGGATAAAGAACCAATTGAGCAAGTTATGAAAAGACTTACTACCCGATTCGTTTATTGGTATAATATTAAATACCAACGAGTTGGACATTTGTTTCAAGACCGTTTTAAAAGTGAACCTGTGGAAGATGATGCTTATTTTTTAACAGTTTTACGATACATACATCAAAATCCGCTTCAAGCAGGTCTTTGCAAGACAATCAATGCTTATGAACACAGTAGCTACAATGAATTTTTTAAGGACTCAGATTTAATAGATACCGATATTGTTTTAGGTATGGTTTCTAAAGAAGATTTTTACAAGTTTAACAGCGAAACTGCTTTTAAGAAATGCTTGGATATTGAAGATAAGTCTACACTAAAGGTTACCGATGAACAAGCGCAGAAAATTATTGAAAAATATTCAAAATGCAAATCTGCAACTGAGTTTCAAAAGCTTGAAATTAAAACTCGCGATAAATACTTAAAAAAATTTAAAGAAAACAGTTTGTCGATAAGACAAATTAGTAGATTAACAGGGGTAAGTTACTATGTGGTACAAAAACTGTAACCAATCAGAGAACCGTCCCCTGATTGCTTCCAAATCAGATTCAATTAACATTAGCGGTTGTTAGTTTGGCATATAGTATATATAATATCGTATCAGCAATAAAAACAGCAAAAATGTCAATTAATTCAACACAAACTTACTATTCCGCAAGTTATAAGGCTGCAGTTGATAATGCAGACGAACTTTTCGATGAATTATCTTCAACGGGGACAAAGTACACAAAAGAAAATACTATGTGGATAGGCAGAAGAATTGATGGAAAAATTTGTTGGTTAGAAAAAGGAAATGATGGTTCAGGATTTAAGCATATTATAGATGGGCATCCAGTAAGTAGTTTTTCTTCCTTCAATGTTTCTTCGGAGGTTGGCGTATCGTCATTGATTTATGATGCAATTTCCACCAAAACGCCTATTGGCACTTACGGTGCGGATGGATTAGTCTATTCTTATGGAGGTAATAAGTATCTAAATGTTGTTATATCTACTAATGGATACATTGTAAATGCCTATAATGTATCTAATAATATAGGCGGAATAAATTTTTATTAAGAAAGGATGCTTTTTATGTATAATGTTAAATTTATGTTTGATTATGGTGCTGATTCTTGTTTGTGGGGCACTAAAGATGAAGGGTTATTATCGCTGGATAGATTTCCAATTTCCAAAGAATTAATGGATAAATTAGAAAGTTTGAGCATAGAGTTCAATTCTATATTAAACTGGGATGATCCGGCATCTGGATTTATTTGGACGTCAGAACAGATAGAGAATTTTCGTTCAAGAGCTCAACAAGCATATGATGAGTTGACATCTGAATTAGGAGAAACATATGAAATACAAAATCTCATCAATCGAAGTCTCGGACTTTGAGGAGAACACAGAGTGGGGAGACAAGGGGACGGTTAGCGTGAAACCAAAAGAGCGTAAAAATGCGAAGAGTGCACACTAAACCAAGCCGAGCCAATCACCCAGCCTAAAATATAGTATTGTGTTTTTAGAAAACTCACTCGTTTAAACGAGGTGAAAGGTAATCGATGTCGTAAAAGGTGTTGTTCGAGATTAAAGCATAGGAAAGAGTAAGAATTTTCCGAGATATTGCAATAATAGCTTTCTTTTCGAACACAAGGGGACGGTTCTCTCACGAACACAAGGGCACGAACACAAGGGGACGGTTCTCTTGTGTTGACAAAGCGAGAGGCTTATAGTAGAACACAAGGGGACTAGAACACAAGGGGACTAGCAGGAACACATGCAGGAACACATGGGGACGGTTCTCTTGTGTTGACAAAGTGAGAGACTTACATAACACAGGGGCATAACACAGGGGGACGGTTCTCTTGTGTTGACAAAATCTCTTAATTAATAAGGAAACAGCCGAGGAAATTCGGCTGTTTTTTTGTATTTTATAGCTTGTGGGTAATATGTTTTTTTAGATTTAATTTTTTCTTAATATTGGATTGAGCATAAAAATCATTAAAAAGTGATTGACATTATTTATACTTCGTGATATGATGTATTACGCAAAGGGAGGTATGTTATGGACATTCAGTTAAAACGCGGTCTTTTAGATGTATGCGTACTGGCGGCAATAAAAAGCGAAGATTCCTACGGGTATAAGATAATTAAGGATATGAAGCCTTATATTGAACTGTCTGAATCTACCTTATACACTATATTAAAGCGGTTAGAAGCAGCACATATGTTAACAGTAAAAACAGTTGAGCACGGCGGCAGGCTTAGAAAATATTATCATATAACCGATAACGGTTTAAAGCGAATCAGTGAATTTAAAAACGAATGGAAGGAAATTCTTTCTATATACAAATTTGTAACTAAGGGGGATGAGCAAGATGACTAAGCAAGAATTTTTATTCGAACTTGCAATGGGTATTTCAGCCTTACCTGAAGATGTGGCTGACGAGCACCTATCTTTTTACAGTGAAATGATAGACGACCGAATAGAAGAAGGCTTTTCTGAAGAAGAAGCGGTTAAAGAAATTGGCGAACCTAAAGAAATAGTAAAGCAAATTTTAAAGGATATTCCACTTACCAAGCTTGTAAAACAAAAAATCAAACCCCAAAGGAAATTAAGCGCATTAGAAATTTTGCTTATTGTATTAGGCTTTCCTCTTTGGTTTTCGCTTTTAATGGCTGCAATGGCTATAGTTTTTTCTTTGTACATAACGCTATGGTCTGTAATAATTTCCCTGTGGGCAGTAGAAGTCTCACTTTTTGCTTGTGGCGTAGGTGGTATTGCTTCAGGGGTGGTATTCGCTTTTACCGGTAATATTTTTACCGCCGTAGCAATGCTTGGTGCAAGCTTTGTATGTGCGGGTGTTGCAATTCTTTGCTTTTTCGCTTGTAAGTACGCTACAAAAGGCATTTTGTTACTTACAAAAAAGATTGGTCTTTGTATTAAAGGTCTATTTATAAAAAAGGGGGTAGTATAATGAGTAAGCTTACTAAAATTTGGCTTATTATAGCAACCGCTTTTATATTGCTTGGATGTATAATTTTTGGTGGTGTTTTAATGAAATTGAATTTTGATTTTACCAAATTAAGTACAGTGAAATTTGAAGAAAATGTTTATACAATAACCGATGCCTTTAATGATATCAGCATTAATACAGATACTGCAGATATTATTTTTAAACCAAGTAACGAATGTAAGGTTATCTGTTATGAAGAAGCAAAGTCAAAGCATACCGTAAATGTAAAAGACAACGAGCTTGTAATTAGCTCTGCAGACCAAAGAAAATGGTATGAAATGATAGGCTTTTCAATAAGTAAACCTAAAATTACGGTTTATTTACCACAAGAAGAATATGAATATCTTACAATTAATGAGAACACAGGCGATATAGAAATACCTAAAAATTTCAAATTCCAAAGCATTGATGTTTTAGCAAGTACAGGCGATGTAGAATGCTTGGCATCGGCATCTGAAATGTTGAAAATCAAATTAAGTACAGGGGATATTGAGCTTGAGAATGTATCTGCCAAAAGTATTGATTTAGTCGTTTCAACAGGCGAAATAGATGTTGATACCGTAGTTTGCGAGGAAGATATTAAGGTAACGGTAAGTACGGGCGATGTATCACTTGATAATGTTTCTTGCAAAAACCTTATTTCAAGCGGTGACACGGGCGATTTTGAATTAAGTAATGTTTTGGCTAGTGAAAAATTTTCATTAATCAGAACTACAGGTGACATTGAGTTAGATAGATGTGACGCGGCTGAACTATATATCAAAACCGATACAGGTCATGTTAAGGGCAGTTTACTTAGTGAAAAGATATTTATAACCCATACCGATACAGGTAGGGTAAATGTGCCTAAAACCGTTTCGGGCGGTAAATGTGAAATCACTACCGATACGGGCGATATTAGAATTATTTGTATAACTAAAAACTAAGTTTAAAAGCACTAACAATACTAAAAGTGTTGTTAGTGTTTTTTATTGTTGCCCTTCTAAAATAATAGTGATATAATGTACGAAAAGGATGTGTTAGTGTGTTTAATTTTTTTGTAGGTGAAACTAAAAAACAGGGGAACACCTATTTTATTACAGATAATGACTATAATCACATAAAAAATGTTTTAAGAATGGAAATTGGCGAAAAGCTACTCGTTAGTGTGAACGGTAAAAGTGATTTATGTGAGATTGAAAAATTTATTGATAACACTGTTGTTGTAAAAATTATTGAAGAAAACTATCACTCCACCGAGCTTGAAACTAAAATTTATCTTTTCCAAGGCTTACCCAAAAGCGATAAAATGGAACTGATTATTCAAAAAGCGGTTGAATTGGGTGTGTATGCTATTGTTCCTGTTGAAATGACAAATTGCGTTGTAAAGCTTGATGATAAAAAGAAAAAATCCAAGCAAACCCGCTGGCAAGCCATTGCTGAAAGTGCCGCAAAGCAGAGTAAAAGAAACTTAATACCGGAGGTTTTTGATGCTATGCCTTACAAGCAGGCAATTGAAATGGCAAAAGGCCTTGATTTAATGCTTGTACCGTATGAAAATGAAGAAGGTATGGCGGCAACTAAAAAGGCACTCGAAGGCTTGAAGGAAGCAAAATCGGTTGGTATTTTTATTGGTCCCGAGGGTGGATTTGAACAAAAGGAAATAGAATTGGCAAAGGAAAACGGCGGTAAAATTATTTCGCTTGGCAGTCGCATTTTGCGTACCGAAACCGCTGCAATTACCGCAGTTTCTATGTGTATGCTCAATATTGAAATGAATTAAGGATTTGAAAATGAAAAAACTTCCACAAGAATTTTTAGAAAGAATGCAGTCACTTTTAGGTGACAGGTATAATGATTTTTTACGCTCTTACGAATTACCACCCGTAAGGGCTTTTCGTGTTAATACCGATAAAATATCGCTTAAAGATTTTGAAAAAATAAATGTTTTCGGTAATGAAAAAATACCGTATGTGGAAAACGGATATTATTTGAATTATGATAAGGTAGGCAACCACCCATATCATCACGCAGGATTAATTTATGTGCAAGAGCCCGCCGCTATGGCACCCGGTGAATGTATTGACATTAACCCCGATTGGACAGTGCTAGATATGTGTGCGGCTCCCGGAGGAAAGAGCACACAGCTTAAAAATAAGCTTTCTAAAAACGGTTTACTTGTTTCAAACGAGATTATTCCGTCGCGTTGTAAAATTTTAACGGGAAATGTTGAAAGATTAGGCCTTAATAATACGGTTACTACTTGTATGGATACCGCAAAATTAGCAAAAACCTTTCCTAAATCGTTCGATTTAATTATGTTGGATGCGCCTTGCTCGGGAGAGGGTATGTTCAGAAAGGACGATACTGCAATAACCGAGTGGAGTATTGATAATGTTAAAATGTGCGCCACAAGACAAGCAGAGATTTTAGAAAATGCCGTAAAGCTTTTAAAGAACGGCGGATATATTATTTATGCTACCTGTACCTTCTCTTTAGAAGAAAATGAAATGACGGTTGATTCTTTCTTACAGAATCATCCCGAATTTGAAATTGTTCCCGTAAACGAAAAGGTTATAAATGCTACTGCACAGGGTGTTTTCTTTAATGGTTGCAAAGAAAAAAATATTAATTTCGCCCGCAGGTTTTATCCCTATATTTCAAAAGGGGAAGGGCAGTTTATGGCGGTTTTACATAATACAGAACCCGAAATTAGTTCTAATAAACCTAACATAAAAGAACCAAAAATTGATAAATTGGTTTTCGAATTTTTAGATGACTGTCTTTTAGATTATAAGAAAGAGAATGTAAGACTGTATAACGGCAATCCTGTTTATTTTACACCTGACTTTGAAGTAAAAGACGGTACGGCATTTTCTTGCGGAATAACTATTGGCGAAATAAAGAAAAATTATATTTTACCGCACCACCAATTTTTTATGGGGTTAGGCAAATATTTTAAAAGAAAGATAGAACTATCCGCAGAAAGTGAAGAAATAAACAAATATTTGCACGGTGAAGAAATTGCCGTAAATTGCCCTAACGGATGGGCAGTAGTAACGGTTGACGGTTGTGCTTTAGGCGGTGTAAAAGTAGTAAACGGCAGAGCAAAAAATCATTACCCTAAAGGCCTTAGAAAGCAATAATAAAGTGTTTAATAAAAAGCAGACGCTAATTTAGCGTCTGCTTTTTATCATTAATAACAGGCATTTGCCTTATTATTTCATGCTGTTTTCGTAAGATTCGATCATCTTTTTAACCATCTGACCGCCGATAGAACCAGCCTGCTTTGCAGTAAGGTCGCCGTTGTAACCCTGCTTTAAGTTAACACCAACCTCGTTAGCTGCTTCCATCTTAAAACGGTTGAGGGCTTCTTTAGCCTCTGGTACTACATAATTAGACTTAGACATTTTAGTTACTCTCCTATAAAAATTTGTTTCGCGTTTGCAATATTATCTTGTGAAAATACAAAAAATTTATAAGAGGTAAATTATGATTAAAAAGGAATTTTTTGTTCAAATAAAAAAAGGACTCGAAAGAGTCCTTTTTGACTAAATTTTTGCGATTATGTTTTCTGATGAAACATCGGCGGTGTCGGTGTTTTTAGGATCGAGTGCGCCGCTTTCGGTTACAAACACTACCGCATCCTTTGACACCGCTAAATGATGCCAAGTTGATGCTTTAACTGTATATGCGGTATTATTTAAAAGAGGGGTAACAACACACTCTTCGCCTGTTTTTTCACGTGTGAAAAGTGTGGCAGAACCTTCTAATAAAACGAACACTTCATCGGTATCGTTATGGCGTTTCATTACTTTTACCTTACCTTCAGAGTAAGCTTCAGAGTGGGTTATAAAGGCGCATATAAAATGTTCGTTTTTTTCTATTTTACAAAAGCCGTTGTTTGAAAATGTGTTTTTTGTTACCATGAGTTTTCTCCTTATAATACAAGATTTACATTCTTTTTTTGGTATTGTTTTGGGGTTTGACCGGTTCTTAATTTAAACTGCTTAATAAAATAAGCCGAAGAGTTAAAACCGCTTTTCCAAGCGACTGTTGAAATGTCCCAATCGGTTGTAACGAGATAGTTTTTAGCCATTCTTATTCTGTAATGGACAAGATATGAGTGAAGAGTTTCACCGGTGGCCTTTTTCATAAGTTGACTTAAATAATAGGGATGGTAATTAAATCGTTCGGCAATATCTTCGTTTGTGATTTCGGTTTCGTGATAATGGCGATGGATATAGTCGATAATTTGTGGGATTATCTTGAATTCTGCGGAAATATTAGCTTCTCGCAAAAGGTCAAGTAGGCACAACTTTATAAGCGCCGAAGTTGTTTCGCGGTAATATTGATTTTTGTGTAGATATTCGTCGGTACAGCGTTTTAAGGTCTCGGAAAGTCTTGGTATACGCAAAACAATTGCCGACTGAAATTCCTTTGGAAGATCATACTTTAAAACTTTTTCAGGGTTGTAGTCATGCTCCTGCGCCGTGCCGAGCGAATCTTTGAAATGGGCAAATTTGTTTATTAAATCTAAATCAAAAACAAGGGCGGAGGGAGGTTGACTATCGGTAGCGATAAAACGGTAACGGGTTGCCAAAGGCAGATAAATTATCGTATTATCCGATATTTCAAAGGTTTTTTCTTCGGTTTCAAGATGGCAATTGCCGTTTAGAAAATAAAAGAGACGGCAATCATAGCAATAATGCGTAGAATTATCTAAAGTGAAATTTTGATGGTATTTTGCGTATCGAATGTAGGGATTGATATCTTGTACGGTCAATTCTGTCACCAATCTTTGTTTTGTTATATTTTTGCTTGGTTTATTTACACATTATAACACTTATAAAATGTATAATCAAGATGAAGTTGTTAAAAAGGGGGAAAGATATGAAGTTTTCTGTAGGATGGGGACAAAGGGCAGACTCACGATTTGTCGACGAGATAATCAAACAAAAAGAAAAAATTGGTGAAGTTTATTTTTCGTGGGGCAACTATGCTAACGGACGAAACAATCAACTTAAAGTTGCAGGGTTATCTTCCGTCGAAGCTGCAGCTCGTCAATCCGAGGAGCTTAAAAGGATAAGCGATGCGGGAATACCACTTAATATTCTCTTCAACGCTATGTGCTATGGTAGGCATAGCCAGTCCAGAACCTTTTTTGAGGGCATAGGTGAGACTGTGGATTATCTTATGAATCAGTATCATCTGACTTCGGTAACTACCACTTCACTTTTAATTGCACGATTCATAAAGGGAAATTTCGAAGATCTTGATGTTAGGGCTTCGGTTAATATGGGCATCGGAACAATAGAAGGTCTTGAATACGTAAAAGACTATTTCGATAGTTTTTATGCCGCGAGGGAGCTTAACCGCAACCTTTCGGAACTTAAAAAACTCAGAAAATGGTGCGACGCTAACGGTAAGCGGCTTTACGGTCTTGCAAACAGCGGTTGTTTAAATTATTGTTCGGCACATACTTTTCACGATAATCTTGTGGCTCACGAAACAGAAATATCTGAGATGGATAACGGATACGCTTTCAATGGTGTTTGCTCACAGTATTTAAAAAACAAAGCAAACCGAAATGCTGTTTTCGATAACACCTCTTACATAAGGCCTGAGGATATTGGCATTTATGAAGATATATTTAGTGGAATGAAACTTGCAACGCGAGTAAATCCTGACCCTGTAAGAGTTCTTTCTTCTTATGTGAAAGGTCACGCTGTTGGAAGTACTTTATCTCTTCTTGAACCTGACCATACCGCTCTTATCTATCCCTTTATTTTGGAAAACAGCAGGATAGAGTCGCAAATACAGGATGACAGGTTAGTTTATAAAAATTTGGAAAATGCTCTTATAAAATTGGAGGATGACATATGTTAACAAGTGAAATGATTAAAAAAGCGGCATACGAAGCAGGCGCTGACAAGTGCGGCATCGGTCCTATGTCCCGATTTGAAGGTGCACCACCTGAAATGGATCCAAGACGACTTTTCCCAAATGCGAAAAGTTGTATTGCATTCGCTTTCAGAATTCCCAGAGGTGTTCAAAGAGGAATCGAAGAAGGAACTCAGTTTTATCAGTATCCCTCTATGGCTTATGGCGGAATAAATGAAATTTATGCTCCGGCCGTTCTTTACCACGTAGGTAAAGTTATTGAGGACGAGGGCTATGAGGCTGTAGTTTACCGTAACACCGGTGCTCGAGGCGTTGTTTCGGATATGGACGGCTCTCCCGGAAACACACTCTCTCCCGAAGAGCAAATTGAAGTTAGTAAACACGCTAAGGGTAAGACTGCTCACCATAGAAGTGTTCAGTTTACACGTGAAGTTGAAGAGGGAAAGGTACCACCCGATTTACAGTTCCAATTCCGTATTGCAGCAGTTGCTTGCGGTCTTGGTGAGATTGGTTGGAGTAAAATGCTCTTAACCCCAGAGTTTGGTCCGCTTCAGCGTGTAGCATTTATTTTTACAGATGCTGAATTTGATGAATATGATGATATGTATAGCGGTGAGCCGCTTTGCAGAAAGTGTGGCGCTTGTGTACGCGAGTGTCCCGGCGGTTGTATTCCTGCAATGAATTCAGGTAAGACCATATCAATAGACCTTGCCGGTAAGACTTGCGAGTGGGGCGATATTGATATGTGGCGCTGCTATGCTTTCTATACCCACGGCGGCAGATATTACAATCCTTTCGTACCGAAGGAAGTTTTTGATAAGAATGAAAACGGTATGCTTGACTTGCTTGAAGGTGTAACCGATGAAGCAAACGAAAAAGAAGTTATGAAGGTTTATACTGCACTTGAAAAGTATTTCCCAAGTTGGGTAGGTTACAATATGGCCAAGTGCGGCGGATGTATCCGAGCTTGCGTAAGTATGCTTGAGAAAAAGGGCGGCTGTATGGAAGGTCGCTTCAAAGAGCCTTTGCGTAAAGGCAAGGCTTGGAAAATGGATAGATAAGGAGGGGTGAATTGTGACTGCAGAATTTATAAAACAAAAAGCAAAGGAACTTGGTGCCACTATTTGCGGTATCGGTAACGTTGAACTTTTAAGAGATGAGGATGCAAGACGCAATCCTTTCTGCATCCTACCGGGTGCGAAGTGCATAATTGGGTTTGGTATTAAAATTCCGAGAGGTCTTTTTAATGCAATGGACAGAGGAACTCAGTTTTACAATTATACAAATATAGGCGTTAAGTACATAGATGAAACATTTGCTGAAATATTCCTTCTTAAGATGGGTGCGCTTATCGAAAATGAAGGTTATGACGCATGTCTTCAGAGAAGTATTCCCGGATTTAAAATCAAGGGTGATAAATCTACAAATCCTGAAGTAAGCAGAATATTTGAGTTACAGTTTGCTTCGCCTGTTTCTCCCGATAAGCCGGTTCCCGATGTTATTATTGATTACAACAAGGCTGCAGAGGTTTGCGGACTTGGTAAAGAGGGTATGCACGGCAAAGTTATTGCTCCCAAATATGGAACATTTATGAGATATGTTTACATAATTACCGATATGCCGCTTGAATGTGATGAGCCTTTCACAGAAGCTATTTGTGATAATTGCGGAGAGTGTATCAATGCTTGTCCGGGTAATGCTGTTACGCCTGATGGAGTTGACAGTTGGCAGTGTAGCGTATATTACAGAGGCGCTCATAAATCCAATCCTTTTATGACAGATGACTTTTTGAAGGATCACCCCGAAAGAGAAGCAATTTTAAACGGTGAGAAGCGTTTTGACAGCGAGAGTGCAAAAGAAATATACAACTCGCTTCGCTTTTTACCGAACACCCATTTCGGTTATGTGCCTTGTCTTTGCGGCAAGGCTTGCGAAATGGTTTGTTATAAGCATCTTAAGGAGGTAGGAAAGCTATGAGAGATAAAATTATTGAAATAGCGAAGAAATATGACGCTGATATAGTTGGCTTTGCGCCTGCCACACGTTTTGACAAAAACGACCCGATCTTTAAAATTTTCCCGGAAACCAAAACGGTTATCGGTCTTGGTTTCCGCGTGCTTCGCGGAATTTACCGTGGTGTTGAAGAAGGTACAACATATTATCAGTACACTACAATGGGCGTAGAAAATCTTGAGGAAACAGTAATGCCTCTCGCCCTTATCAATGTGTCAAACTACATTGAAGAAGAAGGCTTTGAGGCTATACCTCAAAGAAAAAATCCTTTGATTTTAAATGAAGAGGGAACAACCAACCCCGAAGTTGACTACACAGACGTATATCATGGCGTAACGGCTGAAAATCAGATTGATTTTGTTAACTGCGCAGTACAGTGCGGTTTGGGTGAAAAAAGCATGATAGGTTCTATATTAACTAAGGAATATGGACCTTTTATAAGATATTGCTTTATTTTAACAGATGCTGAGATAGATGCTACACCGCTTGAGACAGATAAGATTTGCGACCAATGCGGCGAATGTATCAAAGCTTGTCCCGGTAAGGCTATAGCCGAAGACGGCGAAACAGATAGTTGGCGCTGTGCAGTATATTACAATGGCGCTAACGGCGCAAAAAATCCTTTTATGCCACCCGATGCTTTCCCTGATTTTGATAACAGAATGGATATTATAAACGGAACTGCAGAATTTAATGCTGACGAGGCTAAAGATATTCTTGATAGCATATATTTCTATCCGCCCGCAAAGCACTTCTACCGCACATCTATTTGCGGAAGAGCTTGCGACCGTGCTTGTTATATACATCTTGAGGAAAAAGGAGTTCTTACAAAGAGCTTTAATAAGAAGTTCCGTGAGAAAGAAGATTGGAAACTCAGCACTAAACAATTCGAAACACAAAAACGTGAAAAAGAATGGGATTTTGGAGGTAACAAATAATGAAAGAAAAAATGAGAATAGCAATTATCGGCTGTGGCCGTTTTTCGAAATTCTTTGTGCCGCTTTTTAAGGCGCATCCTATAGTTGAAGAAGTATATGTATGTGACCTTAAAAGAGAGCGTGCAGAAGAATTCGCTGAAAAATTCGGTGTAAAAATTGTTGATAGTTATGAAGAAGCTCTTAGTCGTAAAGACATTAATGCTATCGCAATTTTCACACAACGTTTTAAGCATGGTCCTATGGCTATTGAATCTCTTAAAGCAGGAAAGCATGTTTACAGCTCGGTTCCTTGCGCTACTAAGGTAGAGGAAATAATCGAAATCGAACGTCTTGTTCGTGAAACTGGTCTTACATATTCAATGGGTGAAACAGGTTTCTACCGTGGACCTACATGCTTCTTACGCCGTGAGATGAAAAAGGGCACATTTGGTAAATTCGTTTACGGTGAGGCTCACTATAATCACGATATCAGAAATATGGAACAGAGCTTCAGAAGCTCTGCAGGCGATGATTGGAAGCAGTATGCAGGTATTCCGCCTATGTACTACCCAACCCACTCAACAGCTATGATTCTCGGTTCTATGCCCGGTGTATATGCTAAAAAGGTTGTTGCATTCGGCTTCGCAGGAAGTCCAAGAACCGACATTTACGGTACAGAAGGTCAAAATATTTATAACAATCCGTTCGCTAATACCACTATGCTTCTCGAGCTTTCTAACGGTGGTCTTGCAAGAATTTCAGAAAATAGATGTGTTGGCTGGTATTGCCCTGAAACATATATTCCTAACTTCTATGGTACTGATGCCGGTTACGAATTCTCAGTAGCGCACCATCACCTTTCTACTTGGGACCCTGAAAACCCCGGTACAACAATTATGAAGGATGTAACTGCAGAACTTCAACCTGAAAGTATTACTAAGTCAATAGAAGAAGATTATTCAAAAGCAATTCAAGAGATTGCAAGCGGTGCAGGACATTGTGAAACTTCTCCGATTCAACCTACTTGGCGTTTACCTAAGGAATTTGAGGGTATTGAAAATAGACATAACGGAACTCACCATTTCCTTATTGATGACTTTATGCGCGCTTATGAGACAGGTAAGCTTTCTCCCTGTAACATTTGGCAGGTAGCTCGCTTTAACATTCCCGGCCTTATGGCACACGAATCTGCTCTTGCAGGTGGTAAAACTATGGATGTTATTGACCTTGGAGACCCGCCAGCTGATTGGGAAGTACTTTCTGACATAGAATAAATCTGTGAAATAGAAATAAACAAATATTTGATTGTAGGGATTTATTATGATGGACGTAAATATAATGCAAGGCAGGCAGTTAGGCGTTAACGACCCTGTTGGTGTTGGTGTTGGTCTTCCGATAGAAAGACTTGAAAGAGTTTTAGAGGAAACCTTGCCTGAACTTTGGGTAAAGGTTACTTCTAAGGCGGATTGTTGCACACTTGAATGGCAAAAGTGCGAGGAGGCAGACCGTTACCGTGTAGATCTCTATCGCATTGAAAATAGGGGACCGTCCATGCGTGCTTTAAACTATATAATGGTGCAAAGCGAATGGACCCAAAACACAACATTGGATACCACAACACTCTATCCTATGACTTCTTATCGTGCGATAATTTTCGCATATAAGGGTGAAAAGTTTGTGGGTAGATACAAAGCTGAATATTGTATTGTTGCGCATCAGACTGTAGGCGATATGCTTTGTGACAATTGTGATGATTATTATGAAGATGAGCCTGATATACTGTGCGATAATATAAAAACATTTTTATCGCTTCCGGCAGAAAAAAGCGTTCTCTTAAACAATAACCCCGACCGTGGCTTCAGAACCGAGGGAATATATTCCATCCCACCAAAAGAAGAAATAGGTGAATGGTCTCGCGAAAGAGTAATTGATAAGGTTTTTGAAGGGTATAAAGAGAGTGTATTAAATGAAAAGGTAAAGGTGTCGAGAGTATATTTTGTTCTTGAAAATTATGTAAACGAAGACCAACTCCCTGATGCCGTTATTGATTACATGGATGCCGTTTACGAGGCTCATAAGATGCTTGGCGTTCGTATGTATATTTGCCATTTTTATATGAGAGGTCAAGTAGTGGACCAACCGCCGCTTGAAAGAGTGCTCACTCATTTAGACCAGATAAAAGCACTGTTTTTAAAACATAAAAATATTATTTATGCGGCCAATTTTACATTCTTGGGAAGATACGGCGAATGGACTTCTATTCGCATACCCTTTGATTATCAAAAATTCGTTAACGAATTTATGGCTGCGGTACCGCCTGAGATTAGACTAATTGTGCGTCAGCCAAGAACAAAAGCAGCGTATGTTAATCCGGAGTATTGGAGATATCCGCGTATTGGCTTTGCCGATGATGCTTGCCACGGGCTTATGTATGAGAGTGTGGATGTCGGTC
>JAZRMY010000035.1:0-48999 GCA_045647925.1 Acutalibacteraceae bacterium | reverse complement strand
ATTATAGCAAAGTCGCCTGAGGGTGACACACAGTTGGTGTTGATTGCGGCGAGGGTCCACCCGTTCCCATACCGAACACGGAAGTTAAGCTCGCTTGCGCCGAAGATACTTGGCGGGAGGCTGCCCGGGAAAATAGGTAGATGCCAACATAAAGAGATGTAACTTAGGTTACATCTCTTTTTCTTTATGTTGAAAAAGCAGTACCGTTATGGTAAAATATACTGGGAGTGAAGAAAATGAGTGGACGTACAATTGCCGCTATTGCTACACCTTTGGGTGAAGGCTCGATAGGTGTTATAAGAATATCGGGCGATAATGCAATAGAAATAGCCGATAAGGTTTTTTGTTCCTTTTCGGGAAAGGCTTTATGTGAATTAAAGGGCTATTCTGCTCTTTACGGTGAAATTAAGGATAACGGTGCCGTGCTTGATGATGCGGTAGCGCTTGTTTTCCGTGCGCCCAAAAGTTATACGGGTGAAGACGTTGTAGAAATTTCTATCCACGGCGGAAGATTAATGCTTAAGGCGGTTTTGCGTGTTATATTACAAAACGGCGCATTCTTGGCGGAAGCCGGAGAATTTACCAAACGTGCTTTTTTAAACGGCAAACTCGATTTAACAAAAGCCGAAAGTGTTATGGGGCTTATTAGCGCAAGAAGTGAATCGGAATTAAGGCTTTCCCGTGCGGCGCATATTGGCGGTGTAGCCGAAAAGATTGATAAAATTGAGAATGATTTGGTATCTGCTGATGCTTCAATTGCCGCTTTTTCGGATTACCCTGATGAAGATATTGAAGGGCTCGATTACGATAATTTTATGCGTATGTTAACTTCTGCTAAAGCGGAAATAGAAAATATGCTTTCTACTTACGATGCGGGCAGAATCTTGCGAGAGGGTATTGAAACTGTAATTGTCGGTAAGCCAAACGTTGGTAAATCAACCTTAATGAATATGCTAAGCGGTGCGGAACGCTCTATTGTAACCGATGTTGCGGGCACTACACGTGACGTTATTGAGGATACCGTGACAGTCGGCGATATAACCCTTCGTCTTGCCGATACAGCGGGTATACACAATACCGATGATACGGTTGAAAGCATTGGCGTAGAAAGAGCGAAGGAGAGAATAAACTCTGCCGAGCTTGTACTTGCGGTATTTGACGGTACAAGTAAGCTTGATAAAGATGATTTTGACCTAATTTCAAGTATTAAAAATAAAAACACAATTATAATTATTAATAAAACCGATTTGGAAAATAAAATTGATTTATCGGCTTTCGGTGAGTTTTCGGTTGTGGAAATTTCCGCAAAATTAAAAACGGGCTACGAAGAATTGTCAAAAGAGATTGCCGAAATTTCGGGTACTGCTAATTTAAGTCCCGATTCTGCGGTGCTTATGGGTGAACGCCAACGCGCCTGTGCCGAAAGAGCGCTTGACGGCGTAAACGAAGCAATTTCTGCCTTAGAGTGCGGACAGACTATGGATGCCGTAGGCGTTTGTGTAGACGATGCTTTAGCGGCGTTGTTTGAGCTAACAGGTAAGCGAGCAACCAACGAAGTAACCGACGAAATCTTCCGCAAGTTCTGTGTTGGTAAGTAAATATGTATATTAAAACAGCCGATTTTTCGGCTGTTTTTTGCTTTTTAAATGAATAATTTGTGAAGATTTTGTTAATAGTCAGGGAAAGTCAAAGAAAATTTTAAAAAACTATTGACAAATGCAAAAACATAATATAAAATAGAGAAAGTCAATAAAGGTCAGTTAAAGTCAAACACAAATTTAACTGATTTTTAAAAGGATATGGAGGATTGATTTCGTGGCAGAAACAGAAGTAAAAAAAGAGGCTACGGAAAATGCAAAGCCCGAAAAAAAGAAAAATAAAAAGGATTTGGAAATTGAAAGCTTAAAGCAGGAATTAGAGCAAAAGAACGATTTGCTTTTGCGTACCGCTGCTGAGTTTGATAATTTCAAAAAACGCACCGAGCGTGAAAAAACAACGGTTGCCGAATTTGCAAAGGCAGGTTTAATTAAACAGCTTTTGCCAATACTTGATAATATTGACAGAGCCGCTGCAACAGACAAGCAGAATCCCGATTACATTAAGGGAATTGAAATGATTGTTAAGCAGTTCGAAGGTATTGCTTCAAACTTAGGCATTGTTGAAATTGCATCTGAAGGTGACGTGTTTAATCCTGAATTGCACGAAGCAGTAATGCATATAGAGGACGAAAGTCTTGGCGAAAACGTTATTGCTCAGGTTTTGCAAAAGGGTTATAAAATTGGCGATACGGTTATCCGTGCCGCTATGGTAAAAGTAGCTAACTAAAACATTTATAATATTTAAGGAGAATTATTATGGGAAAAATTATTGGTATCGACTTAGGTACAACAAACTCTTGCGTAGCAGTTATGGAAGGCGGCGAGCCGGTTGTAATCGCTAACGCAGAAGGCGGAAGAACAACACCGTCTGTTGTAGCTTTTTCTAAAACAGGCGAAAGAATGGTAGGTCAGGTTGCAAAGCGCCAGGCTATTACCAACCCTGACAGAACTATCAGCTCTATCAAGCGTGATATGGGTACATCAAACACAGTTGAAATTGACGGTAAAAAATATACACCTCAAGAAATTTCGGCTATCATTTTACAGAAGTTAAAGGCAGATGCTGAAAGCTACCTCGGTACAACCGTTACAGAAGCAGTTATTACTGTTCCTGCTTACTTTACCGATGCTCAGCGTCAGGCAACCAAGGATGCAGGTAAAATTGCAGGTCTTGAAGTTAAGAGAATTATAAACGAGCCTACTGCTGCTGCATTGGCTTACAGTATTGATAAGGAAGACGACCAAAAGGTTATGGTTTATGACCTTGGCGGCGGTACCTTCGACGTATCTATTATCGAAATGGGCGACGGTGTTCAGGAAGTTCTTGCAACAGCAGGTAACAACAAGCTCGGCGGTGACGACTTTGATAAGCGCGTTATGGACTATATCGTAGCAACCTTCAAAGCAGAGCAGGGTATTGACCTTTCTAATGACAAAATGGCTATGCAACGTGTTAAGGAAGCTGCAGAAAAGGCAAAAATCGACCTTTCGGGTATGACTACTACCGACATTAATCTTCCTTTCATTACTGCAGATTCTACAGGTCCTAAGCACTTTGAAACAACCTTAACCCGTGCTAAGTTCAACGAGCTTACTGCAGACTTGGTAGAGGCTACAATGGCTCCTGTTCGTCAGGCACTTGCAGACTCGGGTCTTCAAAAAGACGAAATTAACAAGGTTCTTATGGTTGGCGGTTCTTGAAGAATCCCTGCTGTTCAAGAAGCAGTTAAAAACTTTATGGGCAAGGAACCCTTCAAGGGTATTAACCCTGACGAATGTGTAGCACTTGGTGCTTCATTACAAGCAGGTGTACTTGGCGGCGATGTTAAGGGTCTTTTACTCCTTGACGTTACACCACTTTCCCTCGGTATTGAAACTATGGGCGGCATTTCTACAAAGGTTATTGACAGAAACACAACCATTCCTGCTAAGAAGAGCCAAATCTTCTCTACCGCGGCTGACGGTCAGACCTCTGTTGAAGTACACGTATTACAGGGTGAACGTGAATTCGCAAGAGATAATAAAACCTTAGGTGTATTCCACCTTGACGGTATTGCATCTGCTCCCCGTGGTGTTCCGCAGATTGAAGTTACCTTTGATATTGACGCTAACGGTATTGTTCACGTTTCTGCTAAGGACTTAGGCACAGGTAAGGAAAATGATATTACAATTACCTCTAATACCAATATGTCTAAAGAAGATATCGATAAGGCTGTTAAGGAAGCTGAAGAATATGCAGCTGAAGATAAGAAACGCCGTGAAGCAGTTGATGTTCGCAACAATGCAGACCAGATGATTTACACAACCGAAAAGACTATAACCGATTTAGGCGACAAGCTCACCGAAGAAGAAAAGGGCAAGCTTGAGGCTGCTAAGGAAGCGCTTAAGGAAGCATTAAAGGGCGAAGATATTGACGCTATTAAGGCTAAACAGGAAGAGCTTCAAAAGGAAATTTTCGCAATAAGCGAAAAGATTTATAAGGCTGCTAATCCTCAAGGTGCCGAGGGTGCCCCCACAGGCGAAACCGGTAATGCAGACCCTAATGTTTACGAAGCAGACTATACTGACGCAGAAGACAAATAATAATTCGTAATGCGTAATTCGTAATACGTAATTAGAGCTTCTTCGCTAAGCGGAGAAGCTCGTACATATATTAAAGTAGGAGAATTATTTTGGCTGATAAGAGAGATTATTATGAGGTTTTGGGAGTAGATAAATCTGTTTCCGAAGACGACCTTAAAAAAGCATACAGAAAAGCAGCAAAAAAATACCATCCTGATTTGCATCCGGGAGACGCTGAAGCAGAAAAGAACTTTAAAGAGGTTAACGAAGCTTACGAGGTTTTGTCTGATAAAGAAAAGCGTTCAAGATACGACCAATTCGGTCACGCAGGCGTAGACCCCAATTTTGGTGCGGGTGGCTACGGCGGCGGTGGTTTCGGCGGTGGCTTTACCGGCGACTTTGGCGATTTGGGAGATATTTTCAGTTCTTTCTTTGGCGGCGGTTTCGGCGGCGGTACAAGACGCTCTAATCCAAATGCTCCAAGACGTGGTAACGATACTACCTCTTCGGTTACAATTTCGTTTGAAGAGGCTGCAAAGGGCTGCAAAAAGACTGTTAAGGTAACTAAGATTGACAACTGTACCGAATGTGGCGGAAGCGGTGCTAAGAAGGGCACAAGCGCTAAAACCTGTCCCGTTTGTCACGGTAGCGGTCACGTTATGGCTACACAGCGCACACCTTTCGGCGTTATGCAAACTCAACAGGTTTGTAACCACTGTAATGGTAGCGGTAAAATTATTGAAAATCCTTGTGACGTTTGTAAGGGTAAAGGCAGAATACGCCACACCGTAGAACAAACCGTGGAAATTCCTGCAGGTATTGATGACGGTCAGATTATAAGTCTTCGCGGCGCGGGTGACAGCGGTATAAACGGCGGACCGAGCGGTGACCTTAGAGTTAACGTTAACGTTCGTCCTCATGCGATTTTCGAGCGTGACGGATATGACGTGTATTGCGAAATTCCAATTACCTTTACGCAAGCGGCTTTAGGTGCGGAAATTACTGTCCCAACACTTGACGGTAAGGTTAAATTCACCATTCACGAGGGTACTCAACCCGGTGACGAATTTAAGCTTAAGGGTAAAGGTATTCAGCGTTTGCGCTATTCGGGCAGAGGCGACCAATATGTAAAAATAGTGGTTGAAGTGCCTAAAGATTTATCTAAAGCACAAAAAGAAAAGCTTAAAGAGTTTGACGGTCTTATGGATGATAAAAACTACAATAAGCGCAAAAGCTTTATGGATAAAGTAAAAGACTTTTTTGATTAATAAAAATGCGGTAGTCGTTTTGGCTGCCGCATTATTTTTTTATTGTAAAATTAAGATAAAAGTGATAGAATATATCTATATAATTTTGAATCGAGGAATTATAATATGAAAATTATTGTAAACGGTTGCGGCAAAATAGGTAAAACTATTATATCTAGTCTGGTTGCTGAAGGGCACGATGTAGTTGCGGTTGATAATAATTCCAATGTTTTGTCGGGCATAGTTGATATATATGACGTTATAGGCGTTTGCGGTAATGGTGCGGATAATGATGTTTTGTCACAGGCAGAAGTGAAAAAAGCCGAGCTTTTTGTTTCTGTAACAGGCTCGGATGAGCTTAATATGCTTGCTTGCTTTATGGCAAAAAGAATGGGTGCAAAGCATACTATTGCCCGTATACGTAATCCCGAATATAATGATGACGGATTAAGCTTTATGCGTGAACAGTTGGACATTTCGCTTATTATTAATCCCGAGCTTATGGCGGCTCATGAGCTTTATAATATACTTAAACTGCCGTCTGCTGCAAAGGTTGAAAGATTTTCGGTAAGAAATTTCGAAATGATTGAATTAAAACTTAAATCAGATTCTGCATTGGATAATGTAAAAATCAGTGATTTGCGTTCAAAGTTTAAATCAGAGTTTCTTGTTTGCGCAGTTCAACGTGGCGAAGAAGCCTATATTCCCGACGGTAACTTTGTGCTAAAAAGCGGTGATAAAATTGCTGTAACCGCCAAACCTGCACAAATTATTAAATTATTACGTGAAATTGGTATTCAAAAAAATCCTGCGAAAAAGGTTATGATTTTAGGCGCGGGCAGAACAGCCTATTATCTTGCAAAAAAACTTTCGCAAATAAACAATTCAGTTACCGTAATTGAAAAGCAAAAAAGAATTTGTGAAGAATTTTGCGAAGCGTTGCCCAAGGTGCTTGTGATTAACGGTGACGGAAGCGACCGTGAAATTTTAAATGAAGAAGGCCTTGCTACAATGGATGCCTTTGTTTCGCTTACGGGTATGGATGAGCAAAATATACTTATCTCTTCCTATGCAGCTGCCAAAGACGTTCCGAAGGTTATTGCAAAAATTAACCGTGAGGAATTAGTGCCGCTTGCGGAAAACTTAGGGCTTGATACCTTTATTTCTCCCAAAAAACTCATTTCGGACGTTTTGGTTAAATATGCAAGAGCGCTTGAGAATTCACAGGATAACAGCATGGAAACTCTTTACACGGTTATGGATGATAAGGTAGAGGTTTTAGAGTTTTTGGTTAAAGAAAAGCGTGGACTTACAGGTATTGCCTTTAAAGAGTTAAAACTAAAGCCTAATATTCTTATTGCGGGTATTGTAAGGGATAAGAAAATAATCATCCCATCCGGTGAGGATATGATGCTTGCGGGTGATAAGGTTATAGTTCTTGCGGCTAATCAGAGAATTAATGATTTGTCCGATATTGTAAGGTGAAGAGTTTATGAATCGTAAAATGGTTTTTTATATGCTCGGGCAAATTTTAAAATTAGAGGCGGCTTTATTGTGTCTACCTCTTTTATGCTCGGTAATATATTCGGAAAAAGAAGTAATTTCTATTTTAATTACTATTGCGATTGCCCTTGTAATAGGTTTTGTTTTGACTGTTTTTAACAAAACAAAGGATAAAACAGTTTACGCTAAAGAAGGCTTTGTTATAGTAGCGCTTTCGTGGATAATGTTGTCGGCTGTAGGTGCATTACCGTTTGTTATAAGCGGTGCCATACCGTCTTATGCAGATGCTTTTTTCGAGACGGTAAGCGGATTCACTACAACCGGTGCTTCGATTTTAACCAATGTTGAAAGTATAACCTCAAAGGGCTTACTGTTTTGGAGAAGCTTTACCCACTGGATTGGCGGTATGGGTGTAATTGTGCTTATAATGGCTATTGTTCCTACCGATTCAGGTCGTTCAATGCATATTATGCGCGCCGAGGTTCCGGGACCTGTTGTGGGTAAGTTGGTTCCTAAAATTAAATCAACCGCAAAAATTCTTTATTTAATTTATATCGCTTTAACCCTGATAATGATTGTTTTTTTGGTTTTAGGCGATATGAATTTATATGAATCAATAATTCACTCGGTTGCTACTGCGGGTACAGGCGGTTTTGCTATTAAGGCGGACGGTCTTGCTTCGTATAGCGCTTATAGTCAGTGGGTTATAACAATATTTATGGCAATGTTTGGCGTCAATTTTAATCTTTATTATTTAATTTTGATGCGGAAAATATCTAATGCTTTAAAAAGCGAAGAATTATGGACTTATGTTACAATAATACTTGCAAGCACGGGCATTATCGCTTATAACATATATCCCACTTATCAGAATATAAGCGAAGCGGTAAGACAGTCTGCGTTTCAGGTTTGTTCTATTATTACAACTACAGGATATTCCACAACCGACTTTAATACTTGGTCTATATTACCGAAAACAATATTGTTTATATTAATGTTTATCGGAGGTTGCGCGGGTTCTACGGCAGGCGGTCTTAAATTATCAAGAGTTATATTGATGTTTAAAAATATAAAGGCGAATTTAAAACATTTGCTACATTCACGCTCGGTTGAAACTATAAGATTTGAAGGTTCAAAGGTCGAAAATACTACTATTGTAGGAACGCTTAATTATTTTGCAATATACTTTTTCTGTTTCACGGTGATTTTTTTACTCATTTGTTTTGAACCCTTTGATTTAGAGACTAACTTGTCGGCAGTTACGGCTTGCTTTAATAATATCGGTCCCGGTTTTTCGGGTGTGGGCCCCGCAAGCAGCTTTGCGGCATACACAGATTTTTCTAAATATTTACTTTCCTTCGGAATGCTTTTAGGAAGACTTGAAATTTACCCGATATTGCTTTTATTTACACCAAAAATTTGGGCGACAAGTAAGAGGAAATAATAAAAATCCCAAACGTTCTAATGATTCTTAGAATGTTTGGGGTTCTCTTTTTTATTAAGCATTAAGCCAAATTGATTTAGAAATAAAAAATCCAAACCCAACCAAAAGGTTGAATTTGGATTTTGGTGCAAGTGTTTATTACCAACCTTAAACGCGGGGTTAAAAACATAAAAAAGAAGAACCTCAGCACGCGAATTGCGTGTCGAGGCTCTCGACTGGTGCACCTGACAGGACTTGAACCTGCAAGTCTTGCGACATACGGACCTGAACCGTACGTGTTTGCCAGTTTCACCACAGGTGCATATTAAGTAACGGCGAACAAATGAATTATATTCTAAAAAACTTTTGTTGTCAAGTTTATTATGCCGTTACTTTTTGTTTTAAATTATTTCCCCAATACAGTAATCATTTTCCACTTCAGTTAATTTTACATCTAAAATTTCGCCTGAATGGGAAATATCTGATTTAACTTTTACACGCGAGTAGTTTTTTGTGTAACCTTCGATATAACCATTGTCGCAGGTTTCAAAAAGAACCGAAACGGTTTGACCGATTTGTGACTTTAAAAACTCTTTTTCGGTGGCAAGGGTTGCTTCAATCATCTTACGCGAGCGGTTGGATTTTTCGCTTTTTGTTACCTGATTCGGTAAATTATAAGCAATAGTTCCGTTTCTTCTTGAATAAGCGAAAATATGCGATTTTGCAAATTTAATTTCTTTTGCAAAATTAAGACTTTCTTCAAACTCTTGCTCGGTTTCACCTGCAAAGCCGACCATAATGTCGGTAGTAATAGCACAATCAGGGAACATTTTGCGAATTCGGGTTACTAAATCACGGTAAAATGCGGTGTCGTAATGGCGGTTCATACGCTTGAGCGTAGCGTCACAGCCCGATTGAAGCGACAAATGGAACTGCGGACAAAACTTTTCTTGGTTTTTAAGCCTCAAAAGCATTTCGTCGGTCATATGGTCGGGTTCGAGTGACCCTAAACGCACACGCTTAATACCCTCAACCTCGCAAACAGCGTCAACCGCATCGCAAAGATTTATATTTTCGCCCTTGCCGTAAGAGGTAAGGTTAATGCCGACAAGTACAATTTCAATAAATCCGTTTTCGCTGAGTGCCTTTGCTTCTTTTTTTATTTCTTCAATTGGCTTTGAACGGACACATCCACGTGCGAAAGGAATAATGCAGTAGGTGCAATATCGGTCGCAACCGTCCTCAATCTTCATATAAGCACGGGTGCGCTCGGCAAACTCACTTATGTTAGGTGTATTAAAACGCGCCTCGCGTTTATGGGGTGTTACCTCAAAAATTCTTTCGCCGTCACTTAAAAAACGCTCTACAAGATTTTCGATGATTGAAACATCGGTATTGCCTACAATAATATCTGCAGCAGTTAAATCTTTAGATTTTTCGGCAAATGCCTGTACCATACATCCCGTAAGCATAATAACTGCCTCGGGATTTTCCTTGCGGAAATGGTTAAGTGTTTGCCTTGTTTTACGGTCACTTTCAGCCGTAACTGTGCAGGAATTGATTATAATAATATCAAACGGTGCACTGTCAGGCACAACGGTGTAACCTCTTTTTATAAAAGCTTCACGCATAACCTCGGTTTCATACTGATTAACCTTGCAGCCAAGCGTGTGAAATGCTATTTTCATAAATTCTCCTGTAATTTTTTATAAAATTCTACTGCCAAGCGGTCGCAACGCTCATTTTCGGGATGACCTGCGTGGCCTTTAACCCATTCGATTGTAACATCGTGGATTTTAATAAGCTCTAAAAGCTTTTCCCATAAATCAGGGTTTAAAGCGGGTTTTTTATCGGCCTTGCGCCAATTGTTTTTTTGCCAAGACTCTGCCCAGCCTTTAGTTATACCGTCCGCCACATATTTTGAATCGGTAACAAGACGAACTTTACAAGGCTCCTTTAAAGCAGAAAGTCCCATTATAGCGGCGGTTAATTCCATGCGGTTGTTGGTAGTGTCCCTTTCACCACCGCAAAGCTCCTTTTCTCTGCCTTGGTAGCGTAAAACTGCTCCCCATCCGCCAGGGCCGGGGTTACCTGAACAAGCGCCGTCTGTAAATAGCTCAATATATTTCATAATTCACCTTAATACTTTCTGTAGCTGCCAACAACCTTGCCAAGCACGGTTGGGTTTTCAGGATAAATAGGCGAAAAATCGGGGTTTTCGGGCATAAATATAATCTGCTTATCTTTAATAAGCAAGCGTTTAACGGTAGCCTCATCGCCGTCCATACCAACTACAATATCACCGCTTCTGCAGGGTGAATTTTTATCGGCTACTATAATATCGCCGTCTAAAATACCGGCATCCTTCATACTAAGGCCCACTACCTTTAAGGCAAAAAGACCGTCAGGATTTTTAGAAGGATAGGGGATATAATCCTCAATTTCTTCTACTGCCAAAATTGGTTTACCTGCGGTAATTCTGCCAACCAATGGCACCATTGAAGAATCGTAGCCCATATCAATTTTAATTGCTCTTGAATATTTGGCATCGCGTACTATGTAGCCCTCCTCCTCAAGCACGCCTAAAATGGCGTGAACGGTGGAGGTAGATTTTATTCCTGTATTATTGCAAATTTCCCTTACAGTAGGCGGAAAACCGCCTGCCATTTGCTTTACAATAAAATTATAAACACTTTGTTGTTTTTCGGTTAAAGGACGCTTTGACATAACTGTCACTCCTATCGAACATTTATTCGTTTTCAGTATAACATTTTTTATTGGGTTTATCAACTGTTTTTCTTTTCCTTTTAAAAATTTCTATAATTCCCAATATTACAAGCAGTCCGCCAAACAGCTTTCCCGTTATTTCGCCGCCCAAAAAGTCGGTAAAATAAAGCCCTGTGGCAGAGCCTAAAAGTCCCCAAAGCGAAAACTTAAAAACTGCTTTCCATTTAATCTGTTTTTTTATACTGTAAATTATTAGCGCTAAAATTCCTATTGGTATAAAAAATAAAAGATTTATTCCTTGTGCGGTTAGTTGCTTTGTATCGGTGAAAAGGGAAAGGTAAATAATTAAAATACCTCCGCCGCCTAGCCCCATTCCACCTAAAATTCCTGAAAAAAGCCCTGCTAAAAGGGCGGAAATATTCATTTAATAAGCAGGCGTATACCTGCGTAAATCATAAGCGCGCCAAAGCATTTTTTTAAAAGTTTGGGCGATATTTTGTGTAATATATACGTTCCTATAACTGCGCCTATAAGACCTGTAGGCATATAAATAAAGGCATCCTTTACTGTTACATACCCCTTTAACAGATATAGGGCAGAGGATAATACTGTAATAGGAAGAATAATTGCTATTGCATTTGTGTGGGCTTCCTTTTGGGAAAATCCAAGTTTTTTGAGAATAGGTATTGCAATCATACCGCCGCCCGCGCCCAAAAGTCCGTTTACAAGCCCAATAGAAAAGCCGCTTAAAGCCGTGAGAATATTTTGTTTACAAAAAATTTTCATTTTATCACCGTTAGTAGTCTTTCCTGTTACTTGCAAACAATACTCATTTGTGGTAAAATGTTAAAAGGCAATAAAAAGAAAGAAGAAATAATATGGCAGATAATGAAATTTTAGAACAACAGCGAAAAGCAAGAGAAGACTTTTTGCAATTGAAAAAGATGCAGCAAGGTGAAATAGCACCCGAACCAAAGCCAAGCGAGGTTGCGGTTAGCCCCAAAACCTTTAAAGAAAAGGCGCAAAACTATTGGTTCCATTTTAAATGGCATACAATCGGAATTATATTTTTAGTGGTTGTAATTACTATTCTTACTGCGCAGTGTATGGGCAGAGAAAAGTATGATTATGAAGTGGTATTTTTTGCACATAATTCTTGTCTTGACGTGCAAAGTGAAAAAATAGAAGAATACCTTGAAAAATACACAACCGATATTAACGGCGACGGTGCAGTTAATGTAGGTGTAACAAATTGTACCTTTTCCGAAAACGGAGATGCACAGTATAAAAGCACAATGATGACCAAAATCCAAACCCAGATAATAGCAAATAAAAATGCCATTATTTATTTGGTGGATAAAAAGGGTTACGATTATTTGCAAAGTAACATAGAAGGCGGAATATTTGAGGGCGAGCCTATAGCCTTGGATGAGGAATTTTATAAATTCACCGAAACTAAAGAATTCGGCGAATTACCTGAAGGTTTAATGTTATGCTTAAGACGAGTAAAGGGTACGGCATTTGAAAAGGACGAAAAGGCATATTCTATCTATTTAGAAAGCGAAAAAACAGTAGAAAAAATCAAAAACAAATAAAAGGACTCATACGAGTCCTTTATTTTTTTGAATTTTCTTTTGTAAATATATTTACACCCCAAACGCCTAAAATAATTACGGCACAGAGTATGTATTCAATTACGGAGAAGCTTTCCTTTAAAATTATAACACCCGCAAGCACTGTAACGGCGGTTATTATGTTTGAAAATGATGAGGACTGAATAACGCTTATCTGAGTGGTGGAAAAATTGTAAAGCAAAAATGCCAAAACAGAGGATACAAACGATAAATAGATTATAGGAATTAAAAATTTCACATTACTTAGTGAAGAAATTATTAAAGAAAAATAGTTTTCTCTCAAAACACAAAAAGCAATTAAATTAAAGCCTATAAGGCCGATTAAAAACATTATGTAGGTGCGCTCAAAAGGTGAAAAGGAAGCGGATTCACTGCGGCTTAGAATATTGAATACCGCCGCGCAGATAACCGCGCCAAACAGCAGTATTATGCCTAAAAAATGATTATGGGAGCCATCGTTTGAAATGACGCTTATAGTACCGATACCTGCTATTGAAACCAAGGTGCAAATTGTTTGTAAAAAGGTTGCATTTTCTTTTAAAAACAGCCTTGCGAGAATGATGACAACCACAGGCACTAACGCTATTATAACACCTGACAGGGCAGAGGAAACCATTGAAAGCCCGTAAAGCTCAAAAATAAAATACAATAGCGGCTGCGAAAGTCCCATTAAAATTAATTTTCCTTTTGGTTTGCCTTTAAGCTTTAGCTTGAATCTTCCTACAAGCAACAATATGTTAAGAAATATAAAGGCAAGTGTGAACCGTATGCTTAAAATAATAAGCGGATGTGAAACTGAAAGCGCGGTTTTTGAAAAAATAAAGCTGAATCCGAAAATTACATTTGCCAAGAGAGCGGCAAGTATACCTAATGATTGTTTTTTTATTTGCATATATGTATCTCCAATGGTGTTTTTTAGAATTTTAGCACAAAATTCCGCGTGTTTCTGCTAATTTTGGCAATCTGTAATTTTTTTGTAACTTTTTTAATAATATCTCTTGCAAAAATCACTATTATTGTGTACAATATAGAAGGAAATATATTATATAAAATATAAGGATGTGTTTTTTAAATGGCAAACCGTTTATTTCAGGGCGTAATTCATCAAATGAAGGACTCTATTGACCGTGTGTTCGGTGTGGTGGATGAAAACTATACTATTATAGCTTGCAGTGAGCTTGGAAAAATCGGCGAAGATTTGCCCGATATGAGTTTAATAAGTGACTTTTCTGCAGAAAGCGGATATACATACAAGGCTATTGGCGAAAAGCAGGGCCCGGTTTATACTGTTTTTGTTGAGGGTGATGATATTATTGCCACCAAATATGCAGATATATTGGCAATCGCTTTTGCAAATATTAAGTTTTATTATGACGAAAAGTATGACCGCGGCAACTTTATTAAAAATATAATTCTTGATAATATTCTTCCCGGTGATATTTATATTAAGGCTCGTGAATTGTATTTCAACAGTGATGTTTCGCGTACAGTTGTTATTGTTCGTGCGCTTGAAAATACCGATGTTTCGGTTTACGATGTTGTGCAGAATCTTTTCCCCGATAAGTCGAAGGATTTTGTTATTAACATTAACGAAACCGATATAGCTTTGGTTAAGGAAACCGCACAGGGAATAGAGCCTAAAACAATTGAAAAATTGGCTGCAACTATTGCGGATACTGTTTCGGGCGAATTTTATACCCCTGTTGTTATCGGTATAGGTACTACCGTTAATAATCTTAAGGATTTAGCGCGTTCATTTAAGGAAGCTCAGGCAGCGCTTGAGGTTGGCAAGGTGTTCGATACTGAAAAGACTATCGTTTCGTATGATAATTTGGGTATTGCAAGACTTATTTATCAATTGCCTACAACCCTTTGCGAAACCTTCTTAAAGGAAGTTTTCAAGCGTGGCTCTATTGAAAATCTTGATCAGGAAACCTTCTTTACAATTCAACGCTTCTTTGAAAACAATCTTAATGTTTCGGAAACCTCCCGTAAGCTTTTTGTACACCGTAACACATTGGTTTACAGACTTGAAAAGATTAAGAAGATTACCGGTCTTGACCTTAGAGAATTTGACCATGCGATTATCTTTAAAATTGCTTTAATGGTTAATAAGTATTTGAAGAGCAACCCCATTAAATATTAATTGAAAAGGAATTTATAAATGGAACAATTTGAGCAGGTTTTTACACCCAAGGTTCAAAAGCCTATTATTGAATTTCGCGGTGTTTCTAAAACCTACCAAACGGGTACACACGCTTTAGAGGATGTTAATATTAAAATTAACAACGGCGAATTTGTATTTGTTGTAGGTTCTTCGGGCGCGGGTAAAAGTACATTTATGAAGCTTATAATGCGTGAAGAAAAGGCTAATACAGGTAAAATTATTGTAAATGGCTTTGAGCTTACTTCACTCAAGCGTAAGGATGTACCTATGCTTCGCAGAACAATGGGTATAGTTTTTCAGGATTTCAGACTTATACCCAATATGAATGTGTTTGAAAATGTTGCTTTTGCAATGCATGTTGTAGGGGCAAGTAATAAAGAAATTCGCAAAGAAGTGTCTAAGGCGCTTTCAAAGGTGGGTCTTGGCCATAAGGCGAGGTCTATGCCGTCGCAATTATCCGGTGGTGAGCAACAGCGTGTAGGTCTTGCGCGTGCACTTGTAAACGCACCTGATTTGATTATTGCGGACGAGCCTACAGGTAACGTAGACCCCAATATGTCTTACGAAATAGTTTCACTTCTTACCGAAATTAATAAAAAAGGAACCACTATTTTAATGGTAACACACGACCATAACTTAGTAAGGGACTTTAACCACCGCGTAATTATGCTTGACGGCGGTAAGATTGTTGCCGATAATGCCGGAGGTGAGTTCTAATGAAGCTGACAAGTATTAAATATCTCACCAAAGAAGGCTTTAAAAACGCTTGGGTTAACCGTCTTATGACTTTAGCATCAATCGGTGTATTGGTTGCTTGTATGGTTATAATCGGTCTTGCGGTTTTAATTTCTGAAAATGTTAATTTGGCTGTTGGTAACCTTGAAAAGCAAAATGTTGTAATGGCTTATATGAAGGATTATAACTGGGCGCTTTATTCGGATACCTTAGCTGAAAACACTTCATCGGAACAGTCTTCACAAACCGAGTCTTCGAAAGAAAATACCGATAACGAAACCGAAAAAGCAGATAAAAACGGTATTAAAGAATCGGATTATGTTATTCATAATGAAAAAGAAGCAAAAGAGCTTTGCGAAAAAATAGAAAAAATTCCTAATGTGGCTTCGGTTACATTTGTTTCAAGTGAAGAAGGCTTGGAAACTGTTAAGCAGTCTATGCTTGAAGGTCAGGAAGAATATTTTAGTTTTCTTGATGATGAAAACCCAATGCCAAGCGCCGCCAAAATTACAATGGTGGATATGGAATTGTTTGAGGATACCATAAAGGAAATTAAAAAAATAGACGGAATAGATACTATTCAGTCACAAAGCGATTTGGCCGAAACTATTGCCGCTATTAAAAACGGTATAGGGGTTGCAGGTTTCTGGATAATTGCTATTTTAATGATTATTTCACTTGTAATCGTATCAAACACAATTCGTGTTACAATGTATAACCGAAAGCTTGAAATAAGCATTATGAAGGCGGTAGGTGCTACCGATGCTTTTGTAAGAATTCCATTTGTTGTGGAAGGTATGCTTATTGGTGTTATTTCGGCACTTATTGCCGAAGGCTTGCTTTATTTCTGTTACCGTGTTGCAACCGAAACAATTGTTTCAACACTTCGTACAGAGGATATTGTAAAATTCGGGGATATGGCGTGGATTTTGCTCGCACTGTTTGTGGGCATTGGTATTATAGCCGGTGTAATAGGCAGTGTTATTATGATAAGCAAGTATCTTCGCCGTGAGGGAAGCGAATTTGCGGCAATCTAATTTCAGGAGAAGAAGATGCACAAAAAAATTACAAAATTAGTTTCTGTTTTAATGATGGTTGTTTTGTTTGCTACAACGGCGGTTTCGGTAGATATAAGTGCCGCTACACCGTCGGAAATACAAAGCGAAATTAACGAATTAGAACAGCAATCCAAAAAACTTGAAGCACAAATAAAATCACTTCAAGGCAAGATTAATGAACAAAATAAGTTGAAAAAGGCTATTGAGGATAAAATGGCCGTTGTTCAAAGGCAGATTAATGCCTGCAATAAGCAGATAAATAGCATTAACAGTCAAATTTCCGCCAATAAGGCCGAAATTGAAAAGAACAATAAACAAATCGAAGCCGATAAGACTGCATTTAAAAAGCGTCTTCGCGCGATTTATATGAGTAATACCGGCAGTAATGTTCAGATTCTTTTGGGGGCTGAGGATTTTTCACAGTTCTTGCAATTGGCACAGCTTACGGCATCTGTTTCGGCAAGGGACAAAAGAATGATAGAAAATCTTGTTTCCGAAATTAAAAAGCTTGAGGAAAAGCAGAATCAAAACCAACAGCTTTTAAAGGAACAGGAGGCTGTTAAAGCCACCATAGCTGAAAAACAGGCTGAATTATCAAAAGAAGAAAAGCAAATTCAATCTGTTATTAATTCAATTTCTGCCGACCAGGATGTAATAGAGGATGAGAATAAGCGCGTTGAAAAGGAATTAAAGGCAATGCAAAATGAGCTTAATTCAATCCTTAATGCTTCGGGTAATGCAAGCGGTAATGTGATTTATAAGGGTGACGCTTTTATTTGGCCAACACCTACCATTAGCCGAATTTCTTCATATTTCGGTACGCGTTGGGGCAGAAACCATAACGGCGTGGATATTTCTAATGGTACCTACGGTGCAAAGGTTGTTGCTATTGCTGATGGTCTGGTAACCACATATTCAAACAGCTGTAAGCATAACTACGGTAAAAAGCCGTTAAAAACCTGTTGCGGTAGCGGTTACGGTAATTATATTACCATAAATCACGGTACTAAGGACGGTAAGACCTATGTTGCATACTATGCACATTTGGGTTCAATTGTAGTATCCAAGGGCCAAACTGTTAAAAAAGGACAGATTGTAGGCTATGTTGGTTCTACGGGACGTTCTACCGGCGCACACCTGCATTTTGGCGTTTCGGTAAATGGCGGTTGGAAAGACCCTATGAGCTTTTACAAAAAAGTAGGATAATGAAAGCCGCCACTTTTGTGGCGGTTTTTTGTTAATAAAAAGGGGAATGGTATGAAAACATTTTTTAGGGTTTTTAGTGTTATTTGTCTTGTTGGTTGGATGGGTTTAATATTTTATTTTTCACACCAAACCGCAGAGCAGTCTTCGGCTATCAGTGGTTCGCTAATCACTTTGTTAGCAGAAAGGTTTTATCCCAATTTTGAAGCTTTAAGTATTTTAGAGCAACAGAATATAATATCATCCTTGCAGGGAATCGTAAGAAGTATTGCACATTTTTGCATTTACGGTGGGTTAGGTTTTTTTGCCTATTTAACCTTTATAAGCTATACAGCACTAAAATACAAGGCTCGTATATTCTGGATGCTTGAAACCTGTTTGCTTTATGCTGTTAGTGATGAATTTCATCAAACCTTTATAGATGGTCGCAGTATGCAGATTATTGACCTTACGGTTGATTTTGCGGGTGCGCTTACAGCAGTTATAATATGCTGCTTGTTTGTACTTATTGTAAGACCGCTACATAGAAGAGTGGCTTACAAATATAAAAAGCAAGCCGAAATACCTGTTATTTACGATGTTGATTTTCACGAAAACGAATTTTCTTTAGAAACACAAGATGAAAATGACCAAAAGGAGCAAATTGTTATGAGTGGCAATTCGACTGATATTGTTGAAAATAAAATTGAAAGCGAACCCGAAAAACAAGAATCCTTGCTTTCGGAAGAATTCGAATACGCTTCGTCTGTAATAGGAAGAACTGTGGTTGAGGCAACGAGGATTTGCAATGAATTGTCGCTTAAGGATAACGAAAATAAGGTTGAACTTGTTAATTTGGTTCTTGGCAGAACCGAGGTTTTAAAGGCGGAAATTTTGAAAATTTTAAACAGTGAAAACAGTTTTCAGGATAAAAAAGACCTTATGCAGAAAGAACAAAATGCTACTTATGATTATTTTGACAGTATTAAGGCACAATTATAATTAAATTTCGTCAATTAAACTATTGTCTTTTTTTGTAGATTTTGGTATAATGTATTTATATATTTGAAAGGAGTACATATATGAACTATTCACATGAAGTAGAAAATATGTGCCCATTGGCCAAGGGTACATATCACGGTCCCGCTCCAATTCCGGAAGAGGGAAAATGGGTTCAGGTTAAGGAAGTAAAAGACGTATCGGGTTTAACACACGGTATCGGCTGGTGCGCTCCTCAACAGGGTACCTGTAAACTTACTCTCAACGTTAAAGAGGGTATCATTCAAGAAGCATTGGTTGAAACAATCGGTTGCTCGGGTATGACTCACTCGGCTGCTATGGCTTCTGAAATTTTGGTTGGCAAAACCATTCTTGAAGCACTTAACACCGACCTTGTTTGCGATGCTATCAACACTGCTATGCGTGAACTTTTCTTACAAATCGTTTACGGTCGTACACAAACCGCTTTCTCTGAAGACGGTTTGCCGATTGGCGCAGGTCTTGAAGACTTAGGTAAGGGTCTTCGTTCACAGTGCGGTACCACCTATGCAACTCTTGCAAAGGGTCCCCGTTACCTCGAACTTGCTGAAGGCTACATTACCAAAATTGCTGTTGACGAAAATGAAACCATTATCGGTTACAAGTTCGTTCATCTTGGCAAAATGATGGATATGATTAAAAAAGGTATGGACGCAAACGAAGCTTTAGAAAAAGCTAGCGGCCAGTACGGACGTGTTGATGATGCTGCAAAGCTTCTCGACCCACGTGAAGAATAATAAGGAGGAAATGAACAATGGCATTATTTGAAAGTTATGACAGAAGAATAAATCAAATTAACGCTGAACTTGCAAAGCACGGCATTTCTTCCATTGAAGAAGCTAAAGAAATCTGCGATAAAGCAGGTGTTGATGCTTACAATATCGTAAAAGGCATTCAACCTATCTGTTTTGAAAACGCTGCTTGGGCTTATGTTGTAGGCTGCGCTATTGCTATTAAGGATGAAGTTAAGACCGCTGCAGAAGCTGCAGAAAAAATCGGTGTAGGTCTTCAGTCTTTCTGCATCCCCGGTTCTGTTGCAGACGACCGTAAGGTTGGTATCGGTCACGGTAACCTCGGCGCAATGCTTTTAAGAGAAGAAACCAAATGCTTCGCATTCTTGGCAGGTCACGAATCCTTCGCTGCTGCTGAAGGCGCAATCGGTTTAGCTCGTAGCGCTAACAAGGCTCGTAAAGAACCCCTTCGCGTAGTTCTTAACGGTCTTGGTAAGGACGCTGCTAAAATTATTTCAAGAATTAACGGCTTTACCTACGTTCAAACTAAGTTTGACTATTATACAGGCGAACTTGCAATCGTAGAAGAAATCGCTTACTCAAACGGCGAACGCGCAAAGGTTCGTTGCTACGGTGCAGATGACGTTCGTGAAGGCGTTGCAATCATGCACAAAGAGGGTGTTGACGTTTCTATTACAGGTAACTCAACCAACCCAACCCGCTTCCAGCATCCTGTTGCAGGTACATACAAGAAGGAATGTATCGAACAGGGCAAGAAGTATTTCTCAGTTGCTTCCGGCGGTGGTACAGGCCGTACCTTGCATCCTGACAATATGGCTGCAGGCCCCGCTTCTTACGGTATGACCGATACTATGGGTCGTATGCACTCTGACGCTCAGTTTGCAGGTTCTTCTTCAGTTCCTGCTCACGTTGAAATGATGGGTCTTATCGGTGCAGGTAACAACCCCATGGTTGGTATGACTGTTGCTTGCGCAGTTGCAGTTAACGAAGCACTTAATAAGTAATTAAAACCGCATAAATAAAGGGTTTTGTAAAGAATTACAGAGTTTAAGGATAATTTCCTTAAACTCTGTTTTTTATGCTCTAAATTGAATTTTCTACATTTTTTCAACATTAATTTATTATTTTAATCAAAAAAGTAACAACCCAATGGTTTTTATTTTGGAGTGTCTGTATTTTGTCTATCTGTTGTTTTATATATAAAATAATATGGTTAAATTATGAATATCTCATTATTGTGCGCTTGAAAAAATCCCAATAACACAGTATAATAAAGTTGTAAATATTGTAGCATTCAATAAGGGGGCGTGTAACATGGAAAAAATCAAGTTGCTTTTTTATGATTATGAATACATAAAAAATACAAAGGATAAATATTGTGAGATTTTTAATGTAAATAGTTCGGATTTTACTGATGTTAGTGCCTCTAATTTAAAGTTGAGTGTAAGGGCTACAAATATTTTAAACAATATGTCGTTAAACACTATAGAAGATATTTTAAATATTTCACCTTCACAATTTTCTCATTTTAGTTATTGCGGCAAAAAAACATTTAAAGAAATCAATTCGAGTTTATTGAATTTTTTTAAGCTTAATAATGAGTTTGAAAAAACACAAAGTTTCATTAAAGAACAAGAAGAATTATTTTTATTTTTTGAAAATCTGTCTGAAAAACTAATTAAATTTGACTTTAATGAAATAAAAACATTTGAAAACATTGACGGGATAAATATAGCATCTATTGAATTATGTAATACTTTCGAAGATTTTTTACTCAATTATTACAGTACTAAAAGGCGTTCTGAAATTATAAGAAAACGATTTAAAATTGATTATGAAGGAAAATGCACACTAGAGTGTATAGGCCAAGATTATAATATTTCAAGAGAAAGAGTGCGCCAAATAATTGAGAGAGAGTTAAATTTCATTTCTTCACGAAGAAAAACACCTCAGAAAACAAAATATTTTTCACTTGTTAAAGATATATTTTGTAATTTAGAAATGCGAGAAATATACTTGCTTTTCTCTTCAAGCCATTTTGATTTATATAACGCTCATTATGTCAAAGGTTTGTTGTGTAGCCTTTTTGGAAGAAAACGCGGCGAAACCATTAGAGAAAATATTAAAAAGGTGATTTTAAATATTGAAAATTACAAAGAATTCAAAAAAATAGGACAACAAAATTTTGAAGAGTCAGAGCGCCTAAAATCTTTAATTTATTTCCCAAATAAAAAACAAGAATTTAGGGGAAGCATTAAAAAAATGTTGCCATTAAGAAATATTCATTTAGATAATATAAATACTACAGGGCATATTCCATTAAAAAAATCTTATAATGAAGTGCCATTTGAGTCTGGTTGTGAAAGACAGATACTCAAATATCTAGATGCAAATTCTTATGTTACTGAAATTAATGCTCAATGTGTTTGTATTCCTTATGGTGATAAACAAAATTATTATCCAGACATAGTAATCAAGACTATAGATAATACTATTTGTATAATAGAGGTGAAACCATATTTCCATATGCCGTTATATAAAAATATATTAAAGTTTGAAGCATTACACAATTATTGCAAAGAAAGAAATATCGGTTATCTTATAGTTGACGACAGGCTCAATTCTTTCTTTGATTATAATGATAATATTTGTAACGCTACTTTAGAAAATATATTGTTAAACGAATTAGAAAAAACACATGCTTTGAATTATTTTCAATATAAAGAATTGTTAAAAACTAATAATCTTAAAGTTTCTATGTTCGAACTAGCTCAAGTTGTTTTTAACAATAAATTAAAATGGAAATTAAATCCATTTAATATTGAAAAATAAAATTTTCAACATTTTTTCTACACCGAATAGAGCCACATAGAGCCAACGGAAGCCACAAACCCCCGAAAAACCCTGTTTTTTGAGCAAAAAAAGATATGCATAAGAAAAAAGGGCTATTCATAGTGAGTGGTAACAACCCGATGGTTGGTATGACTGTTGCTTGCGCAGTTGCAGTTAACGAAGCGCTTAATAAGTAATTCGGAATTCGTAATGCGTAATTCGTAATTAAATTAAAGGACTTGAGGAAAAATCCTCAAGTCCTTTTTTTATGGTTGCGTTTTTGGTTTTTAAGTTGTATTATAAGTATAGAATCTTAAATTAGGGGGAGATTTTTATGAAAAAACTATTTTGCTTATTATTGGCGGTAATGCTTTTGGCTACCTGCTTTGCGGGTTGTAAAAAGAACCCGGACGTTATTTCGTCATTGCCGAGCGTAAGTGATTCTGAAGAAAACGAGTTTAAAAAGCCTGAAAACTATGCATCGGTTGTATTGGTTACAATCAATCCACAGTTCAGACTTTATCTTGATGCAAGCGGCACAGTTTTGGCGGTAGAGCCCGTTAATAAGGATGCAAAGGCTATTGAAAAAAAGGTTTCCTTTAAAGACCAAAAGGTTGATAAGGTTGTAAGTAATCTTATTGTAGCGGCTAACGATGGCGGTTTTGTAAAGACGGATGCAAAGATTGATATTAAAATTACCGAGGTTGTTGATAAAACAGTAGTTGCAACCAATATTTTAGAAGATATCAAAACATCGGCAAATGATAAGCTTACCGAACTTGAAATAAAAGCAGAGGTAACAACTGAAGTGAAGTTGGAAAATGAAGACGCCACCCAAAGCGAAACCGCTGATACTTCAAGCGTGAATAGCACAACAAGTAAACCAGGTAAAACTGAAAAACCTCAGGAAACACCTAAATGCAAGCATACAAATGCAATTGCAAAAGCGGTTTCTACAGGAAGCAATATTATAGACAATTCAAAATTGGATGTTGTTAACCATGCAAAGCTTTGTAAGGATTGCGGTGTGCAAATAGCAGTTGAAAAGCACACAATATCAAACGGAAAATGTACTGTGTGCGGACAGTCGAATTTAGCTGTAGAAAAAATCACTGCTGATGCTGCAGGCATTACAGGTGCTACCGGCGGTAATAATGCAGCCGAAATAAACAGCGACGGAACGCCCGATTATGATTTTATGGTTCAGGAAGCGTATTATGCAATAGGTTACGAAAACTTACAGAAGTACCTCAATGAAGAAGAATGGGTTTACAAGGTACCCGAAGCAGAATTTTTAAAAGCGCTTAAAACAAAGTTTGTTATTGACGATAACCTTTTTGCAAAAATAAAAGCACAAGGCGAATATAAATTCTTCTGGTGCAACCATTCGTATTCAAACGGAATATTCTACATAGATTATATTGCTGCAGGTGATGTTGCTGATTATACACATAATTTAATCGGTTATAAGGATAATAAAAAGGGAACATTTACAGTTTATTATGATTATATTAAGGGTGGTCCCGATATCGAAGAAGCCGAACGAGTTCATCAATTCTATTACGCAATAGAATATACCTACAGTGGCGCGTCAAACCTTTGGGTTGAAAAGATTGATGATGACGGATATATTTACTACGATATAAACGGTTGGGTTCCTGTAGTGGATTCTATGAGAATAAAATCAATTAAAAAGGTTACCGATATTTCGGGAATAACTACTGTAAAATAAAACAAAGGACTTGAAGATTAATCTTCAAGTCCTTTTTATTAATAATTTATTATTTCTTTGCTTTTCTAGCTTTAAACATTTCTACAATGTTTATCATTTCCTCTGAAGGATTTGAAACAACTGCAGAATTGAAAATTTTGCAGGGTGGGTTGTGAGTAACGCTATCAACAGCCGCCTTTACTGCCGAAACCTCGCCGCTTACAAAAATTAAAACATGTCCGCCACACTTTGTATCAGTGGTTTCGAAATTAACCTCGGCAGTTTTTAACATCTGGTCAACTACAACCACGCTATTTGTATCTCCAAGAACCTCTACAAGTCCGTATGCACCGTATACCATAATTTTTCTCCTATTTGTTTATTGTCATTGCGGCGGCTATTTCAGTATTCTCGTCAGGTGACGCAATAATTGTGTGTGAAACAATTTTTGAAATAGGCTCAGCTGTTTTTAGTGCAACCTCCATTGCGGCCTTTACGTCTGAAACACTACCGCGCATTTTAACACAAGCGCCCGCACCTAAACGGTTTCTCTCAACCGATTGTATTTTTACATTAGCGGCTTTTGCCGCAGCATCTAAGGCAACAAAGCAGGCACATTCGCTGTCTAATTCAAATACACCTAATGCCATTTTACTATATTCGCTCATATCTTTCCTCCAAAAAATCATAACAGATATGTCCACAATTTACGTTTATATATTACTATAAATATTAAGGGGTGTCAATAGCACGTTCGAATTTTGACGAAGCAATTTACACAAAACGAGATATACCTGATTATTGTATTCATTATCACAAAACAGAAAAATAAAAGTGCCGTTTTAAACGGCACTTTTTCATTTTATAATTTTTCAATTTCTTTAAGCCAAAGCTCACTGGAAGCATCACTCGGCATTGAAAGGTCGCCACGGGGGGATACGCTTATTTCGTTTACTTTAGGCCCGTCAGGTAAGCAGGAACGCTTGAACTGTTGGTTCATAAATCTTCTTGCAAAAACGGTAAGCCATTTAATAATTGTTTCCTTTTCGTAAACGCCCGAAAAAGCAATTTCGGCTAAACGGAAAATTTTCTTAGGCGAAAAACCGTAGCGTAAATGGTAGTAAATAAAGAAATCGTGAAGTTCGTAAGGACCTACCAAATCCTCGGTTTTTTGGGCTATCTCGCCCTTATCGTCTGCGGGTATAAGCTCGGGGGAAACGGGGGTATCAAGAATATCGAGAAGCACCTTTTTAAGCTCGGCGTTACTGTTATTAGCGCAGTAGCTAACAATGCTTCTAACCATTGTTTTTGGAATATCGGCGTCTACGGCATACATAGACATATGGTCGCCGTTAAAGGTTGCCCAACCAAGCGCTAATTCCGAAAGGTCGCCCGTACCTATTACAAGACCGCCGCACTTATTTGCAATATCCATAAGCACCTGTGTGCGCTCTCTCGCTTGGGAGTTTTCGAAGGTAACGTCGAATGAATTTTCGCTTTGCTCAATATCTTTAAAATGTTGCTTTACCGAATCGGTAATATTAACCTCTTTAAAGTCGCACCCCAAAAGCTCGCACAAAATTTCAGAGTTACTTCTCGTGCGCTTTGTGGTACCGAAGCAAGGCATTGTAATTGCCAAAATATCAGAGTTTGGTCTGCCCAAAAGTTCCATACATTTTGCGGTAGTAAGTAAAGCCAAAGTACTGTCAAGTCCGCCCGAAATACCAATTACCGCTTTTTTGCAATTGGTGTGCGCAATGCGTTTTTTAAGTCCGTTTGCGGCGATGGTAAGCATTTCGTTTGCGGCGGTATTAGCATCGAAATTTTCGGGAATAAACGGGGTTGCACTTACTTTGCGGGTTAATTTTGTATAGGTAACAGCTTGATTAAAGTAGATAATATTTCCATCGTCAAGCGGTATAAAGCTTGTGTTTTTTTGGCGTTCGGATAAAAGTAATTCCACGTCAATTTCACTTACCAAAAGCTTATCGTTTTGGAAGGGCTTATTTTCGGCAAGAGTAACGCCGTTTTCGGCAATTAAGCAGTGACCGCCGAATACCATATCGGTTGTGGATTCGCCTTCGCCTGCAGATACAAAAACATAACCGCAATGAAGTCTTTTACTTGTGAGCGCAACTAATTGCTTGCGGTATTCGCTTTTTCCAACAGTTTCATTTGTTGCAGAGGAATTAAGAATTATTGAAGCGCCGCCAAGACTTAAATCTTCAGCAATTTGATGCGGTGCGAAAAGGTCTTCGCAAATTTCTGCCGCAAAGGAATAGTTTTCCATATTTTCGTTACGGAAGATTAAATCTGTACCGATATTTACAACGTAGCCGCCTATTACGGTTGTTGAATTTTCGGCAATATTAAGCCCCGATTCAAAATAACGCTTTTCGTTAAATCCGTTATGGTCGGGAATATATGATTTAGGAATTAAGCCTAAAATTTTACCGTTAAAAACTATTGCAACGCAATTATATAATTTTTGGTTATAATAAAAGGGGAGTCCAACTGTTACAACAGGGTATTTACCTTTTGTGAATTCGGCTATTTCCAAAAGGGCATTCTTTGCAGAGGTTATCAGAGTATGGTTAAAAAACAAATCCCCACAAGTGTAGCCTGTAATAGAAAGCTCGGGCAAGGTTAAAATATTTACCTTTTGCTCGTCTGCCTTTTTAATTAAATTTTTAATTTCAAGGCAGTTGGCGTTTGTATTCGCTACCGTTATTTTCGCTCCACCTGCCGCAACCTTTATAAAGCCGTTTTTCATAATATTACCTCCGTAACATGTTAATACTATTTTAAGACTTTTTGTTATTTGTGTCAACATATATATTTTAAGTTATAAGTGACAAAAAAACCGTATGCAGTTATATGTTTTTTATATAAAACAAAAAAGATTGTTGATATTTTAATAATCTTATTGAATTTTTAAATGAAATGAGGTATACTGTATAAGGAAAAAATTGAATTATTTTAAAAGGAGATTTAACAATGACCAACAATAAAACTGTCATCAAGTGGTTAGACGAAATGAAAGACCTTCTTACACCTGATAAGGTTGTATGGATTGATGGTTCTGACGAACAAACTGAAGAACTTCGTAAAATCGCTGTTGAATGTGGCGAATTGGAAGCTTTAAATCAGGAAAAATTACCTGATTGCTACCTCCACAGAACAAATCCTAACGACGTTGCACGTGTAGAAGACCGTACTTTCATTTGTACAACTACAAAAGAAGAAGCAGGTCCTACTAACAACTGGTGTGACCCCAAAGAAATGTATGAAAAGCTTTACAACATTGCTCGCGGTTCTTACAAGGGACGTACAATGTATGTAATTCCTTATTCTATGGGCCCTATCGGTTCTCCTATCGCTAAAATCGGTATCGAAGTAACTGACTCTGTTTACGTTGTTCTTAATATGCTTATTATGACTCGTGTTGACAAGAAGGTTCTCGATGTTTTAGGCGACAGTAATGACTGGGTTCGCGGTCTCCACTCAAGATGTGATGTTGACCCCGAAAACAGATACATCTGCCACTTCCCACAGGATAACACAATTATTTCTGTTAACTCTGGCTACGGCGGAAACGTTCTTTTAGGTAAAAAATGTTTCGCTCTTCGTATTGCTTCTTACCAGGGTTGGAAGGAAGGCTGGATGGCTGAGCATATGCTTATCCTCGGTCTCGAAAATCCAAAGGGCGAAGTTAAATACGTTGCTGCTGCTTTCCCGTCTGCTTGCGGTAAGACCAACCTTGCTATGCTTATTCCACCCGAATATCTTCGTAAGAAGGGCTACAAGATCTGGACTGTAGGTGACGATATTTCTTGGATGAAGATAGGTCCTGACGGTCGTCTTTATGCTATTAACCCTGAAAACGGCTTCTTCGGTGTTGCTCCCGGTACTAACGAGCATTCTAACTTCAATGCTCTTGAAAGCACCAAGAAGGGCACAATTTTCACCAACGTTGCTCACGATATGAACGACAACACTGTTTGGTGGGAAGGTCTTAATAAAAACTTACCTGAAAATGCAATTGACTGGCTCGGCAATCCTTGGGATGCTTCTAAGTTCAGCAAGGCTGACAAATCAACCTATGCTGCACATCCCAACTCAAGATTTACAGCACCTGCTAAGAACTGTCCTTGCATTTCTCCTGAATTTGATAAGGGCGAAGGCGTTCCGATTTCTGCAATCATCTTCGGTGGCCGTCGTGCTAAGTGCGCTCCGCTTGTATATCAATCAAAGGATTGGGTTAACGGTGTATTCGTAGGTTCTACAATGGCTTCTGAAACAACTGCTGCTGCTGCAGGCGCTGTTGGTGTAGTTCGTCGTGATCCTATGGCTATGCTTCCTTTCTGTGGCTACAACATGGGCGACTACTTCAAGCATTGGCTCGAAATGGGCGAAAAGCTTGGCGACAAGGCTCCCAAAATCTTCAACGTTAACTGGTTCCGTACCGATGATGACGGCAACTTCCTCTGGCCTGGTTTTGGCGACAATATGCGCGTTCTTAACTGGATCGTTGACCGTTGCGAAGGTAATGCAGATGCTACTGAAACTGCTATCGGTTACATTCCGAAGCCTGAAGACATTGACCTTACTGACTTAGATATGGATATGGATACCTTAAAGGGCATCTTAACTGTTGATAAGGCTGTTTGGGAAAAAGAAGCTGCTGAAATTGAAGAACACTACAAGAAGTTTGGCGACAAGCTTCCTGCTGCTCTCAAGGAACAGCTTGCAAATCTTAAAGCAAACCTTGCTAAGATGTAATTAAAATTTAAGACCTCCGATTTAATCGGAGGTTTTTTTGTTTTTAGAAGGCGGGTAGCCGAACATATTTTTATATTGTTTATAAAATCCTGAATAATCATTAAAACCGCATTCTATTGCGGCGGTAGTTGAAGGGGTACCTGAATTGATTTTATGGTGTGCGGTAATAAGCCTTTTTTTAATTATATATTGATGTATTGGAATATTCATTTCTTTTTTAAAAATATGCGAAAGTGAGGAAGGGGATATATTATGTGCATTTGCAATTTCGTTTATTGAAATGTTTTTATTAAGGTTTTGGTTTATATAAAAAATCGTAGACTCAATAATCGGATTTTGCGACGTTTCATTAATTGAAATACTGTTTTTTGCCAAAATTTCGCATAAAATCAAGGTTAAAAAAGCTTTTAAAAGTGTAGCGTTATTTTTGTTCTCTTGCTGCGAAAGGTTAATTAGCTTTCCGAAAATGTATTTGAAATCAAAATCGTATTCAAGCAAGGTTATTTTAGTTAAGTTACTGCTTAAATCGATGGTTTCGCTCGTATCAAAAAAACTTAAGGTACAGCGGTGGTAGTTATTCTTATTTCCTTTAATAATTACTTGGTGGTAGGTTTCTTTTGGAATTACAATAAGGGTATTAGGTTTAATATTAGTGTGAATGTTTTCACCAATAAGCTCGGCTTCACCATCTAAAAATAATATTATTTCATTAAATGTATGAAATTCTTTGCCCGATTTTTCACTTTCTCCATTTGCGTATTTGAAAATAACATTTTCGCTTTTTATATAATATTTAAATAACTGCTGCATAAAATCACCAATATTATTATATTATATTTTGCAAGAAAATCAATATAAAAAGCAAAAATGACAATTTTAATTGACGATTTTATAATATATAATTATAACGGTGATTAAAATGTCAAATTACATAACAATAGATTCAGGTACAACAAACACCCGTATATGTCTTGTAAAAAACGGCAAAATTACAGACGTACAAAAATTTAATGTGGGTGCCAAAAAGGCCATAGGTAATAACGAAGTTTTAAAGCAAACTATCAAACAAGGTATAAAAGAAATTCTTGAAAAAAATAATATGCGCGAAGACGTTATTAAAAGAATTTTAGCTTCCGGTATGATAACAAGCGAATTTGGACTTGTAAATCTTCCGCATATGAAAACTCCCATAGGTGTTGGAGACTTAAATGCCATGACACACGAAACTGTGCTTGAGGATATATCTTCTATACCTTTTGTATTTGTGCGCGGGGTGAAATGCCAAACCGAAAGCTTTGAAAACTGCGATATGATGCGCGGCGAAGAAGCCGAGCTTATGGGTATTTTTTGTGGTGAGGGTACTTATATTCTTCCGGGCTCACATTCAAAAATTATAAATGTTGATGATAAAGGAAAAATCACTAACTTTAAAACAATGCTTACCGGTGAAATGCTTGCGGCACTGAGTGAAAATACGATTTTAAAAGATGCTGTTTGTATGGATGCCGATTTAGATAACGATTATCTGTTAAAGGGATATGAATTTTGCAAGCAAAACGGTATTAACAACAGTCTTTTTAAGGTGAGAATACTTAAAAATATGTTTAAGGGTAATCCTTCGCAGGTTTACAGCTTCTTTTTGGGAGCGGTTTTGCAGGATGAAATAAAGTGTATATTATCACAAAATGCCAAACGAATTATTATAGGCGGTAAAAAGCAGTTAAAAGAAGCATTAGCCATTATTCTCAGAAAATCAGCAACTGCCGAAATTGAGGAAATAAGTGATGAGCAAGCCGAGAATGCTTCGGCTTTAGGATTAATAAAAATTTACGAATATAAAAAATCGGAGCCAATAAATATGAAAGTTTTATCAAATGAAAATCAAAAAATCATATTCACGGGTAGAGAGGTCTTTGTGGACCATCAAAAAAATAACCGTAGCGGACATTTAGGTCACGCTATGGCCCAATGTAAGGACGGCTCGATTATAGCATTTTATTCAAATTGTTCGGGCGTTAGCGGAATAGAGTTTGGCGGTGCAGGACATTCAATGTACGGTTGGGTTGAATATAAACGCTCGTTCGACCGTGGTCTTACTTGGGGTGAGGCTAAGGTGCTAAAATATTCTTACGATTCGTTTTTAGACGGTGTTTATAAAATTGGTTGCGAAAAAGCGGTTGTTTGTGACGACGGCACAATCGTTCTCTTTTGTTTAAGAAGCATTGGTAAATATTTTGAACCCTATGCAACGCCGTGTGTCTTTTAAGTCACGATAACGGCGAAACCTGGAGCGAGCCGATTTCGGTAAGTGAAGAACGTGGACGAATGTACGACGCTATTTACCGAAACGGCAGGGTGTATTTGCTTGAATTCTGTAACTCTACCGACAAAGGTTTTATCTGTGCAGAGGAAGGCAAGTTTTATAAAATTTTTGCAAGTGATGATAACGGAAATAGCTTTTACGAATACACTACCATTCCGTTTAATACAATGGGTCACGCTTACGGAAATATGATTTTCAGACCCGACGGTTCGTTGATTTTTTATGCATATAACGCTAATGATGAATACAATCTTACAGCCCTTGAAAGTTATGACGACGGAAAGACTTGGGGAGAGCCATTTAAGGTTCCTGTTAAGAAGATAGCCCGCAATCCACAAGTTGGCTATGTAAATGGTCAATATATTCTTCACGGCAGAAGTGAAGAAGGTGTGAATTTTGTTTTTTATCATTCTAAGGACGGTATTAATTGGGATGAGGGCACAATAGTAAATGAAGGCCGAATCGGCGGTTGTTATTATTCTAATAACATTACTATAAAAGGCGCAGACGGTAAGGACAGACTGCTTGTTCAGTATTCCGAATCCTATCACAGAGCGCAGACAAATATTATGCACGCCTGGATAGAGGTTGAATAAATATAAAAATCCCGAGTTTTAAAACTCGGGATTTTTTTAAGGTGAAGATATATTATTTTAGTATAATTATTGATTATACTAAATAATTATGTTAAAATAACATTAAGAAATACAAAGGAGAGTTATTATGGTTAAGCACATTATTCTTTGGAAATTAAAAGAGGAATTCAATACCGATGCTATTAAGGCGGATATGAAGGCAAGTCTTGAAGCGCTTGTTGGCAAGGTGCCCGGTCTTATTGAGCTTAAGGTTCAAACCGAACGTCTTGATTCTTCAAACGTAGACGTTATGCTTTACTCGGTTTTAGAATCCAAAGAGGCACTCAAAGGCTATGCTGTTCATCCCGAACACGTTGCAGTAGCCGATAATAAGGTAAGACCCTTTACCGAAAGCAGAAGTTGTATAGATTTTGAAGAAAATTAATGGAGTAGTTTTATGAATACTAATGAAAATGACCTTCAAAGCAAGGCTTCAGTTTTAGAAAATATTGAACGCTTAAAGGAAGAAATCGCCAAAATAACCGCACAAATAAAGCAATTGGAAGAAATCCCAAAGAAAAAACTGAGTCCTATTTTTATGCGACTAATATATGTTTTTTCCATTTCGTCGGTAGGCTTATTTTTCTTAAAGCCAATATTTTATATAGCGTCTTTCAGTTGTTTATTTGTAGTTATAGCTATTGCCGTAATTTTTAAAATTACTCAAAAAAGCAAAGAGAAAAAGCGCGATAACAAAATAATGCAGTTAAAGGTTAATGAAAATAGATTAATTTCTGATTTGAATGCTGAAAAAACCAAGCTTGCGACTATTAATGCCGCATTAAGTGCTGAATAATTTTGTATAATTTTAAAAGAGAGCCTATTGGCTCTCTTTTTTGTCTTTAAGGTATTTGTTAAGATGCGAAGAATCGTAAAAACCGTACTCTTGCGCTAAAGTGGTTTTAGTTTCGTTTCTTTGCGGAATGCGACTTTTAACGGCGTTAAGCCTAAGGTTTAAGATATATTCCATCGGGGCCATTTGGGTTACGGCTTTAAAACGTCTGTGCAAAGTCGGGCGGGACATATTAGCAATTTTCATAAGCTCGGATATTGTGATTTTTTGGTTAAAGTTTTCGCCTATGTATTTAAGCACCTTGAAAATATCCGAATCATCCTTTGAAAGATTTTGCGTGCTTTCGGTTTTTTGTTGCATTAAAAGAGAAAGCTCGGAAATAAAATGAAGAATGGCAAAGGTTTGGTATTCGTAATATTCGGGTTTATCGTATTTTAAAATGTTTTCAATTTTTTCTTTAAAAATTTCAAGTTTTGATTTATCCAAATGCAAAAACAAATGCTTTTCGTAAACTTGCCTTAAATAAGGCTCAATTTCAAAAAGCGCGGAAAAACCGGGTACTGAAAGCAGGGCTTTATAATATTTTTCTATAAAGGAGCTATGAAAAAGAATATAAAAAACGTTCAAGTTTTCGGGGAAATAGTAGCCGTGCTCAATGCCGGGGGGAATAACGAAAATGTCGCCCGCGCAGGTTGGAATTTTCATATCGCCAATGTAATGGCAACCGTTATTATCCAATATAATAATAAGCTCGTAAAAATCGTGCGAGTGCATACCTGTTGTTGCTTCACTATGCGAATAAGCATGCACTATTTTATTGGGATATTTTGCAAAAACGTTGCTTTCGTGGATTATAAAAACGCTTGAATTTTCTGATTTGTCGGGATACATATTATTTGCACCTACTTATGATACAATTTTACTAAAAAATGATACTTATTTACTTTAATTATATCACTTGGTATGTTATAATTCAAGTAAATAAAAATAGAAAGAGGTTTTATTATGGCAAGAGTAGTATTAATTACAGGCGGAACAAGCGGTTACGGCCTGGAAACAGCACGACTTTTTAAAGAAAACGGCGATACGGTTATTATCGCTTCAAGAAATGAAGAAAAGGTTAATAAAACCGTAAAGGATTACGGCTTTGCAGGTGGTTATAAGCTTGATGTTACCAACTATCAGGAGTGGTTAGAATTAAAAGAAAAAATCACTAAAGATTTTGGTACAGTGGATATTCTTGTAAACAATGCGGGCGGCGGCGTTAAACTTGTAAACACCGTTGAACAAACTAAGGAATCTATAGATGAAGCAATTTCGCTTAACCTTACAAGCTCTATTTATTCTTCGCAACTTTTCGCGCCTGGTATGATTGAAAAGCAGGATGGTGTTATTATAAATATTTCATCAATCTGCGCCCGTCATCAATGGGGTACTTGGACCATTTACGGCGCCGCAAAGGCAGGTCTTTTAAGCTTTTCAAAGGGACTTTATACAGAGCTTCGTCCTCATGGCGTAAGAGTTACCTGCGTTATGCCGGGTAGAGCAAGTACGGGCTTCCAAAGCAATTCTGGAATTGAAGGATGCGAAGAAACAATGACCGCAACCGATATTGCAAATGCAGTGCTTTATTGCGCAAATCAGCCTAAAGGCGTTGTTGTAGAAGAAATTACCGTTTGGGGCACCTCACAGGACGTTCAACCGCTTTAATAAAAGAAATGAGGATTTGTCATGTATAAATTCAAAAACAGAATAGAACCTTTTGCAGTAGGGTACTTGGAAGCGGACAGAGATTATGTTGGTTATAAAATCGCTTGCGGTATGCGTGAGAGGGCTAAGCAGATGGAATTAAACATCGACCCTGACAGAATTTTCGCGGGCAAATTTAACGATTTTCAAGAATACGCTTTTCGTTTTGAGTTTGGAACTGGTATTCAAGTAAGCAAGGAAATTTTTGAAGCGAAAACAACTAAATATCCTGAATACAAGGCGGAGCTTGAACAAATTTGGAAGGAAATGCAAAAGCTTGATTTTTATACTACGCTTTTCCCAAATGCTATAACCGAACTTCAAAAAAAGCAGATGGAATATAAACTTTGCCACGGTGGAGATTGGGTGGGGCACGGAAACCCCGTTTACTTTTTGGAAAACGGAACTGCTGCGCTTAAAGAAAAAATTGAAAAATACCGTAAAATCAATAGTGGTAAGGACGATTTTTATGATTCACTTTTAATCTGTGCAGAGGCGTTGGAAATATTGGGTGAACGCTACCGTGATTATGCTTTTGAAACTGCAAAAAAATATAGTGGTAAACAAGCGGAACGTTTTATAAGAATAGGAAAAGCGTTCGAAAATATACCTAAAAACAAACCGAGAAATCTGTTTGAAGCATGTCAAATGTTTTGGTTTATATTCTCTTTTGACGGACACGATTCGCCCGGAAGATTAGACCAAACTTTGATTGAATATTACCGTAATGCAGATGAAAATGAGAAAATGGAGTGCCTTGAAGGGTTGTGGGAATTATTTCACGATACACGCACTTGGAACTTGTGCATTAGCGGTAGCGATGAATTTGGTAACGACCAAACTAACGAGCTTTCCTACGATATTTTAAGGGTTGCGCGTAAGTTTAAATATCAAACACCGAACCTTACTATGAGAGTGCATAAAAACACACCGCAAAAACTGTTGGAAGAAGCGGCGGATACCATTGCTACGGGAATTGGTATGCCTGTGCTTTATAACGATGAGTGTGTTTGTACTGCTTTGGAGGCACTTGGCATACCGCCTAAGGATTCGCACAATTACTGCATGAACGGTTGTAATCAGATTGATATTTACGGCAAGTCACACATGGGACTTGAAGACGGGGAAGTTTGCCTTGCAAAGTGTTTGCAGTTAGCATTAAACAACGGTGTTTGCAGTATTTCAGGCGAAAAATTAGGTGCCGAAACAGGTGATCCCCAAAACTTCAAAACCTTTGATGATTTTTTTGAAGCATATAAAAAGCAGGTAGAAGCGGCAACCGATTCCACCGCCGATATGGCTAATATTTCGCAGGAATTAGTTTCCAAATATGCACTGAATCCGCACAGGTCGAATTTTGTGGAGGGTTGCATTGAAAAGGGATTGGATTTTAAAAATCACGGGCCTGTTTACGGGCACGGACAAATTCTTGCCGAAGGCATTGCAGATACGGTTGATTCAATTGCGGCCGTTAAGCACTTTGTGTATGATACGAAAAAATACACAATGAAGGAATTGCTTGATGCTTTGGAAAGCGATTTTGAAGGATTTGACCAACTTTATTATGATTTTTCAAGATACGAAAAATTTGGTAATAATAACGCTAAAACCGATGAAATTTATAAACAGGTGACCGAGCATTTTTATAAATACTTGCTCACCAAAGAAACCTTCCGTGGCGGCAAGTATGGCGGCGGTTGCAGTCCCTTTACAAGAGCGGCCTCTTTTGGAATAAAGGTAGGCGCGTTGCCAAACGGCAAAAAGAAGGATTCACCGCTTTTGGCGGATAGTATAGGCGCGGTGCCCGGTTGCGATATTAACGGCGTAACAGCGCTTTTGAATTCGGTTATGGCGGTCGACCAGACCTTAGCAAAAAGCGGCCATATATTAAACCTTAAGTTTAATAAAGAGGTATTTGCAAGCGAGGATAATAAAAAGCTATTCTTGGCAATTGTAAAAACCTATTTTGAAAACAAGGGGCAGCAGCTTTCGGTTTCGGTAGTTTCAAGGGAGGATTTATTGGCCGCTAAAAAGAACCCCGAGCTTTATAAAAACCTTATTGTAAGAGTAGGCGGTTATAGTGACTATTTCGTTGCTTTAAGCCCGCAGTTACAAGAAAATATAATTGAAAGAACCTTATTGGAATTTTAAAAAAATAAAAACACCTATGTTTTGCATAGGTGTTTTTTTGTTAGTTAAAGGTTATTTCGCAACCGATTTCGGTTTGACATTCGGTAAGACCTTTTTCTACAATTGCTTTGGTGCGGTTGTAGGATTCGGTAAGCTTTGAAGCAAGGGAGGAGTATTTCGCGGTTGCGGTTTGAAGGTCTTCTATTGGGTAAACGGTGTATTTATAACCGTTAGAAGTATATTTATAAACCCAAGTTGGAATTATATCAACCTCTACAACGCTAACCACACCGTTGGATTTTTTTAACTTGTAGCTAAACATTACGCCGTCCTCGGTGTGACCCTTTGGCGCGGAATTTTTCATAAGCTCGCGGCGTTGGTTTGAAACGGCATTGCCTAAAGAATAAATACAAACAGTGGTGTTTTGTGAATCTTCGGAATGGATAAGCTCCATTGGTTGTACAACATGTGGGTGACCGCCTACAATCATATTAACCCCCATATTTGAAAGCTTTTGCGCGATGGATTTTTGCCAGGTGTTAGCGGTTAGTTGGTACTCCTCGCCCCAATGCATATAAAAGGAAATAAACTCTGCACCGTCGTTTTTCATAGCGTCTATAATGCTTTTAGCTTCGGCATAAAAGCTATCAATTCTTTGGTAAGAGAAGGTATTTATAAGTCCGTTAGCGTCCTTACTTATTGCACCGCCGTTAAGATATTTGCGAGTAGCATCATCGCCCTTGGTTTCATAAGAAAAGTTTGCTATACCAATTTTTATGTTATTAATTTCTTTTATAATATATTTTGGCTCGGTATCTAATTCTCGGGTACCTGTATATTCAATTTGCTTTTCCTTTAAAATACGGGCGGTTCTTGTTAGTCCCTTAAGCCCTGTATCGTACGAGTGATTATTTGCGGTCATAAGCAAATTTATACCGCTTGATTTAATGGTATCTGCCAATTGGTCGGGTGTGTTAAACGATGGGTAACCGCGAAAACTGCCCGCTTCGGTTCCGCCAAAGGTTAATTCCAAATTAGCTACGCATAAATCGAATTTTTGAAAATAGGGTGAAAGCTCTTTGAAAAACGCCGAAAAATCATAGCCGCCAGATGTTTTTGCGCCCTCTAATTGATGAGAGTGGCACATAATATCGCCGATACTAAGCACCGTGGCATAGGTATCGGGAATAACTTCTTCAACCTTACTGCTGTTACTTTCGGTTTTTGAATTATTTTCCTTTTGGGGTTCCTTTTCGGAAATACCTATAATACTGCCGGCAACAAAAACTATAAGTGCTATAACTGCCGCTAAAACTAAAGCGCATAACGATAGAAAAATTCTGCGCCTTATTATCGCTTTTTGACGTCTTGTTCTTTTTTTCATAACTACTCCTTAAAAAAATATTAATACGAGCGGTAAAAGAACCGCAGGAACAAAGTTCATAACCTTAATTTTTGTAATACCAAGCATATTAAGGGATAATGCTATTATAAGTAATGAGCCTATAACCGACATTTGCGCGATTATGTATTCGGTAAGTATTGGGGCAATAAAGGTTGCCAAAAGGGTAATTGCACCCTCGATTATAAGCGCCGAAAAAGCGGCGAAGATAACACCTATACCCATACTTGAAGCTAACACCGCAGCAGCAACACAGTCAATTACCGATTTGGAATAAAGGGTAGAATTATCACCCGAAATTCCGCTATCGATAGAGCCTACAATAGTCATAGCGCCAACACAGAAAAGAAGCGTTGCGGTAACAAAGCCTTCGGCAATTTTTGAGTTACTGTTTTTTTGGAATCGTTTTTCAATAGCTTTTCCTAAACGGTTTACCTGCTTGTCCAAATCGGCAAGCTCGCCTATTACAGCGCCAACCGCAAAGCAAACAATCATAACAAGTATGTTTGCGCCCTTTTCAAAAAGACCGGTAACACCGATATAAAGCACACAGAAAGCCATACCCGTCATTAAAGCGTTTTGCAATTTTTGAGGAATACCTTTTTTGAACAAAATTCCTATTAGTGTTCCTAAGACCACAAGAAAAAAGTTAACTACTGCACCGCTAAAAAGTATTTTCCCTAGTGTTGTATCGGTTAATGTATTTAAATAATCCATCATTAACACCTCTAATACTATATATTATATCACTTGAAGGTAAAAATCAACATATATTTGTGGTTTTTGCTTGACGAAAATACCAAATATGGTATATAATGTATGAGTATGATTATATATAAGGAGTAGTATGCTTAATGCCAAAAAATAAGGTTGAATACGGTAACGAAAGTATCAGTCAGCTTAAAGGCGCCGACAGGGTTAGAAAACGCCCCGGTGTTATTTTCGGTTCGGACGGGCTTGACGGCTGTGAACATTCGGTATTTGAAATTATTTCAAACTCAATAGATGAAGCGCGTGAGGGCTACGGTAATAAGGTTGTTGTTACCAAATATGCCGACGGGTCGATTGAAGTACAGGACTTTGGTCGTGGCGCACCTGTTGATTTTAATAATAAAGAACAACGCTTTAACTGGGAGCTTTTATACTGCGAAATGTATGCCGGCGGTAAGTACGATACTAACGACGGCGCAAACTATGAATATTCGGTAGGCTTAAACGGTCTCGGTCTTTGTTCAACACAGTATGCTTCGGAGTATATGGATGTTGAAATTAAGCGTGACGGCTTTAAATATAACCTCCATTTCGAAAAGGGCTATAACGTAGGCGGACTTAAAAAGGAGCCATATAGCGGTAAGGATACAGGTACCAAAACCCGTTGGAAACCCGATTTGGAAGTTTTTACCGATATTGATATTCCGGTTGAATATTTTATTGATACCCTAAAAAGACAGGCTATTGTTAACGACGGTCTTGTATTTGTATTCCGTGAACAGCAAGGCTCTAAATTTGTTCAGCAAGAAATCGTTTACAATAACGGTATTACCGACTACGTAAACGAAATAGTAGGGGAAGACAAGCTTTCCTCGGTTCAGTTCTGGCAGACAGAACGCAAAGGTAAGGACCGTGAGGACAAGCCTGAATACAAGGTTAAAATAAACGTTGCTATGAGCTTTAGCAACAAAAACCCCTTGAAAGAATACTACCATAACTCAAGCTGGCTTGAACACGGCGGCGTACCCGAAAAGGCAACAAGAAGCGCTTTTTTAAGTATGCTTGATAATTACATTAAACAAACAAACAAGTATAAAAATAACGAAAGTAAAATTACATTTTCAGATATTGAAGAGTGTCTTGTAATTGTTATTTCCTCTTTCTCGACAATTACCTCTTACGAAAACCAGACTAAAAAGTCTATTACCAATAAATTCATTTACGAAGCAATGGTTGACTTTTTGCGCCAATGCTTAGAGGTTTACTTTATTGAAAACAAGGCAGAGGCCGATAAAATTGCCGACCAGGTGCTTATAAATAAGCGAAGCCGTGAGCGAAGCGAAAAAGAGCGTATCAACATTAAAAAGACTTTGCAGTCTTCCAACTCTATGCTTGACCGTGTAGATAAATTTGTTGACTGCCGTTCTAAAGACGTTGAAGTAAGAGAACTCTTTATAGTGGAAGGTGACTCGGCTTTAGGTTCTTGTAAATTGGCAAGAAATGCAGAGTTTCAGGCAATTATCCCCGTTCGAGGTAAAATTCTTAACTGCTTAAAGGCCGATTACGATAAGGTGTTTAAAAGCGAAATTATAACAAACCTTATTAAAGTGCTCGGTTGCGGTGTTGAAGTTAAATCGAAAGCCAATAAGGGACTTGCTACCTTTGATTTATCCTCGCTTCGTTGGAATAAGGTTATAATCTGTACCGATGCCGACGTTGACGGTTTCCAGATTAGAACACTTATTTTAACAATGATTTATAGATTAATGCCAACCCTTATTAACGAGGGTAAGGTTTATATTGCCGAAACTCCGCTTTATGAAATCGGCACAAAAGAAATGACCTATTTTGCTTATGACGAAAAAGAAAAGAATGAAATCTTAGCAAAAATCGGTGATAAAAAGTATAATATGCAACGCTCAAAGGGACTTGGTGAAAACCAACCCGATATGATGAATATGACCACTATGAATCCTGAAACACGCCGTCTTATAAAGGTAATGCCACAGGATGCCGAACGTACAAGCCGTATGTTTGATTTGCTTTTGGGCGACGATTTGCAAGGCAGAAAAGACTTTATTGCCGAAAACGGTTATATGTATCTTGACGATGCAGACATTAGCTAATTCGTAATGCGTAATTCGTAATGCGTAATTATATAATAATTCACAAGGAGAGTATTATGGCTCCAAGAAAAAAGAAAGAAACTAAACAGGTAAAACCAAGCATTAATGCATATATTGCGGGTGCAGGTCTTACGGTTGAACAACCTATAACCGAAACCCTTGAAACCAACTATATGCCTTATGCGATGAGTGTTATTGTATCCCGTGCAATCCCTGAGATTGACGGTTTTAAGCCTTCACACAGAAAATTGTTATATACAATGTATAATATGGGACTTTTAAACGGTAACACAATAAAATCCGCTAACATTGTTGGTAGAACAATGCAGTTAAACCCTCACGGCGATGCCGCAATTTACGAAACAATGGTACGTCTTTCGGAAGGCTACCAAGCCCTTTTGCACCCGTACGTGCAGTCAAAGGGTTCGTTCGGTAAAGCCTATTCGCGCGATATGGCTTATGCGGCTTCCCGTTATACCGAGGCTAAGTTAGCGCCAATTGCATCCGAACTGTTTTGTGATATTGACAAGGATACAGTTGATTTTGTAGATAACTATGACGCTACAATGAAAGAACCCGTATTGTTCCCTGTAACATACCCGTCGGTGCTTGTAAATGCTAACACAGGTATTGCAGTTGGTATGGCAAGCTCGATTTGTCCGTTTAACTTGCGTGAGGTTTGCGAAACCACAATAGCCTATATCAAGGACGAAGAAATCAATGTTGCCGATACCCTTTTAGCACCCGATTTTCCGATAGGCGGTAGACTTTTATACAACCGCGATGAAATCGAAAAGATTTACGAAACGGGTAGGGGTAGCTTTAAGGTAAGAGGTGTTTGGGAATACGATAAATCACAAAATTGTATTGATATTACCGAAATTCCGCCAACCACCACCTCGGAAGCGATTATTGAAAAGGTAATTGACCTTGTAAAGCAGAAAAAGATTACTGAAATCAACGATATTCGTGATGAAACCGACTTAAACGGTCTTAAAATTACAATTGACTTAAAGCGTGGCGCAGACCACGAAAAATTAATGAAGAAAGTTATTAAAATGACTCCGCTTGAGGATAGTTTTTCCTGTAACTTCAATATACTTATTGCGGGTTCACCGCAGGTTTTGGGTGTTAAGGAAATTATTTCCGAGTGGGTGGCATTCCGTGAAGAATGTGTACGCCGTAGGGTTTACTATAAGCTTTCAAAAGCCAAAGACCGTTTGCACCTTTTAAAAGGTCTTGAAAGAATTCTTTTAGATATTGATAAGGCAATTAAAATTGTACGTGAAACCGACGAAGAAAGTCAGGTAGTACCAAACCTTATGATTGGTTTTGGCATTGATGAAATTCAGGCGGAATACGTTGCCGAAATTAAACTTCGTCATTTGAACCGCGAATACATTTTAAAGCGTACAGCCGATATCGAAAATCTTATTAAAGAAATCGAAGATATGGAATCGGTGCTTAAATCACGTTCCAAGGTTATGAAGATTATAATCAAGGAATTGGAAAATGTGGCTGATAAATACGGTCAGGACCGTAAAACCGAAATTATAAGCGCCGATAATGAAGCCGACTACAAGGAAGAAATCGAGCTTGATACCTCACCCGTTACCTTGTTCTTTACTAAGGACGGTTACTTTAAGAAAATTACTCCTCAGTCACTTCGTATGAGCGGTGAACAAAAACTTAAGGACGGCGACGAGATTACACAGGTAATTGAATCTGACAATGCGGCAGAATTATTGTTCTTTACAAATAAAGCGCAGGTTTACAAGTCAAGAACAAGCGAGTTTGCGGATTCTAAGGCAAGTATTCTTGGCGATTACGTTGCAAGCAAACTTGAATTTGAAGAGGCTGAAAATTCGGTTTATATGGTCGAAACCCACGATTATTCGGGACATATGGTATTTGTTTTCGATAACGGCAGAATTGCCCGTGTACCGCTTTCTTCCTACGTCACAAAAACTAACCGTAAAAAACTTATAAAGGCTTACTGTGAAAAATTTACCTTGCATACGGTGCTTTATGTAAAGGAAGATAAGGATATTTTGTTAGAGTCTTCGAACGGCAGAATGTTAATTGTAAATACTGCGTCTATTCCTGCAAAAACTACAAAGGATAACGGCGGTATTGCGGTTATGACACAGAAGAAGGGGCAACGCATTTCGAATGTTTCACTTTACGAAAAGGGAACACTTGAAAGTGAACATCGTTACCGTACTAAAAATCTTCCCGCAGCCGGTAATAAAAAGCCTATAGGCACTGCCGAACAGGCAACATTAGAACTTTAAATATAATTATATTGCATTAAATATATTTTTGTGCTAAAATAAAAGACCGCCCGATGAAAATTACATCAGGCGGTGTCGGTACTAAAATTTGCAAACGCATAAAGTTTACCGACAAGTTTAATATTTGCGTTAAATTAAAAATTATTAAAAGAATAATTTTCCAATAGGATGTGTTAAAATATGGCAAAAGAATTAGCCAAACAGTACGACCCTAAGGACGTTGAGGACCGTATTTATAAAACTTGGCTTGACGGCAAGTATTTTCACGCAAAGTGTGAAGAAGGAAAGGATACCTATACAATAGTTATTCCGCCACCAAACATTACAGGTCAGCTTCATATGGGCCACGCGCTTGACAATACGCTTCAGGATATTCTTATCCGCTTTAAGCGTATGCAAGGCTTTGACACCTTGTGGCTTCCCGGTACTGACCACGCTTCAATTGCTACCGAAGCTAAAATTGTTGAAAAAATGCGTGAAGAAGGCGTTACTAAGGAAGATATCGGCAGAGACGGCTTCTTAGAACGCGCTTGGGACTGGAAAAAACAGTACGGCGGCAGAATTATTGAACAGCTCAAAAAGATGGGTTCTTCTTGCGACTGGGACAGAGAACGCTTTACTCTTGACGAAGGCTGTAACAAAGCGGTTAACGAAGTGTTTGTACGCCTTTATGAAAAAGGACTTATTTACAGAGGCGAACGTATCATCAACTGGTGCCCGCACTGTAAGACCTCTATTTCTGATGCAGAGGTTGAATACGAAGAACAAGCAGGCCATTTCTGGCATTTGCGCTATCCTTTCAAGGATGGCAGCGGTTATTTAGAGCTTGCTACAACCCGTCCCGAAACCCTTCTCGGCGATACCGCAGTTGCAGTAAACCCCAATGATGAAAGATATAAGGATATTATCGGTAAAACCTTAATTTTACCCTTAGTTCACCGTGAAATCCCCGTTGTTGCAGACGATTATGTTGAGGTTGATTTCGGTACAGGTGTTGTTAAAATTACACCTGCTCATGACCCTAACGACTTTGAAGTGGGTCTTCGCCATAATTTACCTGTAATTAACGTAATGACCGATGATGCTAAAATCACCGATGATTACCCGAAATATGCAGGTATGGACAGATACGAAGCAAGAAAAGCTATCGTTGCTGACTTAGAGGCAGAGGGCGCTTTGGTTCGTATTGAAGATTATACCCATAATGTTGGTACTTGCTACCGTTGTTCTTCTACTGTTGAACCCCGTGTTTCTAAACAGTGGTTTGTTAAAATGAAGCCTTTGGCAACCCCTGCTATTGATGCAGTTAAAAACGGCGAAACCAAGTTTGTTCCGCAGCGTTTTGAAAAGGTTTATTTCCATTGGCTTGAAAATATTCGTGACTGGTGTATTTCCCGTCAGCTCTGGTGGGGTCATAGAATCCCTGCTTGGTATTGTGCGGATTGTGGTGAAATTACCGTTTCTAAGACAGATGCTCACGAATGTAAGCATTGCGGCAGCAAAAATATAACCCAAGACCCCGATACGCTTGATACTTGGTTCTCTTCAGCTTTATGGCCTTTCTCAACTCTTGGTTGGCCTGAAGAAACCGAAGACTTTAAGCATTATTATCCTACAAATACTTTGGTAACAGGTTACGATATTATTCCGTTCTGGGTAATGAGAATGATGTTCTCGGGTATTGAGCAAACAGGACAAGTACCGTTTAACACCGTACTTATCCACGGTCTTGTTCGTGACTCTCAGGGTAGAAAAATGTCAAAATCTTTAGGTAACGGTGTTGACCCGCTTGAAGTTATTGATACCTACGGTGCAGACGCGCTTCGTTTCTCACTTGCTACCGGTAACAGCCCCGGAAACGATATGCGTTATATTCCTGAGCGTGTAGAAGCAAGCCGTAACTTTGCTAACAAGATTTGGAATGCTGCAAGATTTATTTTAATGAATCTTGAAAATGATAACGAAATCGCGCTTGATTTATCGGCGTTAGCACTTGAAGATAAGTGGATTTTATCTAAATACAATGCTTTAGTAGCAGAAGTTACAGATAATTTAGAAAAATTTGAATTAGGCCTTGCCGTTCAAAAGCTTTACGACTTTATCTGGGACGTATTCTGCGACTGGTATATCGAAATTTGCAAATCCCGTCTTAACGGCGATGACGCTAAGGCAAAGGATACTGCAAGAAGTGTTCTTATATATGTATTTACAAATACATTAAAACTCTTGCATCCGTTTATGCCGTTTATTACCGAAGAAGTATGGCAGTCTATGCCACATTCGGGCGAAAGTATTATGGTGTCAGAGTGGCCTAAGTTCAGTAATGAACTCGAATTTACTGCAGACGAAACTGAATTTGAAAAGATTATGGCAGTAATTAAAGCTATTCGTAACCGTCGCGCAGAAATGAATGTTCCGCCTTCTAAAAAGGCTAAGGTTTGTATCGCTACTAATGATAAGGAAACCTTCATAAGCGGTTCGGCTTACATTTGCCGTTTGGCTTATGCTTCCGAAGTTGAAGCAGGCGATAGCTTTGATAGCGAGGGTGCAGTTCGTGTTATTACCGATAATGCAACCGTTTATATGCCAATGAAGGAATTGGTTGACGTTTCTGCTGAAATTGAGCGTCTTAAAAAAGACCTTAAAAAAGCAGAGGAAGATAAAGTATTCTTCGAAAAGAAGCTTAACAACCCCGGCTTTATGGCAAAAGCGCCCGCCGCTTTGGTTGAACAGCAAAAAGCAGGTCTTGCAAAAGCGCTTGATAAGATTGAAAATATTTTATCAGGTATTAAAGACCTTGAAAGTATGTAACATTTACAGAAAGGAGCGATATTGTTTATCGCTCCTTTTTTGGAAATAAACACATTATCGGTACCTTTTGGCTCCGTTTTTATATGTTTTGCTTCCAATAATATATTGTGTAGACTTAAGTTTTAAATTCTTGTTAATTTTTGGTGAAATATGAATTACAATGAAACATTAAATTATATTCATTCATTGGGTAATTTTTCAAAACCGCCCACACTCGAAAGAATAAAAAAAGTTTTAGAAAAACTTGGCAATCCCCAAAACAATTTTAAGGCAATTCACATTGCGGGTACTAACGGCAAAGGCTCGGTATCGGCAATGCTTAGTAAGGCATTTATTCTGTCGGGATATAAAACCGCTTTGTTTATATCTCCCTTTATAATTGATTTTTGCGAAAGAATACAAATAAACGGCGAGTTTATATCCCGTGAAGATATTTGCAAATATGCCGAAGTTATTAAAGGTATCGGCATAGAACTTACAGAGTTTGAATTTATAACCGCTTTGGCTTTTTTATATTTCAGCGAGCAAAATTGCCAAATTGCAATTATTGAAACGGGTCTTGGCGGTAGGCTTGATGCCACAAATACTATGGATAATGTTATTGCTAACGTTATAACAAAAATCGGGCTTGACCATACTGCTGTTTTGGGCGATACAATAGCGGAAATCACAAAAGAAAAATGCGGTATAATCAGAAATTGCCCCGTTATAACCTCACCTAATCAACCCAAAGAAGCATTTAATGTTTTAGAAAACTACAAACCTATTGTTCCCGATAAAGATAAACTGAAAATAACCGAAAGTGATATAAGCGGCAACACCTATATATATAAAGGTAGGGAATATCACACATCCTTAGTTGGCGATTATCAAATAGAAAATTCCTTAATGGTAATTGAAACACTAATGAATTGCGGGATAGACATTCCTTACAATATTATATATAAAGCACTCGCAGAAACCTATTTTCCGGCACGAATGGAAGTAATTTCTAAAAATCCTTTAGTAATTTTAGACGGCGCTCATAATCCTGACGGTGCTAATGCACTTGCCGAAGTTCTTAAAAAGTATAGCGGTAAAGCAACAGCACTTATAGGTATGATGAAGGATAAGGATTGCGAAGAAGTTTTAAAAACAACTTTGCCTTATTGTAAAAATGCGGTAGCAGTTGGTGTTGAAAATATGCCCAGAGCATTAGCAAAGGAAGAATTAAAAAAACTAGCAGAAATTTATTGTCCTTGTGTTACCGCAGAAAATTATGACGACGCAATAAATAAAATAAGTAAGGAAGAAACAGTTTTTGTTTTCGGTTCGCTTTATTTAGCATCCGCTATAAGAGAAAAATTAAAAAATTTTTTAAATTAACTTAATACGACAATATTTTTAAGGATAAGCCTTTAATATATATAAGGGCTTGTCCTTATTTTATTTTAGAAGGTGAATTTATGGCGGTAGAAATTAATGTGACGGGTGAGGTTGTAACGGCGTATCTGTCGGGTGAGCTTGACCATCATACAGCAAAGGAAATGCGCGAGGCTATAGACACGGCAATAGAACTTAATATGCCAACATTGCTTATACTCGATTTTAAGGATGTAACATTTATGGACAGTTCGGGCATAGGACTTGTTATGGGTAGGTATAGGAATCTGCAAAAAACTCGGGCAGAGCTTCATATCACAGGAACACCCCCTAGTATATATAAGGTGTTTCGTCTTTCGGGAATAGAAAAATTAGCAAAATTAGAAAGTAGGTAAAATAATGGTAAAAAACAGTTTTAGTATGAATTTTATGTCGCGTTCATCAAACGAAGGCTTTGCAAGAGCGGTGGTTTCGGCTTTTGCAACTCAGCTAGATCCAACACTTGAAGAAATAAGCGATATAAAAACTGCGGTTTCGGAAGCGGTTACAAACAGTATAGTTCACGCCTACAATAACGGTATAGGAAAAATTTACATAACAGCCGAATTTGTAGAACCAAATTCCATAAAAATTAAAATTCGCGATAAGGGTTGCGGAATAGAAAATATAGAAAAAGCAATGGAACCGCTTTACACAACCGTAGGCGGCGAGCGCGCGGGGCTCGGTTTTGCAGTAATGCAAAGCTTTATGGATGATTTAAAGGTAAGGTCTGCAGTAGGCAAAGGTACAACCATTATAATGACTAAAAAAATAAGTCAAAGATATAATATAAATGGTTGAGAATAAATTCAGGCGCGAAGAATTTATAGAAAACAATCTTGGCTTGGTGCATTCTATATGTAAACGCTTTATGGGGCGCGGCATTGAATATGATGATTTGTACCAAGCGGGATGCATAGGACTTATAAAAGCAACAGATGCATTTGACGAAACCAAAGGTTTTCTGTTTTCAACCTATGCGGTGCCGGTTATTATGGGTGAAGTCAGAAGACTTTTTCGTGACGGCGGTGCTGTCAAGGTTTCAAGAAGCATAAAGGAACTTTATTTAAAAATCACAAAAGAAAAGCAAATTTTAGAACAAGCGTTAAATCGGGAGCCTACAATAAACGAATTAGCTGCTCGACTTAATGTATCTTGCGAAGAAATAACCGAAGCGTTATGCGCTTCACAGTCAACCGTGTCGCTTACATTTGAAGGGGATAACGGTATAACCGAAACCGATTTGCCTACAATATCATGTGAAGATGAAATTTCCAATAGACTTGTTTTGGATGAGGCTTTTGAAAAATTAGATGAAACAGAAAGGAAAATTTTATCTTATAGATATTATAATGGATTAACGCAAAGTCGTACCGCACAACTGCTTAATATGTCACAAGTACAGGTTTCAAGGGCGGAAAAGCGCTCTCTTTTAAAACTCCGTGATTTTTTAGGTTAAAAATGCACACAAAAACTTCAAAAATCAACAAAAAATTATTCAAAATGTAAATTCAAAAAAAATAAAAAAATTTTTTAAAAAAAGTGTTGACAAAGGTAGATTGATGTGGTATTATAATCGGGCGCCCTTGAGAGAGGGCAGCAAACGAACCTTGAAAATTAAACAACGACAATAATAAGGACCCGACAATTCTCGAGAGAAATTGAGAGAAAGT